>NZ_CVTU01000100.1:4847-37490 GCF_900004965.1 Pseudomonas sp. 44 R 15
CGGCTAACCCGGCGTCCTGCCGGGTTACCCACGAATTCAAGCCTGCGTTCGGCCAGCGTGGTTTAACGGGGCGCCTAAGATCAAGATCAAAAGCGCGGCGGCCTTAGAGCCGACCGGTATCATTTGCCGGTCTGCGATCCAAATGTGGGAGGGGGCAAGCCCCCTCCCACATTTGGATCGCATTTAGCCCATCGAATCAGGGCAGGTCGCGGCTCGCGTAGAACGCACCCAGCACCTTCACCAGATGTGCCAGGTCATGACTGCCGCACAGCTCGCGAATGGAGTGCATGGCAAACGTCGGCAGGCCGATGTCGACGGTGCGCACGCCCAGGTGGCTGGCGGTGATGGGGCCTATCGTCGAGCCGCAGCCCATATCGCTGCGTACTACAAAGCTCTGCACCGGTACTTCCTGGGCCATGCACAGGTGGCGGAAGAACCCGGCGGTTTCGCTGTTGGTGGCGTAGCGCTGGTTGCTGTTGACCTTGATCACCGGGCCGGCGTTGAGCTTGGGGCCGTGGTTGGCGTCGTGTTTCTCGGCGTAGTTCGGGTGCACACCGTGGGCATTGTCCGCAGACACCAACAGGGATTTCTGAATGGTGCGTACGAATTCTTCACCTTCTGGCAGCAGGCGGCGCAGGGTCTGTTCCAGCATCGGGCCATCGGCGCCGCAGGCCGAGCAGGAGCCGACTTCTTCGTGATCGTTGCACACCAGCACGCAGGTTTCTTCGGTGTCGCTGGTGAGCAGGGCCTGCAGCCCGGCATAGCACGACAGCAGGTTGTCCAGGCGCGCGCCGGCGATGAAGTCGCCGTTCAGGCCAATCACGGCTGCGCTTTGGGTGTCGTAAAAGCTCAGCTCGTAGTCGAGCACCACGTCGGCATTGAGCCCATGCTCGCGTGCCAGTTGCTCGGTAAGCACGGCACGAAAGTCCACGCGTTCGTCACCGGCAAATTGCGCGAGGATCGGCGGCAGTTCGGTCTGGGCATTGATCGCCCATCCCTGGTTGGCCTCACGGTTCAGGTGAATGGCCAGGTTGGGAATGATCGCGATCGGCAGCTTGAAGTCGATCAGTTGGCTTTCGACCTTGCCGTCGCGCCGGAACGTCACGCGGCCGGCCAGGGACAGGTCGCGGTCGAACCACGGGGCCAGCAATGCGCCGCCGTAGACTTCCACGCCCAACTGCCAGAAACCCTGGCGCTGCAGCTCGGGCTGTGGCTTGACCCGCAGGCACGGGCTGTCGGTGTGGGCGCCGACCATGCGGATACCGTCTTGCAGCGGCGAGTGGCGGCCCAGTTTGAAGGCGATGATCGAGGAGTCGTTACGGGTCACGTAGTAGCGACCGTTGGCTTCGGTGGTCCAGGTGTCGCGCTCGTCGAGACGCTGGTAGCCGGCCGCTTCCAGGCGCTGGGCGAGGGCGGCAGTGGCATGAAAAGGAGTAGGGGAGGCCTTGAGGAAGTCGATCAGGCCTTGATTCAACGCATCGCGCATAAATAGCTCCAGACAGCAATGCGCGGAGTTTACCGTTCGAGGGCCAGAAGTGCACAGAACAAATGTGGGAGGGAGCTTGCCCCCGATGGCGGAGTGTCAGTCACTGAATCTGTTGACTGACACACTGCTATCGGGGGCAAGCCCCCTCCCACATTTGACTGCATTCACAACTTAAAAGGGTGCTGGGCACTCGAAGCGCAGGCGTTCGCCGCTTTGCGGATGAGTAAAGCCGAGCATGCTCGCGTGCAGACACAGGCGCGGCCAGGCAGCCAGGGCCTGTTCGTGGGCATACAGGCCGTCACCCAACAGCGGATGCCCGATGGACAGCATATGCACGCGCAACTGGTGCGAGCGCCCGGTGATCGGCGTCAGTTCGACGCGGCACCAGTCGCCACAACGCTCCAGCACTTTCCAGAAGGTCAGCGCATGTTTGCCGAATTCGTGATCCACCACATGGCGTGGCTTGGTCGGTGGGTCATAGCGCAAGGGCAAGTCGATGCTGCCGCTGTCCAGTTCCGGCTGGCCCCATGCCAAGGCAGTGTAGGCCTTTTCTGTTTCGCGGTCGTGAAACTGGCGGGACAGTTCGCGGTGGCTATCGGCATCCCGGGCCAGCAGGATAATGCCGGACGTTTCCCAGTCGAGCCGATGAACGATGCGGGCTTCGGGGTAGCCGTTTTCCTGCAGGCGGGTGATCAGGCAGTCCTTGTTATCGTCGGCGCGGCCCGGCACCGAGAGCAGCAGGGTCGGCTTGTTCACCACCAGGACAGCGTCGTCCTGATGCAGGATATGGATGTTGGACAGCGGCATTAAACAGCCTCGTAACAAACGCCAACGGCGGCTCCACTGACTGCCCCCTCACCTTGTAGGAGCGAGCTTGCTCGCGAAAAACTCGACGGCACCGCGTTCATTCAGGTGAAACGCGGTGGCCTCAGGTTCTTCGCGAGCAAGCTCGCTCCTACGGGGGGAGGAGCCAGGTCGCAGAGCCGCCGTGGCGGCCGCCTGTTCGATCAACGATCAGGCAGGGTGATATTGAGTTCCAGAATCGAGCAGCTGCCGTCATTTTCCAGGGCGACATGCACGTCATCGTTGCCGATATTGACGTACTTGCGGATGACCTCGACCAGTTCCTTCTGCAAGGCTGGCAGGTAGTCCGGGGTACTGCGTTGGCCGCGTTCGTGCGCCACGATGATCTGTAGACGCTCTTTCGCGACCGATGCGGTACTTGGTTTTTTGTTGGCGCGAAAGAAGTCGAGAAATTTCATTGTTTAGTTGCCTCCAAAGATACGCTCGAAGAATCCCTTCTTCTTGACATCGAGGAAGCGGTGTTCCACGGTCTTGCCCAGCAGACGATCGACGGCATCGCTGTACGCCTGGCCGGCGTCGCTCTGGTCGTCAAGAATCACCGGCACGCCCTGGTTGGAAGCCTTCAGGACGGCCTGGGATTCCGGGATCACGCCCAGCAGGGTCACGGCGAGGATGTCCTTGACGTCTTCAACGCCGAGCATTTCGCCATTGCTGACACGCTCAGGGTTGTAGCGTGTCAGCAGCAGGTGCTCCTTGATCGGGTCCTGGCCTTCTTCGGCGCGCTTGGACTTGCTGGCCAGAAGGCCGAGCATGCGGTCGGAGTCACGTACCGAGGACACTTCCGGGTTGGTCACCACGATGGCTTCATCGGCGAAGTACATCGCCAGGTGAGCACCGGTTTCGATGCCGGCCGGGGAATCGCATACCACGTATTCGAAGGTTTCTTTCAGCTCGGCGAGGACTTTGCCTACGCCTTCCTTGGTCAGCGCATCCTTGTCACGGGTCTGGCTGGCGGCCAGCACGTACAGGTTCTCAAGGCGCTTGTCCTTGATCAGGGCCTGTTGCAGGTTGGCTTCGCCGTTCACCACGTTGACGAAGTCGTACACCACGCGGCGTTCGCAGCCCATGATCAGGTCGAGGTTACGCAAACCGACGTCGAAGTCGACGATGACTGTCTTGTGGCCGCGCAAAGCGAGGCCGGTACCGATAGCGGCGCTGGTGGTGGTCTTACCCACACCACCCTTGCCGGATGTAACCACGAGAATCTTGGCCAAGGTGTTTCACCCCTAAGGAAAAAGGACTTTCGGTCCCTGAAAAACATCTCTTGAAACTCGCTGCAGGCGGACAGCCTTTGTAGGGAAAAGCCAGGGTTTGCCCAGGGGAAACGCCAACTTCCAAATAGTCCTACGCAAGTATTGCCGGTTTCGCTTTGCTATCAGAGTCTAGAGATGCTTGGAAAATGCGGCAGTATCCGTTAAAGACGGATGATGTTCAACACATCGCCCGACAGGTTGACCTGTACCGAAGCGCCCCATAGCGGATCACGGCGCAGATCTTCGGAAACCTTGTACTGACCCGCGATGGAAACCAACTCAGCGGTCAACTGCTGGCAGAAAATACGCGCTTTGGTATCACCCTTGATGCCGGCCAGGGCGCGGCCGCGCATCGGGCCGTATACATGGATGTTGCCGTCGGCAAGAAGTTCCGCGCCGGGGCTGACCGAGGAGACCACCACAAGGTCGCCGCCCTGGGCGTAAATCTGCTGTCCGCCGCGTACGGGCGAGGTGATGATCTTTGTAGGCCTGATCAAGGGTTCAGGTGGTTTTTCCGGTTTTTTCTTCTCTTCACCGACCAATGGTTCGAGCGGACGCTCGCGCGCACCGGACGGCGGCAATACTGGCAGTTCAATAGCGATGGCCGCGGCAATGTCCTCGATACGGCTGGCGCGAATGGCCAGGGTACGCAGGCCATGGGAGCGGCACACGCGCATCAGGCCGGGCAGGTCGATGACGCCCTGGCCTGCTGGCAGTTTGTCCAGGGCCAGCACCAGCGGGGCATTGTTGAAAAAATTCGGCGCCAGGGCGACCTTGGCGGCCAGTTGGCGGTCAAGGGCATCAAGGTCGTTGCGGGCCAGTTCCAGCACGGTAATGGCGAGCATGCTGCCTTTCAGCTGGAACACGGGATCTTGGTCTAGCGGTTCGGTTTGGCTCATGGTCGGCGAAAGCGGCTTGTCACGAAAAGTGTCGAGACTTATAACGAGAACACTCACCCGCCGCAAGCCGAGTCGAACCGTTGTAGAATGCGCGGCCCTTGTCTTTACCGGAATCTGTAATGGATCGCCCGCGTTTTCGAGCTGTATTTCTTCACCCGCGTTTTTGGCCATTATGGCTGGGGATGGGCCTGTTGTGGCTGGTCACCCAACTGCCGTACCGCGTGCTGTTGACCATTGGTCGCCTGCTGGGCGCCGGCATGTATCGCGTGGCCGGTGAACGTCGCCGCATCGCTGCGCGCAACCTGGAATTGTGTTTCCCGGAAAAATCCGCCAAAGCGCGCAAACGCCTGCTCAAGGAAAATTTTGCCTCTACCGGTATCGCGTTTTTCGAGATGGCGATGAGCTGGTGGTGGCCCAAGCCGCGTCTGGCGCGCCTGGCCCATGTCGAGGGCCTGGAGCATTTGAGGCAAGCGCATCTGGAAGGCAAGGGCGTCATTTTGATGGCCCTGCATTTCACCACCCTTGAAATCGGCGCTGCCCTGCTCGGGCAGAAGCACACCATCGATGGCATGTACCGCGAGCACGGCAACCCGCTGTTCGACTTTATCCAGCGCCGTGGCCGCGAGCGCCACAACCTCGACTCGCTTGCGGTGGAGCGCGACGACGTGCGCGGCATGCTCAAGCTGCTGCGTGCCGGCCGTGCGATCTGGTACGCACCGGACCAGGACTACGGCGCCAAGCAAAGCATCTTCGTGCCGCTGTTCGGTATCCAGGCCGCCACGGTAACGGCCACCAGCAAGTTCGCGCGCCTGGGCAAGGCCCTGGTGGTGCCGTTCACCCAGGAACGCCTGGCCGATGGCAGTGGTTACCGCTTGGTGATCCATCCACCGCTGGCCGATTTCCCAGGGGAAACCGACGAAATCGACTGCCTGCGCATCAACCAATGGGTCGAAGCCTCGGTGCGCGACTGCCCCGAGCAATACCTGTGGACCCACCGGCGCTTCAAGAGCCGGCCACCGGGCGAACCCAAGCTGTACGAAAAACGCCGTCGATAACCCTGCTGTCACTGTAGAAGCGAGCTTGCTCGCGAAAAACCCAATAGCACCGCGTTCACCTAGGATGTACGCGTAATCATTGGCGATCTTCGCGAGCAAGCTCGCTCCTACAATGATGTGACGTTGTTAAGCCCAATTTTTTGCCACATGGAGTGACGCAATGCGCCCAGCCGAACCGGTCACAGGCTTGATTCTTTCCGGCGGTGGGGCGCGTGCGGCGTATCAGGTAGGGGTGTTGGCGGCGATTGCCGAGTTGCTGCCGCCGGGGGCGCCCAATCCCTTTCCGGTGATCGTCGGCACGTCGGCCGGGGCGATCAATGCGGTCACCCTGGCCAGTGGCGCGACGGACTTCACCGCCGCTATCGAACGCCTTACCGCGTTCTGGCAGGGCTTTCGCAGCCATCTGGTGCTGCGCAGCGACTGGCCGGGCGTGATCCGCCAGGCCAGTCGTTTTCTGTTTCATAGCCTGTTGGGCCTGGGCAGGCGGTTTCCGGTGGCGTTGCTCGACAGTTCACCGCTGCGCGATTTGCTGCAGGACAAACTGCATCTGGCGGGAATTGATGAAGCCATTCGGGGCCAGCATCTGCACGCCGTGGCGGTCACCGCGTTCGGCTATGAATCCGGGCAGGCGGTGACCTTCTATCAAGGCGGCGGCACCATCGAGGCCTGGCTGCGCCATCGGCGCATCGGCGTGCCGACGCAACTCACGGTTGAGCACTTGCTGGCCAGCTCGGCGATTCCCTTGCTGTTCGCCCCGGTGAAACTCGACCAGGAATACTTCGGTGACGGCGCCGTGCGCCAGTCGGCCCCGATCAGCCCGGCCCTGCACCTGGGCGCCAGCCGCGTGCTGGTGGTCGGCGTCAGCGGTAACCCGCGCGGCAACGAACCCTCGATGCCGCGCACCTATACCGGCCAGGAGCCGACCCTGGCGCAGATCGGCGGCCACATGCTCAACAGCACGTTCATTGACAGCCTGGAAAGCGATATCGAATTGCTGGAGCGCTTGAATCAATTCAGCGATGTCTCGCCCGAGCTGGCGTCGGTGGAGGTGCTGGTGATTGCGCCCAGCCAGCCGATCGATGAAATCGCGGCACGCCATCGCCAGGAATTGCCGGCGGCGTTGCGCATGTTCCTGCGTGGGCCGGGGGCGACCAAAACCAGTGGGGCGGGGGTGTTGAGTTACTTGCTGTTCGAGGCAGGGTATTGCAGCGAACTGATCGAATTGGGGCGCAAGGATGCGCTGGCCAAACGTGAGGAAATCATCCGATTCCTCGGCCTGACGCAGAGCTGAATGTGGAGAGCTGAATGTGGGAGGGGGCTTGCCCCCGATAGCGGTGTGTCATTCACAGTATCTGTGACTGAATCGCCGCCATCGGGGGCAAGCCCCCTCCCACATTTGAACTGCGGTGTTTGATCAGAAGTGGTACTTGACCAGGAAGCTTGCGGTGTCCTGGGTCGTTTTGAACGCGCCCGAGTCCTCGATCCCGTACTTGTTCTTCCAATAGTCGTATTCAAAACCTACGTACAACTGTTTGTCGCCCCAATGCAGCGCTTTACCGAGGTCGTATTTGACCTGCGGGTTGAAGTGCAGGTTGGCGTGATAAGTGCCACGGGCGTTCTTGTCGTTGTCCACCACCCAGTCCATGAAACCGTCGATCAACACATCGGAGCTGCCCACGGGAATGGTGTACGACCACACCGGAGTGATCTGCCACACGCCGTCACCCGGGCGGTTGCCTTCGGTCTGGCGCTGGTAGAAGTTCAGCTGGAAGTAGTCGAAACCCGGAATATTCAAGTCAAACGCCGGGCCCAGCAGGTACGACTCGTTATCGCCTTCGCCGAACTCGTAAGTGAAGGCCAGCAAGACATCTTTGATCGGGCCGAATGACAGGTCCTTGTCGAGGATTTTGCCGAATGACAAACGCGGGCTGAACTCGCCGTAGTAGGTATTCGGACCGACGTTGCCGTCTTCCTTGCCGTTGTAGAAGATGCGGTCGAGGAAGAAGAAGTTGTCGCCGTACTTCCACGCGTCTGCATGTTCGAAGGTGACGGTTTGCTGGATCTGCGGGTTGACGGTAAAGCTCTTGCCCCACAGATAGGTCAGGCTGTTGTTTTGCCACTGCAACACATCACCGGCCACGGCTTGGCCACCGGCCAGCAGGGATCCCGCCAGCATCAGGCCTTTGAACATAGGTTTCATTCGGTGCTCCCGAGTTAAAGTTTTATGTTTTTTCTCATCTGGCGCTCTGACACGGCGCCTTTGGATTGGCTGAAAAACTCGTCTGGTTGGTCAGCTTTATGGCTACAGCAAAAGCCGCGCCAAGGCGGTAAAAAACCGTCGATTCAAGCGGGCGCGGAGAATACTGGCTCCCACGTCGGGGCTCAAGTGCGCCGTTACAGCGCGCTCAGGGCGACAATGGGGCGTGCGTCAGGTGTGGACGTGCTCAACGGCAGGGCGCTCGGCACCGCCGAGAATGTTGAACAGGATATTCAGCGACAACGCGCTGAGGGTGGCCATGGCGATGCCACTGTGGGTGATTGGGCTCATCCACACCGGCAATTGCGCGAAGAAGTCCGGGCGCACCACCGGGATCAGGCCCATGCCGATGCTTACCGCCACCAGCAACTGGTTGCGCCGGTCAGCGATGTCGGCCTCCTGCAGGATCTTGATACCGGTCGCCGCCACCATGCCGAACATGGCAATGGCCGCGCCGCCCAGCACTGCCGGCGGAATCGAGGCCACCAGGTAGGCGGCCTTGGGCAACAGGCTCAGTACGATCAAAAACACCCCGGCCATAATGGTGACCGAGCGGCAGCGCACGCCGGTCATCTGCACCAGGCCGATATTCTGCGCGAACGAGGAGTGGGTGAAGGTGTTGAAGAACCCGGCGAAGAACGACGCACCGGCATCACACAGCAGGCCGCGACGCAGCATTTTTGGCGTGACCTCCTGGCCGGTAATCTTGCCCAGGGCGAGGAACATGCCGGTGGATTCGACAAAGATGATCACCACCACCAGGCACATCGACAGAATGGGTGCCAACTCAAACCGGGGCATGCCGAAGTGCAGCGGTGTCACCACCTGCACCCACGGCGCCCGGGCCAGGCCGCTGAGGTCGACCATGCCGATAACGCCGCACAATGCGTAACCCAGGCCCATGCCGATCAGCACCGAGATGTTCACCCAGAAGCCGCGCATGAACCGGTTGATCAGCAGGATAGTGGCCAGCACCAGCGCGGCCACCGCCAGGTACACCGGCGAGCCGAACGTAGCGGCCGCGCTGCCGCCACCGGCCCAGTTTACGGCCACGGGGAACAGCGACAAACCAATGGCGGTAATCACCGTACCCGTCACCAGCGGCGGGAAAAAGCGCACGACCTTGGACATGAACGGCGCGATGAGCATGCCGAAGAACCCGGCGGCGATGGTCGCGCCGAAGATGCCCTGCAAACCGATGCCGGGCATGCCAGCCATGGCGACCATGCTGCCGACGGCGGCGAAACTGGCGCCCATCATCACCGGCATGCGAATGCCCACCGGGCCGATGCCGAACGACTGCACCAGGGTGGCAATACCGGCGACCAACAGGTCGGCGTTGATCAGGAAAGCGATTTCCTCACGGCTCAAGCCTGCGGCCTGGCCAATGATCAAGGGCACGGCGACGGCGCCGCCGTACATCAGCAAGACGTGTTGCAGGCCTACCAGAATCAGTTGCAAGAGGGGCAGCCGCACCATGGCGGGCGCGGCAGGAGTCTGCGTTTCTAACTGGGACATGCAACACCTCGGATCTTTTTATTGTTGTGTTGTGTGGAGCGCAATATTCAAAACACAGCAGGACCAAATGTGGGAGGGGGCTTGCCCCCGATGGCGGTGGATCAGTTACAGATGTGCTGGCTGGCACACTGCAATCGGGGGCAAGCCCCCTCCCACATTGGAACTGTGTGAATCAATTAGTTGGTGCGGGCTCCTTGGTTGATCCAGGTGCCGATCAGGTCTCTTTCCTGCTGGGTCATTTGAGTAATGTTGCCCAACGGCATGATCTGGCTCGCCACGGCCTGCGCCTGGATGCGTGCAGCCTGCTGCTGGATCTGCTCCGGTGTGTCGAACATCACGCCCGCCGGTGCCGTGCTGAACAGCGGACTGGTGGGCTTGGCCGAATGGCACACGGTGCAACGTTGCTCGATCACATGGTGCACCTGGCCGAAGTCCGTGCCGGCCTGGGCCGGTGCCGGTTCAGCGGCCGGTGCGGCAGGCGCGGCCGGTTTCAAGCCACCCCCCAAGGCGGTTTCCGGCAGGGGTTGGTACTCGATGGCTGCCGGTGCCTTGGCCACTTCCGGCGCGGGCTTGGGCCCGGTCACGTAGGCCAGGCTGATCATCGCCAGCGCGCCCACCGGCAAGGTCCAGGCATACTTCTGGCTGTTGTGCCGGGTGTTGAAGTAGTGCCGCACCAGCACCGCCGCCACGGCAATCCCGGCGAGGATCAGCCAGTTGTATTGGCTGCCGTAGGTGCTCGGGAAGTGGTTGCTGATCATGATGAACAGCACCGGCAGGGTGAAGTAGTTGTTGTGCCGTGAGCGCAGCAAGCCTTTGGCCGGCAGTGCCGGGTCCGGCGTGCGGTTCTCGGCAATGGCCGCCACCAGTGCGCGCTGGGCGGGCATGATGATACGGAACACGTTGCCGACCATGATCGTGCCGATCACCGCCCCCACATGCAGGTAGGCGCCACGGCCGCTGAACACCTTGCTGAAGCCGTAGGCCGCCGCGATCAACAGCACGAACAGGATCAGGCCGAGCAGGGCAGGGCGCTTGCCCAGGGCCGAGTCGCAGAGAAAGGAGTAGATGAACCAGCCGGCGAACAGTGAGCCGATGCCCAGCAAGACGCCTTCGGTGCCGCTCAGGCTGCTGCCGGGGGCCAGCAGGTACAGGGTCGGGTTCCAGTAGAACACCACGCACAGCAGCGCGACGCCCGACATCCAGGTGAAATAGGCTTCCCATTTGAACCAGTGCAGGTTGTCCGGCATGGTCGGCGGGGCCAGTTTGTACTTTTCCAGGTGGTAGATACCGCCACCGTGGATCGCCCACAAGTCACCGGCCAGGCCGCTTTTGGGGTTGACGCGGTTGAGGTTGTTTTCCAGCCAGACGAAATAGAACGAAGCGCCGATCCAGGCGACGCCAGTGATCATGTGAACCCAGCGTACGCTCAGGTTCAGCCATTCCAACAGATGTGCTTCCACAGTCTTTACCTCTCGCCTGTCACCCTTGTTGTCGGGTGATCCGGCCTTCTCTTATTGGTGGGGGGCAAGGATCAAACGCTCATCCTCTTTGAAAAAATGCTCATCGCAGTTATTGCCTGTGCCACTGCGATCAACCACCAGGAAGTCATCCCGCTTTTCGATCGTCAGCACCGGGTGGTGCCAGACGCCGCGATGGTAATTGATGCCCTGCCTGCCGTTGGTGACGAAGGCGCGGACCAAGCCTGATACAGGTGCATCGCCAAGGGGCGCGACCACGATCAGAAAGGGGTTGCCGAGCAGCGGAATGAAGGCCTGGCTGCCCAGCGGGTGTCGTTCCAGCATGCACACGGTCAGCGGCATGTCCTGCGCGTCGGCGCGGAAAATGCTGATGATGGCGTGGTCCTCGGGCTGTGCCGTTTCGACTGTCGCCAGTTTGTGAAAGCGCATGGTCGACCCGTTGTTGATCATGAAGTGATCGCTGCCATCGGTTTCGATAACGTCTCCGAAAGGGGCGAAGGCTTCTTTGGTCAGGGGTTCGATCATCAGTGTGCGCATGGCTGTCTTCTTATCCGGATGCTGTGTTGGATCGTTCCCACGCTCTGCGTGGTAACGCTGCCCTGGACGCTCTGCGTCCGCTCTTGGTGACGCGGAGCGTCACGGGATGCATTCCCACGCGGAGCGTGGGAACGATCATGCGGTGCTATTTGGCAACCTTGCCCAATACGCGCAGACGGCTCACACCGCCATCCGGGAACACATTCAGGCGGATGTGGGTAATCGGGCCCAGCGCCTTGAGCTGCTCGGCGAAGGTGTGTTCGGCGTGCATTTCCAGCTTCTGCGCCGGCAGCAGTTCGCGCCAGAACAGCGATTGGGTCTCGATCTGGCTGTCGGTGCCGCCTTTGACGAACGCGCCCTGGATCGAGCAAGTGTCCGGGTAGTTGCCCTTGAAGTGCAGGGTGTCGACGATGATTTTTTCGATTTCGCCGGGGTGCCCCAGCGCGACGATCACCCAGTCGTTACCTGGCGTACGTCGACGCGCGGTTTCCCAGCCGTCGCCCATGTTGATGCCACGGCCCGGGTTGAGGATGTTGCTCATGCGCCCGAAGTGTTCATCGGAGCAGGCCAGGGCACGACCGCCATTGAGCGCGGCGGCCAGGTCGACCTGTTCGTTGTCGCCCACGGCGGACCAGTCGCGGAACGGCACGCCGTACACGCGCAGACGGGCCACGCCGCCATCCGGGTAGATGTTGAAGCGCAGGTGGCTGAACGCCTGCGCGTGGTTGATCTCGTGGTAGTGGTGGCTGTTGCCTTGCAGTTCGACGGCCGACAGCACTTCCACCCATTGGGTGTTCTCGTCAGGCTCGCCCGAAACCAGGAAGCAGGCTTCCAGGGACGCCGATGGTGGATAGTTGCCGGTGAAGAATGAAGTGTCGATGTCCACGCCTTTGATCGAACCCGGTACGCCGAGGCGGATCACCGCGCTGTCGTAGCCTTCGAAGCGCTTGCGGCGCGACTCCCAGCCGTCCATCCACTTGCCGTTATCATCGAAAACGCCCTCCTTCCACACAGCCGGGGTCGGCTGGAACAGGCGGTTGGCGTCGGCGAACCAGTCATCGGTCACGGAGATGATTTTGGTGCCCAGGCGGGCGTCGGCGAGGTTGACGAACTTCTCGAAAGGTAAGGGTTGCGCTTTCATTCTTCTTGTCTGCCTTGGATAGAGTGGCTGGGGATGGTCGTTTAGAGGGTCAGTAAGCGGAACAGCGCGATCTTGTTGATCTCGTCCAGCGCGCACTTGAACTCGGCTTCAGTCGAGTTGTGGATGCGCGTTTCGAACGCGGCGAGGATCTGGTGCCGGTTGCTGCCTTTTACCGCCATGATGAAGGGAAACTTGAACTTGGCCTTGTAGGCCTCATTCAGCTCGGTGAAGCGCGAGAACTCTTCGGCCGTGCATTGGTGAATCCCCGCGCCAGCCTGTTCATCGGTGCTGGCTTGGGTCAGTTGGCCCTGGACGGCGGCGCGGCCTGCCAGGTCCGGGTGAGCGTTGATCAGGGCCAACTGGCTTTGATGATCAGCGCTCAACAGGATATCGCTCATGCGCTGGTGCAGGGTTTCGATCTGGTCGATCGACGTGTCCTGGCCCAGGTCATAGGCCTTTTCGGCGACCCATGGCGAGTGTTCGTAGATATCGGCGAAGGCCTGGACGAAGGCGTCACGGCTCAGGGTCGAGGGTGTCAGTGTCTGAAACGTGGTCATTTGGCGGCTCCCGTGAACGGGTGGGTTGCGTGCCAGTGCCGGGCGATGTCGACGCGGCGGGTGAACCACACCTGTTCATGGCTTTTGGCGTATTCGATAAAGCGCTTGAGCGACGCCAGGCGCGCCGGGCGACCGATCAGGCGACAGTGCAGGCCGATGGACAACATCTTCGGCGCCTCGGCGCCCTCGGCATACAGCACGTCGAAGGCGTCCTTGAGGTACTCGAAAAAGTCATCGCCCTTGTTGAAACCCTGCACCTGGGTGAAGCGCATATCGTTGGTGTCCAGGGTATAAGGGATCACCAGGTGCGGCTTGCCGTTAGGGGAGTTGGGTTCCCAGTAGGGCAGGTCGTCGTCGTAGGTGTCGCAGTCGTACAGGAAGCCGCCTTCTTCCATCACCAGGCGTCGGGTGTTGGGGCCGGTGCGCCCGGTGTACCAGCCCAATGGGCGCTCGCCGGTCAGTTCGGTGAGGATGCGGATCGCTTCGAGCATGTGCTCGCGCTCCTGGGCCTCGTCCATGTACTGGTAGTCGATCCAGCGGTAGCCGTGGCTGCAGATCTCGTGGCCGGCGGCAACCATGGCGCGGATCACATCCGGGTGGCGCTGGGCAGCCATGGCCACGGCGAAGATGGTCAGCGGAATGTCGAATTGCTTGAACAGCTTGAGGATGCGCCACACCCCGGCACGGCTGCCGTATTCGTACAGCGACTCCATGCTCATGTTGCGCGCGCCTTGCAGCGGCTGGGCCGAGACCATTTCCGAGAGAAACGCTTCGGACTCTTTGTCGCCATGCAGGATATTGCGCTCGCCGCCTTCTTCGTAATTGAGTACGAACGACAGCGCAATGCGTGCCTTGCCCGGCCAATGAGGGTGAGGAGGGTTACTGCCGTAACCGATCAGGTCGCGTGGGTAGTCAGCGCTCACTGCAGTCTTCCTTCTTGTTCGTGGTAGCAGGTGTGTGTGGCGGCCGGGCAGTGGAAAGACTGGGTGGCGTCACAGCGATGAGTGATTGTATACAACTTATCGCAAACTTTGTAAGCCTGCATTTGTGCATTTTTTCTGAACAGTCTGTCTGCAAGAAACTTGCCTAAGTGGTCAGGTTAAAATGAAAAAGCCTACTGTAGGAGCGAGCTTGCTCGCGAAAGACCAGAGGGCGCCACTTTTTATCCTGAAAGTCCGCGTTATCGTTGGCGTTTTTCGCGAGCAAGCTCGCTCCTACAGTGGAGGGGAGTGCTGTCGATTTTATTGTGTACAATTTCTGTAGAAAGTGTCTTAATCGGTCATCGCCGGCTTTTTCGCTGCCCTGAAAGAGTGCGGATTCTCTTTTACTGACTTCGGGAGGCGCATGACGCCATGGGACGTTTGACCACACACGTTTTGGACGCCGCACACGGCTGCCCCGGCAGCGCGATCAAGGTCGAGCTGTATCGCGTCGAAGGCGCGCAGCTTGAACTGGTGGGTAGCGCCGTGACCAATAGCGACGGCCGCTGCGACGCGCCCCTGCTGCAAGGCGACGACTACCGCAGCGGTGTCTACCAGCTGCAATTCAATGCTGGTGATTACTACCGCGCCCGCGGTGTTCCGTTGCCCGAACCGGCCTTTCTGGATGTGGTGGTATTACGCTTCGGCATCAGCGCCGAGCAAGAGCATTACCATGTACCGCTGTTGATTTCCCCTTACAGCTACTCCACGTATCGCGGTAGCTGAGTCGTCACCTCGCTTCACACCCCCAATGCTCTTCGTTGGTTTTTCGCCCGCGCACACTGCGGGCTTTTTTTATTCTGACGGGGCTGCGCGCCACCCAACTATATAACGCACCGTTGGCGGCCCAGGTGCCTAGGCTCGGCTTTTCTGTACGGAACAGTCTGCCATGAGTACCGACAACACCGCTTGGTTGGCCGCTGAGGCCGCCGCGGCCCAAGCGCTTGATTTTGATGACCCGCAAACCTCTGAGTCGGAGCGTGACGCGGCGATTCGCATACTGTTGACCCGACGGCTCAACGCGGTCACGCAGCCCAGTCATGAAATCAATCGCTTGTGTGAAGCACAAACCAGGGCCAGAGAGGCGGCAAAATCCTTGAAAGGTTTGGTTGGGCGTGCGCCGCGGGTCCTGGGCATTATCCGCGGGGCCTTACGCAAGGCCTTCGCTCTGGACCCCGATACGCTGCTGTTCACCGAATCCCGACCGCCGCCCCTTCCCCGGAAGGTCAATAACCTGACCGAAAAAGCCCTGGCGCTTCTCATTGAGCCTGATGTGCCGCTCAACATTAACCAGTTCACTTCATTGTGCATCAAGGACCAACCTGCACGGGCGTTGTCGTTTACCGCCCGGGATGCGCTGGAACGCGTGAAGGCGTTGAAACTGCTCCGTCAGATTGAGGCGGCTGAACGAGATTATTGGCAGCAATTGGCCTATGGATCCTGGCTGACACGCAAGCAGCATTGGGTGCAGCTGCGAAAGTCGTTGTTCGCCGAGAATGCACTGCTCGCACATCGTGTTTACCAACTGTCGGATTGCGGCTTTGCCATGGTCCGCAACGTCATGGAGATTCCGGGCGCCGCCGCGCGCCGCCGGGCGGGAGGGGAGTGGGCAAGTATTCAAGTGAGCGCACTGGCGTGGCCTGGCACCAATCAGGCGCTGGTGCCTGTGCCGGGTGCTTTGCATATTTATCGTGATGACATCGCGGGGGACTCACCCCACGTGATTTACCTGCCCGGCCTGACTTGCGAGTTTTACGAGTTCAGTTCCTGGTACCGAATGCAATGTGATTTGCCAGTGCTGGTCAATGGCCCGTTGAGCCAGGTCCTTTGGCAGTGTTTGCCACTGCGTCGTTGGCATGAACTGTGTGACATGCCAAGCGCGGTGCCCCTGGCGTTCACTCTTCAGCTTATCGGTGTGCACCAGGAAGATGCGTTGCTCGCCAGTGCAACCGAGCTGCTGGAGGGGCAGTGGGATAACGAGGTGGCCTGTGCCTTGTCGATCAACCCTGCGGCAGTGGGCGTTCAAGGTGCGGGGACGTTCAGCGCTCCCGATGTGAAACGCTTGCTCAAGTTCATCGAAAAGGGCCGCCGCAGGCTGGCACGCAGCCTGTTGCTGGGAAAGGCCCTGGACGCCTTGCCGGAATGGGATCGTCAGCGCCGTAGCCATGAGATTGTGTGTGCAAGCCTGACCTCGGACCTCGCCTTCAAGACCCGTGAAGCGCAACTCAAACGTTACGAAAAAGGCCTGATGGCGTTGTTGGATCCGACGGATATGGGCAAAAGCAGCCAGCCTTATCAAGACTTCTTGAGCCTTGAACAGCGTTGGCAGGAACACGTGAGTGCAGCGAGTCAGTGGGCTCATGGCCCGCACGAGCGCATGTTTCAGAAGGCGTTCTGGCTTGAGCAGCCTTTGGGTACGTCTAATCGCGGTTCATTGGTGGGGACGGCCCTGGGCCGGGCTTTGCTTCTGGAAGCCCAGATGCTGCAGCAGTTGAGCCTATTGCCTGCCGCGCACCTGAAGCGATTGAACACGGTGTTGAGTGAGTCTTGGGTCCCCGGCGACAACGCAACGGATACCTGTGTATTGCAGGTAACCGTCGGCAGCGAGTCCGGCCCTTCGTACCCGTTGCTGGGCGCGTTGCTCGTGACCACCCATGAGGCCCAGGCTTACCCTGATCGGCCACACTCAGTGTTGTTATACGTGACGGGCCTGTACGGCGGGCTTGTGCCCTTTGATAACTTGAACGCTTTTGCCAAGAGCCTTAATGCCAGCCTGAAAAGCCGCGATGGCTCCGTGTTGTGGCGCTGCATCGGGCGTGATCACCGCGCGGCGGCGCGGCGCTGGGTCCATGGGGTGCCCAAGGACACGCCATTGGGAGTGAGCTACGAGGCCATCAAGCGCACGATGCTCAAGGACCTGTTCATTAAACTGATGCAACATTACGTTGCGTTGAACAAGCGTGTGGGCACGGGTGTTCGGTTGTTCAGTGAGGTGAGCGATCCGCAGTTAAGCCGTATGTTGCTGGCCCAGGAGTTGTTCGAGTGCCTGCAAGTACCGGCCAATGATGCTCGCACCCTGGCACTGGCCAATATCAACCTGCTGCAGGTCGCCGCCACTCAGGCCAAAAAACTCCCGTCGTGGTTGGGTAGTGCTTCAACCCGTAAGCGAAAGCACTACAGACGGTTGTCACGCCGCTATCTGACGAATGCCTTTGCGGTGGAGCGCAAACTATGGCTGGACTTGCCGAGCCTGGAGTCATTCGCCCGGACTGCGTTGATTGCGCGATTGACCCAGGACGGGGTTTGCCCGCAGCTGGATATCGACACGCCTCTGTTTGATATGCCCGATGATGTCAGTTCCCAATTGTGCAGCTGGTCGAGCCAGTGCGCAGTGGGCGATCGCGATATAAAAATGGTCGTCAGCCAACGGCGAACGACCTTCAGTCTCCTGCAATTGGCGTTGCACAACCTCGACCCCAAGGCGCCCTGGACCCGCTGGCGGTTGAACCGGGCAAAATGGCTGGAGCCGGCCTGGAAAGAGCGCTTGAGCGTGCGTTATCTGATCGACACCCTGTCTTCGCTCGATCTGGGTGGCGAGTACGACAAGTTGATCATCAAAGCATTTTATCCGTCGGCGTCTGCTCAGGCCACGTCCCCAGGCCTCTCGCAGGCCCTGATCTATAGGGCTTTGCAACAGCGTGCCCACATGCAGCTGTACTCTGCAGCCCAGCAAGGCTTGAGTGATAAAGCCCAGCGTCTGTTTACCCTGGCGATGGCAGCCCGGTCGGCAAGTGACCTGAAAAAAGAGGGGTTCGACCTACAGTTGGCGGTTCTGCGGCTGATGGATGCTGCCCCGGCACATGATCGGCACATCGCCGGCCTGTTATTTATTCATGACCAGTCCTCAGGGCTCTGTGTGGTGTATTGGCCCATGGCGGCGGCCAGCCAGGTGATTGTCGCCTATGCCAGTTTGGGCGAAGCGCAGAAGGCCTTGAATCTTGTCGGTGCACGGCCCGAAAACCAGAAGGCGTTGGCGCGTCAGGTGGCGCCTGGCTGGGAGGCGCAGGCGCTGGACAGTTACCCCGGTGAAGACCTGCAGGTACTGCCTCGCGAGCAACACTCGCTTCAGCCAGTCCTGCCCGCCTTCTATAGTGCGTTTACTGAGATCGTGAAGTTTTTCGCGGCCCCGCCAAAGACGCCGGGGGTAGACCCGGCCAGTGTCGAGGCGTTGATCAAAGAGCAGATTGAGTCGCAGCCTGAACATTGGTTAGCGGCTGCACCCACCCACTCGGGTAATGCCATGGCGTTGTTGGCCCATGCGCAGGTGTTCGATCTGCAACGTCGTACCCAAGCCCAATCCCAGTCTTCCCAAGCACTTGAGCACTACCGCGAGCTACGTCTGGGGGAGCAGCGCGACGCGACGATTCGCGGTCTGCTGGGTTTTGTCCCGGTGCTGGGCGTTGGCGTCAGCCTTTATGAAATGCTGCTAGCCGCGCGGCGCTTTCATTTCAGCGGGTCAGCCCATGACGCTGTGGATGTGGTGTTCTTGACGATGATGGCATTCATAGACGTGCTGACATCCTTTGCGCCCTCCTCAAAAGGCGCGCGCGTTTCGCGTGGCGCTCTGGGGCGTTTGCATCGTCATCAACGAATCCTCCCGGGTACACATGCCGGCCTGAAACCGTCACCGATCAAACCACCTCATCTGCTGAACCACTTCCAGTCCTTTGGCAGTTTGGACGGGGCCGTTGAACTGGCGGGGCCGGGCGGTAAAGGTCGGTATGTGAAAGAGGGCCAGCAGTTTATCCGCGAGGGTAAAGATGTTTACCGGGTATACACACGCGAGAACGACCGGGGGCTGCGCCTGAAAAATAGCCAGGGCGAAGATGAGCTGATTCTACACATCGAGCAGCCCCATGAATGGCTGCTGGGGGCGGATGCGCCACAACCGGGCCCCAGTTCCGGCGTCCTCAGCCCGTGGAGAGTGCCTGGGCCGCAATCCGACTGGAACCCCTCCAGGGCCTCGCGCGATGCTGTGCCAAACACGATTCTGCAATCAGTCTCGACGGCTACCCATTGGCAGCAGTGGCGCATTCCACCTCATGAGGTAGGGCCGATATCGCATTCTCCGTCTGCCGGGGTGTTCCATATTGCGCAGGATGCGCGCGGATACCCTCACAATGTCCTTCGGGCGGCTCCCCCCAATTCCGGCCTTATGGATCCGGCGAGCAGTTATTTCAGGCTGCTTCCCGAGGGCAATTCGGCTCCATCGAATGGCATTCAGTTTATTTACAAAAATGAGCCGCTGGTTTCGTTGGCGGGGGTGGACATTGAGCGCTGGACGACGACGGCGCTGCTTGAGCAGCCTCTTCCGGTGTCATATGTTCAAGCCCGTGAATGGCGGGTCCATGCCCCACTGTTCGACAGGCCTTTGACGGACTACGTGAGTTCGTCCTTCCCCACCATGACCCGCCATAGCCGGGCATTCACCGTCGAGAGGGTGATTGAGTTATCAGGTCCAAAGCGCCCGGCAACGGCCGGTCATATGCTCAACGTGCGTGCGGCGATCGACGATTGGCTACCCACACGCCCTGCCAAGCCAGGCCAGACGGATGATTTGCTGCGCCTATTGCGTCCTCACGATCTGGATCGAGAGTTCATACACATCGGTTACGATGGCAAGGCGCCTGGTTTCACGCGGGTAGACTTCACGGTCAGGCCAGACCCTAAGCTCCAGCGCGGTGGTAAAGCGGTTGTGGCCGATAGGCAGACTGCGCAAATCGCGGCAGTCAAGGCAGTGCTGACGTCGCAGGGCTTCGATTTTCGGGATATCTCGGTGACACGCTACGGGAAAAAAACCGTACAGGAATTGATCGCTACCCATCCCAACTCTCCAACCCAACTGTATTACGTGGCCTTCCAGTGGGTTGAAAAGGGCAGCATCAAAATCGGTGCCAGGCTTGATAATCGCTGGTTCCACGCAGACCCGTCATTACCCGTCGAGGTGAAAACCGCACTGCAGGAAAATCGTCTGGTTCGGATAATGGCGGGCATTCAGTGGCCTACCTTTGGGGAAGTGCCTCCAAGCGTTTACTTCATCAAACTGGTCCCTATCGATTAATCAGCGATACCGCCCCGGCGCCGCCGAACAGCGCGGCGCTGATACGGTTGAACCAGCTCTGGCCCGAACCGCTGCGCAAGTAACGCGCTGCGCCATGGGCACCCAGGCCGTAGGCCAGCTTGCACAGCAGGTCGAGCACCGTCCAGGTGGCGATCATGGTCAACAACTGTGGCAGGAAAGCCTGCTGGCTATTGAGAAACTGCGGCAGGAAGGCCGCGAAAAACAGAATGTCCTTAGGGTTGCTGGCACCCAGGACAAAGGCCCGGCCAAATAGCGTGCGGAACCGGGGTGTTGCCGTGGCCGCAGGCATTACGGCGCCCCGGTTCGGTTGGCGCGATTGCTGCCAGCTCTGCCAGGAGAGATAAAACAGATAGGCCGCGCCGACGATTTTCAAGGCACTGAACAGCTGTTCCGAGGCCAGCAACAAGGCCCCCAGACCCAAGGCCGAAGCACTCAACAGGCAGATCGACGCAAACACTCCGCCCAAAAACGCCGGGTACGAGCGGCGCAGGCCGTAGTTGAGGCTGTTGCTGATCATCAGCAGCGACAGTGGCCCTGGAATCAGGATCACGATCAATGCAGCCCCACTGAACAGCAGCCAGGTATCCAGGGTCATCATTTGCTCCTTTTATAAAAATACGAACTTCGCAATGAAAATCGCGCACAACACCCACAGGCTGACGGAAATCTCGCGGTACTTGCCGGTGCCGGCCTTCAGCGCCACATAGGTGATGAACCCCAGCGCAATGCCGTCGGCGACCGAAAACGTCAGCGGCATCATGATCGCGGTGACGATCGCCGGAATGCTGTCGGTGGCTTCATCCCAGTTGATATGCGCCATGCTCGCCATCATCAGCATTGCCACGTAGATCAGCGCGCCGGCGGTGGCGTAGGCGGGAATCATGCCGGCCAGCGGCGCGAAGAACATCGCCGCCACAAACAGCACGCCCACCGTTACCGCCGTCAGCCCGGTACGGCCACCGGCTGCCACACCGGCGGCGCTTTCCACGTAACTGGTCACAGGCGGCACGCCGACCATGGCGCCGAATACACTGGAGGCACTGTCGGCCTTCAGCGCGCGGGACAGGTTGTCGATCTTGCCATCGGCGTTCACCAGGCCAGCACGTTGCGCAACGCCCATCAGTGTACCTGCGGTGTCGAACATGTGTACAAAAAGAAAGGCGAATACCACGCTGATCATGCTCACATTGAACACACCCATCACGTCCATGGCCATCCAGGTCGGCGCCAGGCTCGGTGGGGTGGAGAGAATGCCATTGTAATGCACCAGGCCCAGTCCCCAGCCGGCCAACGTGACGGCGATGATGCTGATGAGGATCGCGCCGAACACGCGGTGATAGCTGAGAATGGCGATCAGCAGGAAACACACCGCCGCCAGCAACGGCGCGGGCTCGTGCAGGGAGCCGAGCTTGATCAGGGTCGCCGGGCTGTCGACGATGATCCCGGCGGTTTTCAGACCGATCACGCCGAGGAACAGGCCTACCCCGGCGCCCATGGCGTGGCGCAGGCTCACGGGAATACTGTTGAGCAGCCATTCACGGATGCGCGACAGGGTCAGGATCATGAACAGCACGCCGGAGATAAACACCGCGCCGAGGGCGGTCTCCCAGTGGTAGCCCATGGTGCCAACCACGGTGTAGGTGAAAAACGCGTTCAGGCCCATGCCCGGTGCCAGGCCCACCGGCCAGTTGGCGTACAAGCCCATCAACAGGCAGCCCAGCGCGGCGGCGATGCAGGTGGCGACGAACGCCGCACCGTGGTCAATGCCCGCATCGGCCATGATGTTGGGGTTGACGAAGATGATGTAGGCCATGGTGATGAAGGTGGTAAGGCCGGCGATCAGCTCGGTCTTCACTGTGGTGCCATGCAAGCGCAGTTTGAACAGGCGTTCGAGCCAGCCGTGGTGCGGCGGGCTGAGGTCCAGGGTGGGGGCTTCGGTTTTGCGGCTATCCACAGCGCGTACTCCTCAATCGTTTTATTGTTATTTCCAGCGCCGGTCACATGAGTGGGCAGCAGCGCTTTGAGGTACCGGCGGGTTTTGTTGACTGATAGGTCAGGAACTCGCACGAAGCGAATTATGCTTTTGTATACAAATAAAGCAAATAATGTTTTCGATTATCTGCGCAGAAAGGGATGAAAGGCCGTCCACCACGGCAGTCGGACGGATTTATTCTGCGCAGCGCCTTGAAACAAACCGTGGATAGCCGCACTTTGTGGGCGCAGGCGTTCGTTTCGGGCGCGTCAAGCGGCATAAGGGGAGCCCATGTACAAGGTTTATGGCGATTACAAATCGGGCAACTGCTACAAGATCAAATTGATGCTCAACTTGTTGGGCATCCCGTACCAATGGATCGATATCGATATTCTCAAGGGCGACACCCAGACCCCTGAGTTCCTGGCGAAGAACCCCAACGGCAAGATTCCGGTGCTGGAGCTTGAAGATGGCACCTGCCTGTGGGAGTCCAACGCGATCCTCAACTTTCTCGCCGATGGCAGCGACTTCTTGCCCAGCGAGCCGCGCTTGCGTACACAAGTGTTGCAGTGGCAGTTCTTCGAGCAATACAGCCACGAGCCTTACATCGCCGTGGCGCGGTTCATTCAGCTCTACCTGAACATGCCGCAGGATCGCCTGGAGGAATACAAGACTACCCACAAGGGCGGCTACAAGGCGTTAAGGGTGATGGAGCGCCAGCTGCAAGCCACGCCGTATCTGGTGGGCGAGCAATATTCGATTGCCGATATTGCGCTGTATGCCTACACCCATGTGGCCCATGAAGGCGGGTTTGACCTGGCGCCGTATCCGGCGGTGCAGGCGTGGCTGCAGCGGGTGGCCAGTCATCCTCGGCATGTCCCGATGCTGGACTGATCATGCAATCAAAAGGTGGAGGCAAGCCCTGATGTAGGAGCGAGCTTGCTCGCGAAAAACGTCAACGATAACGCGTGCTTCCTGAATGAACGCGGTGCCTGTGAGTTTTTCGCGAGCAAGCTCGCTCCTACAGAGGGTGGTGATCGCCAAGCCCTCTGCGACCATTTAGCTCAATGGTGAGTCAGATAACTCTTTATTTAGCAGGTCAAAGCAGCGCTGTGCTGCCGGGCTTAACGCCATCCCACTGCGAGTGATCAACCCGATCTCCCGGTTCACTCCAGGATGATCGATCGTGATCCGCTGCAACCCCTCCAGGCTGTCCGCCGCCGACTCCGGCAGCACACTGATCCCCAACCCTTGGCGCACCAACGCCAATACCGTCGACATGTAGTTGGCTTCCATGCCCGCGTTCAGCGTCAGTCGTGTCTGGTCGAACAGCGCGTCTACTTGCTCGCGCACGCTGCTGTCGCGTCCGGTCAGGATGATCGGTTGGTCTGCCAATTGCGCCAGGGTCAGTGACCGATAGCGCGTCAGTCCATGGTTCAATGGCACAAACGCGCACAGCCGGTCATTCAACACCGGCACGAAGTCCAGGCCATGACTCAGGCGCGCACTCACGCCGATGCCGAAATCCACCTCGCCGGAACGCACCTGGGCATGAATGCGATGGGCCACCAGGTCATGCAGGCGCACTTCAATCCCGGCGAAGCGCTCGCGAAACAAGCGCAACACCGGCGGCAGGCTGCCGGCGCACACCGAGGGCAGGGCGGCGAGGGTGACCACACCCCGGCGCAGGGCGGCGAGGTCACGCGAGCCGGTGACGATGTTGTCCAGGTCCAGCAGCAATTTTTCCATGGGGCCACGCGCCTCCTGGCCGGCGGCGGTGATGCTCACGTGGCGCGGGCTGCGGTCGAGCAGGGCGACGCCCAGCCAGTCTTCCAGTTGTTGCACCTGCACGGTGAGGGCTGACGGAGACAGATGCAGCTCGTTGGCGGCCTTGGTGAAACTGCCGGTACGGGCGACAGCGAGGAAGGCCTGGATGTGCTGGATGCTATTTTTCATGAGGTCACTTCGTTTTGTTTTTCCGAACGTGCTATGCCGAATATTCCAATTTACAAAGACTAACCCGCTTCCAATACTCCAGGGAAAACAATAACCGGCCACCAAGGCCGCTCTGGAGTACCCCATGCTTGCAACCCTGGGCGTCATTACCATCCTCTGCCTGCTCGCCGCTGTAATGAGCAAGCGTCTCTCGCCCCTGGTGGCCCTGATTGCCTTGCCGATCATCGCCGCGTTGATCGGTGGGTTCGGCCTGCAAACCAGCGGGTTCATCATCACTGGCATCAAGAACGTCGCCCCGGTCGTTGGCATGTTTGTGTTTGCGATCCTGTTCTTCGGGATCATGACCGACGCCGGCATGCTCGACCCGATCATTGATCGCATCCTGCGCACGGTCGGCACGCGTCCTACACGGATTGTCGTCGGCACCGCGACCCTGGCGCTGCTGGTGCACCTGGACGGCTCCGGCGCGGTGACCTTTCTGGTGACGGTGCCGGCGATGTTGCCGTTGTACACCCGGCTGGGCATCGACAAGCGCATCCTGGCCTGCGTCTGTGCGATGGCCGCCGGGGTCAACTTCCTGCCGTGGACCGGGCCGGTGCTGCGCTCGTCCGCGGCGTTGCATGTGCCGGTGGCGGACCTGTTCCAACCGCTGATCCCGGTGCAGATCGTCGGGCTGATCTTTGTGTTCGCCTGCGCCTGGTGGCTGGGTCATCGGGAAGAAAAACGCCTGGGCCTGGGCGCCGGTTCCAGCGTCGACGCGGTGCCGCAACGGGTGCTCAGTGACGACGATATCAAGCTGCGCCGTCCACGGCTGTTCTGGGTCAACCTGATGCTCACTCTGCTGGTGATGGTGGTGATGATCGCCGGCTGGGTCGACCCGGTGGTGATGTTCATGCTCGGCACCGTGGTCGCGCTGTGCATCAACTACCCCAATGTCGACGCCCAGCGCGCGCGTATCGACGCCCATGCCAAAACCGCCCTGACCATGGCCAGTATCTTGCTCGCCGCCGGCGTGTTCACCGGCATCATGCAAGGCACCGGCATGCTCAAGGCGATTGCCGAAGTGGCGGTGGCGCAGATTCCCGCCGGCCATGGCAAGTTGATCCCGGCGGTGGTCGGCTTTATTTCCATGCCGTTGAGCATGTTGTTCGATCCCGATTCCTACTATTTCGGCGTGATGCCGGTGATCGCCGAAGTCGGCAAGGCGCTGGGCGTCGACCCGCTGCAAGTGGCCCAGGCCTCGTTGCTGGGTGTGCACACCACCGGTTTCCCGGTCAGCCCGTTGACCCCCGCGACCTTCCTGCTGGTGGGTCTGTGCAAGATCGAACTGGCCGATCACCAGCGCTTCACCATTCCTTTTCTGTTTGCCGCGTCGGTGCTGATGACCCTGACCGCGCTGCTTTTGGGCGTTATCTAAGAGGAGTTATCTGAGATGAAAATTTTGCGCATCGGCGCCGGCGCCGGCTACTCCGGTGACCGTATCGAACCCGCCGTGGAACTGGCCGAACAGGGCGACCTGGATTACCTGGTGTTCGAATGCCTGGCCGAACGCACCATTGCCCTGGCGCAACAGGCGCGTATCAGCGATCCGGCAGGCGGCTACGACCCCTTGTTGAGTGAGCGCATGCAGCGGGTGCTGCCCTTTGTCGGGCGGCAACCGGGCCGCCGTCGTCTGCGCGTGATCACCAACATGGGCGCCGCCAACCCGGTGTCGGCCGCCGCCGAAGTGCGGCGCATTGCCGGTGAACTGGGGGTGAACCTCAAGGTGGTGGCCGTGGTGGGCGACGACGTGTTGCAGGCGTTGCGGCCCGAGCAGTGGCTGGACAACGGCCAGACCGTGGGCGCACTGGGTGAACGGCTGGTTTCGGCGAATGCCTACCTGGGCGTGGAGGGCATCCTTGAGGCCCTGCGCGCTGACGCCGATGTAGTGATTACGGGGCGTGTGGCCGACCCGTCATTGTTTCTCGCGCCGCAGATGTTTGAATTCGGCTGGGCCGCCGACGATTGGCAGCGCCTGGGCAGGGGTACCCTGGTCGGGCATTTGCTCGAGTGTGCGGGGCAGGTCAGCGGTGGTTATTTCGCCGACCCAGGCCGCAAGGATGTGGATGACCTGGCACGCCTGGGCTTTCCATTGGCCGAGGTCGACGCTGACGGACACGCCTTGATCACCAAAGTGACGGGCTCCGGGGGGCAGGTCAGCCGCGCCACCTGCAGCGAACAATTGATCTACGAAGTGCACGACCCGCAAGCGTATCTGACCCCGGATGTCACGGCCGACTTTTCACGGGTGGGCTTTGTCGAGGAGGGCATTGATCGGGTGCGTGCCCAGGGGGCCGACGGTCGTGCCCGGCCTGAACAGCTGAAGGTCAGCGTCGGTTATCTGGACGGCTGGATCGGTGAGGGGCAGATGTCCTACGGCGGTCCGGGCGCTGTCGCACGGGCGCAATTGGCGCGGGATGTAGTGCTCAAGCGTCTGGAACTGACCGGCGTGAAGATGCAGGACGTACGCGCCGAGTTGATCGGCATGGACTCATTGCACGGGCCGCGCAGCCTCGTTGAGCCCTGGGAGGTGCGCCTGCGCGTCGCTGCTCGTTGCGAGGCGCGCGCTGACGCCGTGCGCGTCGGTAACGAAGTGGAAACCCTCTACACCAACGGCCCGGCCGGCGGTGGTGGAGCGAGCAAGAGCGTGCGCCAAGTGGTGGCGGTGGCGTCGTTGCTGCTGCCCCGTGGCGACGTCAAACCGAGGATTGAAGGATGAAACTGCACACGCTGGCCCATTCCCGCACCGGGGACAAGGGCGACACGTCGAACATCTCGATCATTGCCTATCGCGCCGAAGACTATCCGTGGCTGTGCGAACAACTGACGGCCGAGCGCGTGGCCGAGTTCTTTGCCGATTTGCTGGAGCCCGGCGCTGCGCCGGTCCGGCGTTATGAACTGCCCAATGTGCAGGCGCTGAATTTTGTGTTGCCGGGCATCCTGCGCGGCGGCGTGACCCGCTCGCTGGCGCTGGATGCCCATGGCAAATGTCTTGGGTCGGCGTTGCTGGACCTGGAGTTGCCAACAGCGAACTGAATGTGGGAGGGGCTTGCCCTAATGCCAGTCAGTTAGCGCAGATTCCCTGTGGGAGGGGGCTTGCCCCCGATAGCGGTGGGTCAACCAACATCAGTGTTTGCTGGGCCGACGTCATCGGGGGCAAGCCCCCTCCCACAATGGATCTGCGCAGGTTTGTCAGATCGCGGCGAAGCGCTTGTCCAGGTAATCAATGATCACCTTTGAGTCATACATCCAGGTAGTCTGGCCGTTGTCTTCGATGCGCAGACACGGCACCTTGATCTTGCCGCCTTGCTCCAGCAGAGTCTGGCGATCCTGCGCATTGTTTTTCGCGTCCTTGAGCGCCACCGGCACATTCAGGCGATGCAGGGTACGACGGGTCTTCACACAGAACGGGCAGGCATGGAACTGATACAGGGTCAGGCCTTTGGCCGCTTCATTCACCTGCGCCTGTTGTTCGGCGGGCCGCTGCTTTTTGCGCGGACGGGTCAGGAAGTCGCCGGCGATGATGATCTGGCCGAGGCCTACTCGAAGTGCTTTGACGAACATGGCTGAAAGCCTCTTGCCCATGGAGAAGGGGTCGCAGCTTACCTGAATTTTACGGACGAAAAAAAACCGGCGATGAACGCCGGCCTTTTCCTGCACAGCCGTTTACTTGATCAGGCTGAGAAATTCGCTGCGGGTGGCCGCGTTTTCACGGAACTCACCGAGCATCACCGATGTAATCATCGACGAGTTCTGTTTTTCCACACCGCGCATCATCATGCACATGTGCTTGGCCTCGATCACCACCGCCACGCCGAGGGCGCCGGTCACTTCCAGCACCGCATCAGCGATCTGGCGGCTGAGGTTTTCCTGGATCTGCAGGCGACGCGCATACATATCGACGATCCGCGCGACCTTCGACAGGCCCAGCACTTTGCCGCTCGGGATGTACGCCACGTGGGCCTTGCCAATAAACGGCAGCAGGTGGTGTTCGCACAGCGAGTACAACTCGATGTCCTTGACCAGCACCATTTCGCTGTTGTCGGAGCTGAACAAGGCGCCATTGGTGACTTCTTCGAGCGTCTGTTCATAACCGCGGCAGAGGTACTGCATTGCCTTGGCGGCACGCTTTGGCGTGTCGAGCAGACCCTCGCGGGAGACGTCCTCGCCGAGTTGGCCGAGAATCGCGGTGTAGTTTTGTTCCAATGTCACAGGACTGTTTCCGTATGGGTTTCAGAGCGGTACGGTGTATGCCTGTACCAATATGAAGCGTTATTACCGCGCGGATATCGCAGTGTGCGCTGGTGATTGGCGCACATAGTAGCGTAGGTACGGCGACAGGTGTATTCCCGCACGAAGCCGATGTTAAAGTCGGCCTCCAGTGAGGAGTATGTGATGACGCCACGGGAACGAAGTATCGCAGAGCGTGCCGTTGGCTTCGCCAAGGCGAATCGCACACGAATTGCCAGGGATTTGGCCTGCTTGACTCGCTATCCCGGTGAAGAATATCCCGTCTCGGTTTTTATGGCGGGTTCTCCTGGCGCCGGTAAGACTGAGGTCTCGAAGTCCTTTGTCAATCTGATGGAGGCGCATGGGGCCAAAACGCTTCGTATCGACCCTGACGACTTCAGGGATTATTTTCCTGAGTATAACGGTGCGAATTCGAGCCTGTTTCAGCGCGGCGTAACCATTATGGTGGAGCGGGCCATCGACCTCGTTTATCAGCAGCGACAGTCATTTCTTCTGGATGGGACTCTCGCGAATCTCGACGTTGCGCGAAAAAACATCCAGCGTGCGCTCGGCAAGAAACACCGCTCAGTGCAAATCATGTATGTGTATCAAAAGCCGGAGCTGGCATGGGAATTTGTGCTTGCACGGGAAGCCGTTGAAGGCAGGAACATCCCTTGCGTGGAATTCGTTCGCCAGTTCTATGCATCCAAGGCGACGGTGTGCCAATTGAAGCGCGAGTTTCTGGAAAAAATCCAGGTCGATGTGATTCTCAAGAATACTGATGGGAACGACGCCGAGATTGGCATCGACCTTTCAACTGACGAAATTGACGAACTGGTCAGGCAGCCCTACCATCCTGAACAACTTGAGCAAATATTGACCGGAGTAGCCTCATGAAAGGCGAAATTACGGACGCAATAGAAAAATATCCTTCCACAACCATGTCCGACTTTTTCCGAAGCTGTTCGGTAGAGGAGAGGCGGGCGGTCTATCGAAGCGCAGCCAATACTGCAATCACGATGCAAAAAGCCGTCATCTCACTGGCAAGAGAGAAAAAAGCTAGAGAGTTCGCCGGCGAATAAAAGCCCCGTCCTCCTGATTGACAGCCCAGCCTGAGTGCTGGGCTTTTTATTGGTTACTCGTCGCGCCCCTCCATCATGGTGCGCTTGAGCATCACATACACCGCGCCGGCCCCGCCGTGGCGGGCCTGGCAGGAGGTAAAGCCGAGCACCTGGGTGTGCTGGCGCAGCCAGGTGTTGACGTGGCTCTTGATCATCGGCCGCTTGCCGTCCAGCCGCACGGCCTTGCCGTGGGTGACGCGCACGCAGCGGATTTCGAATTTGGTGGCCTCGGCGAGGAAGGCCCAGAGAGTTTCCCGCGCCTTCTCCACGGTCATGCCGTGCAGGTCAAGGCTGCCCTCGAACGGGATCTGGCCGGCCTTGAGCTTGCGCATCTGGCTTTCCTGCACCCCATCGCGGGCCCACGTCAATTCATCTTCGGGGCCGACGTCGATCACGAACTGATCCGACAAGCCATCCACGGTGGTGGCATCGGTGCGCACGGTGGCGGCCTGGCGCAGCTTGGCGATTTGCGCCCGGTCAGCCTTGGGTTTGCCGGTGTCGGCGCGGTCATGCTTGATCGGCTTGACGCCGCGCAGCTCGTTCTTGAACAGGGAAAAGTCGTCGTCTTGCATGTCAGCCTCCGCGAAGGGCGGGCAGTTTACCTAAATCGCGGCGGCTGCGGCGCGTCGAATACTATCCAAGCGCCATTAGTCGTGCTTTTTCATCAGGTGCGAGGCGATATTCAACGACAACGGCTGGCGCATTTTCCGACGGCTGCGGCGCCACAGCCATACCCCCAACCACAGCACCAACAGGCCGATCCCCAGCAGGATCGCTGAACCGCCAGGGCTGGCATTCAGCTCGCCGAGTGCCGGCGAATGCCCAAACAGACCGGCGCCACCAGCGCCAGCCAACAGCAGACCTACGATCGCCAGCAGCGCGGCAATGCCCGCCACCAGGCGCAGACGCCAATTGCTCGGGCCCTTGGGGCGCAAGCGACGAGCATCAAAACCATCGGATATCTTCATTCCGACCTTTCCTCCAGGGTATCGGCCCTTCGACCGGAAGATACACAGGTTGTTCCTGTGCCCGGGGCAAATGCGCGAAATGAGCAGGCCTTGCGGATGAGCGGGGCAATGAACATGGGCACACCGCTCATCACAGAGACGATCAGATCAGATCTTTGGTCAACGCCAGGGTCGCGAAGTTGTCGGCCATGATGGCCATTTCGGTTTGCTGCACATGTTCGGCACTGAGCACGCCACCTTTGCAGGGCAAGTCGCGTGTCGCGCAGGCATCTTCCACCAGGGTGCAGCGAAAGCCGAGGTTCTTGGCGGCACGTACCGTGGTGCTGACGCTTGAATGACTCATGAATCCGCAGACGATCAGGTCCAGCGAACCCAGGTCCTGCAGGTGTTTCTCCAGGCCGGTGCCGTGAAAGGCGCTGGGCAGCAGCTTGCCGATAATGGTTTCGTCGCCTTCAGGCTCAAGGCCAGGGATGAATTCGCCGCGCTCGCCTTGCGGATCGAACAGGCCGCCGACGGTGCCCAGGTGGCGCACATGCACGATCGGGCGTCCGGCGTTGCGCGCAGCGGTCACCAGTTGCTTGATGTTGCCGACCGCCGCGTCCATGCCCGAGAGGGCGAGTGGGCCGCTGAGGTATTCCTTCTGGGCGTCGATGATCACGAGGGTCGCATGGGCAAGGTTGGCAGCTGCGTAACCACGACCGCTGATTTGAAACATCGTCTTTGGAACGGACATTCTGGGGCTCCTGTCAGGGGGGCTTTTGCGCCATTGTCCACTGGCTGAGCGGTTCTGTGAATCGCTACCAGCGTAAGGTACGCCGTTGCTGGCGTGCAGCCATGTCAAGGGGGTGGCTTGTTTAAGTCATTAGGGTGGATTTGGATGAAATCCGACATGCGGCAGCGGTATTTCGTACATCGTCGGTACAGATGAACGCTGTTAGAATCGCCAGTCGTTTTTTCCAGGAGTCTGCCCCGTGATCACTTCCCGCCTGCGCACTTTGCGCGACCATATCCGTTGGGCTGTCAGCCGTTTCCATGGGGAAGACCTGTTTTTTGGCCACGGCACCGACAATGCCTGGGACGAAGCCCGGCAACTGGTGCTCGGCGCCCTGCATCTGCCATGGGAAATTGCCGACAGCTACCTGGACTGCAATTTGGAAGAAGAGGAAATTTCCCATGTGCAGCGTTTGCTGCATCGGCGCATCCATGACCGCGTGCCCACGGCCTACTTGCTCAAGGAGGCCTGGTTCTGCGGCATGTCGTTTATCGTTGACGAGCGCGTGCTGATTCCGCGCTCACCGATTGGCGAGTTGATCGAAAACCGCTTCGAACCCTGGCTGGCCCAGCCGCCGGCGCGCATTCTCGACTTGTGCACCGGCTCCGGTTGCATCGGCATCGCCTGTGCCTACGAATTCCCCGAGGCCGAGGTGGTGCTGGGTGACTTGTCCTTCGAAGCCCTCGAAGTGGCCAACCAGAACATCGAGCGCCACGGCGTCGATGAGCGCGTCTATACCGTGCAGGGCGACGGCTTTGACGGGCTGCCGGGTCAGCGCTTCGATCTGATTGTGTCCAATCCGCCGTATGTGGACGCCGAAGACTTCGCCGATATGCCGGATGAATACCAGCACGAACCGGAGCTGGGCCTGGCTTGCGGTGACGACGGCTTGAACCTGGTACGGCGCATGCTGGCCCAAGCGGCGGACCACCTGGCCGAGAAGGGTTTGCTGATTGTCGAAGTGGGCAACAGCCAAGTGCATGTTGAAGCGCTGTACCCGGAAGTGGATTTCGCCTGGCTGGACTTCCAGCGCGGGGGGCATGGGGTGTTCATGCTCACGGCTGAGCAGTGCCGCCAGCATCAGGCAATCTTCGCCGCCCGCGTTTAACTCGGTCAATGTGGGAGGGGGCTTGCCTCCGATGGCGGCCTCAGAGCCGACCAGGATTTTGTGTCGATCCTGGCCCAACTGTGGGAGGGGGCTTGCTCCCGATGGCGGCCTCAGAGCCGACCAGGATTTTGTGTCGATCCTGGTCCAACTGTGGGAGGGGGCTTGCTCCCGATGGCGGCCTCAGAGCCGACCAGGATTTTGTGTCGATCCTGGCTCAAATGTGGGAGGGGGCTTGCCCCCGATGGCGGCCTCTGGGCCGACCAGGATGTTGGATCAGATCGAGTACATATCCGTTTCTGCGGTAACGGCC
>NZ_CVTU01000100.1:37540-56466 GCF_900004965.1 Pseudomonas sp. 44 R 15
CGGCGTCCTGCCGGGTTACCCACGGATTCAAGCCTGCGTTCGGCCAGCGTGGTTTAACGGGGCGCCTAGGATCAAAAGCAGATCAAGATCAAGGTCAAGAGCGACTCGCTTCGCATCGTGGTTACGGTTGAGCGCTACAGAGTTGTGTAGATACCTATGGCTATCGGGGGCAAGCCCCCTCCCACATTTGATTGCATTCCAGTCTGTTAACGGTGCGTGGCAATCCAGATCAACAGCCCCGCCTGAAACACGGTAAATGCCACCAGGCAGGTGATGGTAAAGCGCAGCCCGCTGTCCTCGCGTTTGAACTTGAGCACCTTTTCCTCTTCCTTGCGCAGCTTCACTTCCTGCTCGGCCAGGTTCTGCTCGGCCTGTTGCAGCATCTGCGCAGCTTCGAGGATTTCCACGAATTGCACTTTCTCGGTGTTCCAGCTGTCCAGCACATCGCTGACTTTGCCCGGCTGTACGTTGCCCTTGAGGTGTTGCACGTCGGCATAGGCCACGTCAAAACCCTGGACGCGCAGGAAGTGGTCGCGGCGCAGGCGCGTGGCTTCGTTGAGCGCGTCCTTGTTGGCCAGGTCGACGCCATCGACGCGGTAGTGTGACCACTTCTTCTTGGCCCATGCGGCGGCCTGGGCCACCAGGAAGCGGCCGAGGCCACGGTTGGCCGGTTCGATTTCCAGGCTGTTGCCCGGGCCGAAGTGCACGCGATGTTTATCGTGGTCCACCCAGATATCCAGGGTGTTCTGCTCGCGCCGAACGCGCTGGCCGGGCAACTGGATGACCAGGCGCAACAGGCTGTGATGCGAATCATGGCGCTCGGCGTAACCGAACTGTACAAACCGCAAGGGCCGCGCGCCGGTCGCACGGTCGATGGCCAACGGGGCGAGGCGCAGCATCTTGAAATGTTCGGCGTGTACGTCCGCCCAAGGCAGCGCCGCCGCAGCGGCGGCCTCGGCTTCAGCCGGGATGTCAGCGGTGGGTTCGGGTGTTGCTTCGGTGGTTGTCATGCGGCGCGATCCTGTCCAAGCCCTGCGAGCCGACAGTCTTTTTACTGTCGACTCTGGGCTTATCGGCCGTTTTCTCCAGGACTGGAGGCCAATGGCCGCTTAACGGGGTGCAAGTCCGTCGATAAAGCGCACTATCCGCTCGCCCAACTCGGCCGCAAGGGGCAATTTCGGATCGTTGTAGGACGCCAGTTGCTGCTTGACGTTGTTGGGCACGATGCGCATCACGTGGTTCATGCCTTCGATCACGGTCAACTGTGCGTCGGGCTTGGCCTTTTTCAATTGCCGGGCATCGTCCACGCCGACCTGTATGTCGTTGGTGCCCTGGATGATCAGGGCCGGCATGCTCAAGCGCGCAAAGGCTGCCGAGGGATCGGCGCGAAACAGGCTGATCAGATAGGGCTGCACGCTGGGTCGGAAAATACCTTCGAGTGGGCGCGGCACATCGTCATCCACCTGGCCGGCCTTGAGGTGGTCGAGAATGTCGTTGCTGCGCAGCAACAGCGCCGGTGGCAGGTGATCGGCCAGTTGCTGGCGAATCACCTGGTCGACCGGGCGGGCGCTGCCGGACAAGGAAATCACTCCGGCCGGATTCAACTGCGGCGCAGCGAGGGCGGCAACCAGCGCGCCTTCGCTGTGGCCCAGCACAATCAACGGGCCCATGCGCTTGTCAGCCTTGAGCAACTTGCCCCAGGCCACGGCGTCGGCCACGTAGGCGTCGAGGGTCAGGTTGCGTTCATCCGGGGTCGCGGCAAGGCTGGCGGCCACGCCGCGTTTGTCGTAGCGCACGCTGGCGATATTGTGCCGGGCGAGCACCCAGGCCAGGCGCTTGAGGCTGTCGTTGCGCGCGCCGTCGGCGCTGTTGCCGTTGCGGTCGGTGGGACCTGAACCGGCGATGATCAGCACCACCGGCACGGGTTGGTCGGACTGCGGCAACAGCAGCGAGCCAAACAGCTCGCCGCTGCCGGTGTCCAGGCTGATGGGCCGTTGCAGCACGACGGGGGAGGCGGCCTGGGCCGCGACGGTAAACAGGGTGAGGGTGAACAGCAGAACTCGCAGCATCATCGCGCCATCATTGGAGAGGTGCCGGTTGGACCAATGTCTACCGGTAAGGTTTCGAGGATGAACTAGTCGGTTAGCCTGCGTATACTGGCCGCCTTAAGTTATTACGGTTGACTTGATTCAACTGATTTCACGGAGCGCTCCGCATGTCCGGCAACACCTTCGGCAAGCTGTTCACAGTCACCACCGCGGGCGAAAGCCATGGCCCGGCGTTGGTCGCCATTGTCGACGGCTGCCCGCCCGGCCTCGAGCTGTCTGTGCAAGACCTGCAGCGTGATCTGGACCGCCGCAAGCCCGGCACCAGCCGCCATACCACCCAGCGCCAGGAACCCGACGAAGTCGAGATTCTCTCCGGGGTGTTCGAAGGCCGCACCACCGGCTGCGCCATCGGCCTGCTGATCCGTAATACCGACCAGAAGTCCAAGGACTACTCGGCGATCAAGGACCTGTTTCGCCCGGCCCATGCCGACTACACCTACCATCACAAATACGGCGAGCGCGACTACCGTGGCGGCGGCCGCAGTTCGGCCCGTGAAACCGCGATGCGCGTGGCGGCCGGTGCCATTGCCAAGAAATACCTGGCGACCCAGGGCATCCTCATTCGTGGCTACATGAGCCAGCTTGGCCCGATTGAAATCCCGTTCAAGACCTGGGACAGCATCGAAGACAACGCCTTCTTCTGCCCCGACCCGGACAAGGTGCCGGAGCTGGAAGCCTACATGGACCAGCTGCGCCGCGACCAGGACTCGGTCGGTGCGAAGATCACCGTTGTGGCCGAGGGCGTGAAGCCGGGCCTGGGCGAGCCGATCTTCGACCGTCTCGACGCCGAACTGGCCCACGCGCTGATGAGCATCAACGCGGTCAAGGGCGTGGAAATCGGTGCCGGTTTCGCCTGCGTGGCCCAGCGCGGCACCGAGCATCGCGATGAGATGACCCCGCAGGGGTTTCTCAGCAACAACGCCGGCGGCATCCTCGGTGGCATCTCCTCGGGCCAGCCGATCGTTGCGCACCTGGCGCTCAAGGCCACATCGAGCATCACCACGCCGGGCCGCTCGATCGATGTGCACGGCAACCCGGTCGACGTGATTACCAAGGGCCGCCACGACCCGTGCGTCGGCATCCGCGCCACACCCATTGCCGAGGCGATGATGGCTATCGTGCTGATGGACCACCTGCTGCGCAACCGTGGACAAAATGCCGATGTGCAGGTGAGTACGCCGGTGCTGGGCCAGCTGTGACGGGCTGACAGTGACAGCCCTCCCTTATTGGCGTCTCTCCAGTTTCTACCTGTTCTACTTCGCCCTGCTCGGGGCGACGGCGCCGTTCCTGGCGTTGTATTTCGATCACTTGGGCTTCTCCAGCGCGCGTATTGGCGAGCTGGTGGCCATCCCCATGCTGATGCGTTGCGTGGCGCCCAACCTCTGGGGCTGGCTGGGCGACTACACCGGCCGCCGCCTGGCCATCGTGCGGTTCGGCGCGGTGTGCACGCTGTTGAGTTTCTCGTTGATTTTCGTCAGCAAGACCTACGCCTGGCTGGCCCTGGTCATGGCCCTGCATGCGTTCTTCTGGCACGCGGTGCTGCCGCAGTTCGAAGTGATCACCCTGGCTCATCTGCAACGCCAGACAGCGCGCTACAGCCAGATCCGTCTGTGGGGCTCCATCGGCTTTATCCTTACCGTCGTAATCATGGGCCGGCTGTTCGACTGGCTGAGCGTGGACATCTACCCGGTGGTGGTCGTGGTGATCATGGCCGGTATCATCGGCGCCAGCCTGTGGGTGCCGAATGCGCAGCCCGCCAACCACGGCCAACGTCTGGCCGGGGACGGCTTTGTGCGGCAGTTACGCAACCCCGGCGTGCTGGCGTTCTATGCCTGTGTGGCATTGATGCAGATGAGCCATGGCCCCTATTACACCTTTCTCACTCTGCACCTTGAACACCTGGGCTACAGCCGTGGCGTGATCGGTTTGCTGTGGGCCCTAGGGGTGGTGGCGGAGGTCCTGATGTTCCTGGCCATGAGCCGCATCCTCTCGCGCTTTTCGGTGCGCCGGGTGTTGCTGGCCAGTTTCCTGCTGGCGGCACTGCGCTGGCTGCTGCTCGGCGCATTTGCCGAATTTTTCTGGGTGCTGCTGCTGGTGCAAGTGCTGCATGCCGCCACGTTCGGCAGTTTTCATGCGGCGGCCATCGCCTTCGTGCAGCGCAGTTTTGGTGATCGCCAGCAAGGCCAGGGCCAGGCGCTTTACGCCGCGCTGGCCGGCACCGGCGGTGCGCTGGGCGCGCTGTATGCCGGTTACAGCTGGAACCTGCTGGGCCCCACGCTGACGTTCAGTATTGCCAGCATCGCGGCCCTGGCTGCCGCCGTTATCATTGGCCTTCGATTGCAAGAGCCGAACCAAGGAACCGTGCAATGAGCTATGTCGCCGTCTATGACCTCGCTACACCGGACACCCCGAACAAAGTGCTGACCCACTTCGACGACATTCAGTCGACCCTGGCCGAACACGGCGTGCGCTTTGCACGCTGGCAGCCCGGCACACTCGAAAAGGGCGTCGACGAGGCGCAACTGATTGCGGCGTATCAGCCGCAGATCGACGCGCTCGGCTACGCGCGTGCCGAGGTGCTCAGCGTGACCGGTGCTGACTCCAAAGAAGTGCTGCAGGCCGAACGCCTTGATGAGCACACCTGCGCTGAAGACCAGGCGCGATTCTTCATCGCTGGCCAGGGGCTGTGCTCGTTGCGCATTGGCAAGTACGTCTACGGCGTGCGGTGTGAGAAGAACGATCTGCTGATCGTGCCTGCCGAGATGCCCCATTGGTTCGACATGGGCGAGCATCCTTATTGTGTGATGCTGCATTTGTTCAACACCGTCGAGGGCGCGGTGCCGACGTTGACCGGCAGTGACATCGCCCGTGACGCTGGCAAATTGGACGACTAAGACAAATATTTTAAATGTTCAACCCGGGCAAGTTGGAATTTGCTGTGGGAAGAAGCCTAATTCCATGTAGGGCGTGGCTGTTTAGCCTCGGCCTCGCTCTCTCATTGCTCAGGTTGTGTAACTCTCGCTTTGTTCAATGTTCATGGCGCCTGTCAATAGGAAGAATCCGAAGGGTGACAGCGCATCGGCATATAAAAAGGAGAGAGCAATGAGTCGCCCAGAGGAGATGTCTCACCCGTTGGAAATCGTGCCGACGGCCATCAGAAGACGCTTGAGTCTGCTCGGCAAACCCCTCACCCGGACGGAACTGGAGATTCTGCGATGGGCCTCCGAGGGCAAGACCATTTGGGAGATGAGCAGGATTCGCTGCACCTCGGAGGCCACGGTTAAATTCCATCTGCGCAATATCTACGGCAAGCTCGATGTGAATAACCGGGTGCAGGCGATGAATGAGGCGACGCGTCAGGGACTGTGCTGATGGCATAAAAAAGGGCCGCGAGCTCGCCGGCGTACAAGGATCGTTCCCACGCTCCGCGTGGGAATGCCGCCGAGGAGGCTCTGCGTCCTGCTTTCAACGCAACATCCGACAATTGCGCAATGGTGACGCGGAGCGTCACAGGATGCATTCCCACGCGGAGCGAGGGAACGATCATCTCAGCGAAAGACTTGCCGCGACGCTCAGTCATGCACAAGATCGTTCCCACGCTCCGCGTGGGAATGCCGCCCAGGACGCTCTGCGTCCTGCTTTCAATGCAACATCCGAAACGTGCGCAATGGTGACGCGGAGCGTCACGGGATGCATTCCCACGCGGAGCGAGGGAACGATCATCTCAGCGAAAGACTTGCCGCGACGCTCAGTCATGCACAAGATCGTTCCCACGCTCCGCGTGGGAATGCCGCCGAGGACGCTCTGCGTCCTGCTTTCAGTGCAACATCCGGCAATTGCGCAGTGGTGACGCGGAACGTCACGGGATGCATTCCCACGCGGAGCGAGGGAACGATCATCTCAGCGAAAGACTTGCCGCGACGCTCAGTCATGCACAAGATCATTCCCACGCTCCGCGTGGGAATGCCGCCGAGGACGCTCTGCGTCCTGCTTTCAACGCAACATCCGGCAATTGCGCAATGGTGACGCGGAGCGTCACGGGATGCATTCCCACGCGGAGCGGGGGAACGATCCATGCGTGGCGCACATAAAAAAGGGCCGCGACGCTCAACGGCGTTGCGGCCCTTCTTTAACGGTGGCGCTTATGCCGAATGGTAAGTCGGCAGGGCAAAGCGGTTCTGGCTTTGCAGCATCGAAATTTGTGGCAGCTCACTGGCTTGTTCGGCCAGGTCGCGGCGGATGGCGCTGATGACCCAGGTCAGTTGGTCGGCGGTGTGCAGCTGCTGATACGAGATCGAGCGCTTGACCTGTTTGCCTTCGCTGTTACGCAGGGTCAACAGAATGCCGCCGTCTGGACGTGGTTGGGTGGTGACGTCGTAGTTGGAAAATACCGAAGCGAATTTATCTTGGATCAGGCTCATGTCTATCAGCTCCATTGGCTCAAGTTGGCAAGCATGGAGTGATAGGTGCAGTGATTGTGCCAGTATTGAATCTTATAAAAAGTCTTTATAAATCAGTGATTTATAAAATCTCAAGATTTTCGTTTTCGTGCAATTTGCATGAAAGGCCATCGTGCATCCTGCATTTTGCGTTATCCAGACGGTTAATTCCCGCGCGCAGTTGCTGTTTTGCTAACGACTCAGACCGCATGCTTGCGGGATAAATTCCATCCGGCCGGCGGCCGGGCTTTCTCTATTGATTCTGCCTATGGGCGCTTTTGACAAAAAAGCCATGACAGCGGGGAACTCCATCGCGACACTGGGCGCCATATAAAGCATCAGAAAGGAGCCCTACTATGTCGACCCAGCCCCAACAAATGACCGAAGACGAAGCCGCCGAATTTGCCGAGCAGGTCTTCGACGTCGCCCGCAAGGGCGATGCCGCCATGCTCGCGGCGCTGTTGGCCAAAGGTCTGCCGGCCAACTTTCGTAACCACAATGGCGACACGCTGTTGATGCTCGCCGCCTACCACGGCCACGCCGAGGCGGTAAAAGTGCTGCTGGAGTTCAAGGCCGACCCCCTGATCGCCAACGACAAGAACCAACTGCCGATTGCCGGTGCGGCATTCAAGGGCCACCTGGCGGTGGTCAAGGCGCTGATCGAAGGCGGCACCCCGGTTGAGGCGGCGTCTTCGGATGGGCGCACGGCGTTGATGATGGCGGCCATGTTCAACCGTGTCGAAATGCTCGATTACCTGCTCGGCCAGGGTGCCAACCCCAAGGCCACCGATGCCCAGGGCGCGACGGCGCTGGCGGCGGCGCAGACCATGGGGGCAGTGGATACGGCGGCGCTGTTGCAAAAACTGGTGTAGGCTACGCGCCCTCGAAAACCGCCCGCCACAGGACCCACCCATGAAAACCGCTCTCGTCGAACTCATCAGCAAAATCAGCAGCGGTGTCATGGGGGCGGACGAGGTGGCGCGTATCGCCGATGAAGCAGCTCAGGCCTACGCGGATCCTGCGGCTTTTCTGGCGGCCAATCCGGATATCAACTACGACGACAGCTTCCCGATTCCTTTGGGGGAGTGGGTGGTGGTCGGCAGCCTGCCGGACACTGTGCTGTTCCAGGCCGACACCTACGCGGACCTGTTTGCGCAGATCGTTGCCTCGTTCGGTCCGGGCGTGGCGTTCAACCTCAAGCCCAAGCAATTGGCCAAGACCGAAGACCTGACCGCGCTCAATCGCATCCAGATCCAGATGAGCGCCCTGAGCCCGGAAGACGGTGGCTATGTGCTGCTCAACTTCAGCCAACTGCTTGATGACGAAATCCAGGCCGTCCTGGTGTTCGGCAACGACCTGTCGCGGGTGCTGGAACTGTGCGCCGAGGTTGGTATCAAGGCTGAGCCGTCGCTGGAAGCCCTGAAGATTGCCGTTCACGTTTAAATAATACGGAACCCCCGTCAGGGCTGACTATCCTACAAGGGCATGCCCCCACACTTAGGAGCGACACCATGGGTTCAACTTTCAACGGCCTGATTGGCCTGATCATCCTCGCGCTGGATATCTGGGCGATCATCAACGTGTTCAAAAGCGGCGCGAGCACGGGCGCCAAGGTGTTGTGGATTCTGTTGATCCTGCTGCTGCCGGTACTGGGCCTGATCATCTGGGCCATCGCCGGGCCGCGCGGTAACGTGCGGATCTAACACCGCACTGTGGGAGGGGGCTTGCCCCCGATTAGCGGTGGGTCAGCACTGTATCTGTTGCTGACCCTCCGCTATCGGGGGCAAGCCCCCTCCCACATTGGTTTTGCCGGTTTTACCTACCCCCGCTGAATTTGTGTGTCGAAAGTATTCGCTGCACGAAATTTTCACATCCCGTCCAAGACAATTCGCTCGCTTTGTTCCTCTGCCAGGGCCCCAATCCCTGGGGCATTTAAAGCGGTGGCGAGCTCGCACGTTCAGTAATTAATAGCCTTGCCGGCCTTGATCGGGCACCATTTGCGCCACCGCGTTAACCACCCACCCCGGCCAGCCTGGGCGAGGGCGGACGCCACTGCATTAATTTCGCAACTTCAACTTCCAATGGGTCCTAAAACGACATGGCAAACCCGGACGCCCTGAATCAGCAGCGAGCTTCAAATCGCCTGCTGCAACCGACCGTCAAATCCCATCTGGCATACACGCTGCTCTGCGCACTGGTCATGATGGTGATGTTCTCCCTTCTGCGCCTGGCGTTGCTGGTCTACAACCGCGAGATGATCCTCGACACACCCGCCTCGACCTTCCTGGAAGCGTTCGCCAACGGCCTGCGCCTGGATATCCGCCTGGTGATGTACCTGCTGGTCCCGCTGCTGTTGGCCTTGTTCAGCGTCCGGGCCATGGCGGCGCGCGGGTTTTTCCGGTTGTGGCTGACCGTTGCCTCCAGCATTGCGCTGTTCCTGGGCCTGATGGAGATGGACTTCTATCGCGAGTTCCACCAGCGCCTCAACGGTTTGGTCTTCCAGTATGTGAAGGAAGATCCGAAAACCGTGGTGAGCATGCTCTGGTATGGCTTCCCGGTGGTGCGCTACCTGTTGGCCTGGGCGGTGGGCACGCTGATCCTGAGCATGGCCTTCAAGGGCGCCGACCGTGCAACGCGCCCACGTGGCCCGTTCAGTGGCGGCAGCATCGGTACGCGCCAGGTGGCGCCGTGGTACAGCCGCATCGCGGTGTTCGTGGTGTGCCTGCTGGTCGCCGTGGTCGCCATCCGTGGCACCCTGCGCCAGGGCCCGCCGTTGCGTTGGGGCGACGTGTACACCACCGACTCGAACTTCGCCAACCAGTTGGGCCTTAACGGTACGCTGTCGTTGATCGGCGCGGCCAAGGCGCGTTTCTCCGCGCATCGCGACAACGTCTGGAAAGCCACCCTGGAACAACCGCTGGCCACCCAGACCGTGCGTGACATGCTGCTGCTGCCGAGCGAGAAGCTGGTGGATACCGACACCGCCGCCGTGCGCCGTGATTTCACGCCGCCGGCCGAGAAGACCCTGCCGATCAAGAACGTGGTCGTGATCCTGATGGAGAGCTTCGCCGGTCACTCGGTGGGCGCCCTGGGCCGTCCAGGCAACATCACGCCGTACTTCGACAAGTTGTCCAAGGAAGGCCTGCTGTTCGATCGCTTCTTCTCCAACGGCACCCACACCCACCAGGGTATGTTCGCCACCATGGCGTGCTTCCCGAACCTGCCGGGCTTCGAATACCTGATGCAGACCCCCGAAGGCAGCCACAAGCTGTCGGGCCTGCCGCAGTTGCTGAGCGCGCGCGATTTCGACGACGTGTACGTCTATAACGGCGACTTTGCCTGGGACAACCAGTCGGGCTTCTTCAGCAACCAGGGCATGACCAACTTCATCGGCCGCAATGACTTCGTCGATCCGGTGTTTTCCGATCCGACCTGGGGCGTGTCCGACCAGGACATGTTCAACCGTGGCCTGGAAGAACTGAAGGCCCGCGAAGGCGGCAAGCCGTTCTACGCACTGCTGCAAACCCTGTCCAACCACACACCGTACGCGTTGCCGACGCCGTTGCCGGTTGAGCCGGTCACCGACCGTGGCAGCCTCAACGAGCATTTGACGGCCATGCGTTACTCCGACTGGGCGTTGGGCCAGTTCTTCGAGAAGGCCCGCAAGGAGCCGTACTTCAAGGAAACCCTGTTTGTGGTGGTGGGCGACCACGGCTTCGGCAACGAGCAACAGATCACCGAGATGGACCTGGGCCGTTTCAACGTACCGATGCTGATGATCGCGCCGGGCATGCAGGAAAAGTTCGGCGAGCGTGACCACACCGTGGGCACCCAGATCGATATCGTCCCGACCATCATGGGTCGCCTCGGCGGTGACACCCTGCACCAGTGCTGGGGCCGTGACCTGCTGAACCTGCCGGAAGGCGACAAGGGCTTCGGCGTGATCAAGCCATCGGGCAGCGACCAGACCGTCGCCTTGCTGACGGCCGACCGCGTACTGGTCCTGCCCAAGGAAATGCCACCGAAGTTGTGGCAATACGAACTGGGCGCCAACCCGACCGGCAAGGTCATTGCCGAGTCGCCGGACGAAGCGGCGCTCAAGCAGAAACTTGAGTCGTTCCTGCAAACCGCGACCAAGAGCCTGTTGGATAACACCGCAGGTGTGGTGGACGGCAAGCCGGACTAACTAACAAACCGGCAATAAAAAAGAGGCCTCAATTGAGGCCTCTTTTTTTTACCCTTGGAAGGGGCTTATATCTTGCCGAGCAACAACAGCACCAGCAGAACTACCAGCACCACACCCAGGATACCCGACGGGCCATAACCCCAGTTACGCGAGTGCGGGAACACCGGCAGGCCACCCACCAACAGGAGAATCAGGATAATGATCAGAATCAGGCTCATGGTTTTATTCCTTATAGGCCTTCTGTAAAGACCGGTTATTCAGCGGGAGTCTCGTCCATCTGATAATGGACGGCTTATCAACTCCGACTCTGCCGCCTGATAAAAAATTCAGTATTTTTTTAAAGCATTTCGCTTGCTCGCTTATTTCTTTTAACACGGCCGCAACTACGCAACGTTAGTTGAAAAATATTGAACTTAGGCTATACGCAAGTATCCGACCGAGCCCGCGGTTTGCCTGGGGCATTCATCATTCTGATGGTGCGTGGGCGCGGCAGGAACCTTCGCTACACTGCCGATCACTTCCATCGTGAACCACAAGGCTACTTCCTATGCAAAACCGCATGATGATCACTGGCGCCGGGTCCGGTCTGGGTCGTGAAATCGCACTGCGCTGGGCCCGTGAGGGTTGGCGGCTGGCCTTGTCGGATGTCAGCGAGCCGGGCTTGCAGGAAACCCTGAGGTTGGTGCGCGACGCCGGTGGCGACGGTTTCATCCAGCGCTGCGATGTGCGTGACTACAGCCAGCTCACTGCGTTGGCGCAGGCCTGCGAAGTGAAGCTTGGCGGCATCGATGTGATCGTCAATAACGCCGGCGTGGCGTCCGGCGGGTTCTTTGCCGAGCTGTCGCTCGAGGATTGGGACTGGCAGATCGCAATCAACCTGATGGGCGTGGTCAAGGGCTGCAAGGCGTTCCTGCCGCTGCTGGAAAAGAGCAAGGGCCGTATCATCAACATCGCCTCGATGGCCGCGCTGATGCAGGGCCCGGCCATGAGTAACTACAATGTGGCCAAGGCCGGTGTGGTGGCGCTGTCGGAAAGCCTGCTGGTGGAACTCAAGCAGCAGGAAATCGGCGTGCATGTGGTGTGCCCGTCGTTTTTCCAGACCAACCTGCTTGATTCATTTCGCGGACCGACCCCGGCGATGAAAGCGCAGGTGGGCAAGTTGCTCGAGAGTTCGCCGATCTCGGCGACGGACATCGCCGACTATATCCATCAGCGCGTGAGTGCAGGCGAGTTCATGATTCTGCCCCACGAGCAGGGGCGAATGGCGTGGACACTCAAACAGAAAAACCCGCAGTTGCTCTATGACGAGATGACGCTGATGGCTGACAAGATGCGCGCCAAGGCGCAGGCCATAAAGGGCTGATAGGGGTGCGGTCTGTCAGGCAAATTACCTATGCCTGTAGGTGATGCCTGATTTGGCCGCGAGCCATTGCTGGTTACGCTACAAACAAGCATGGTCGGGGTCCTGACATTCGAAAAAGGACAACCGCCATGCTGGTCTTGAGCCGCGCCTTGGGCGAAAGCATTTCCATCGGCGATGATATCGCTTTGCACATTCTTGAAGTCAGTGCCAACCACGTGAAGTTCGGCATAGCAGCGCCGGCAGGCGTCAGCGTGCATCGCGCCGAGGTGTATCGCAAAATCCTCGAGCGCCAGGCGAGTGCCGCCTATCCGGTGCCGGTGCCCAACCCGTAGCGTCACCGTCAATCAAACAGGTGCTTGGGCACGTCGTGCTTGAGCATCAGTTGGCACTGCTCGCTTTCCGGGTCGAACACAATCAGCGCCTGGCCTTTGGTCAGTGCCTGACGTACGCGCAGTACCCGGGTTTCCAGCGGTGTGTCGTCGCCATTGTCGGTGCCATCGCGGGTGACGAAATCCTCGATGAGGCGGGTCAGGGTGTCGACTTCAAGCGCGTCGTAGGGGATCAGCATATAAGCCTCGGGGGTCAAGTCCCGGCGATGCTACTGTGCCGGGACTTTTGTTGCCAGTGTCGGGCGTTTCAAGTATCAGCTGTTGCCGGCATCGGACTTGTTCCCGACCAGGCTGTCCACCGACGGCACCCGGGTATCGCTCTCCATCTGTGTCTCATGTTCGATCTGATGGCTGAAGCGGTCCAGGGAGCCTTGTGCCGGTTGCGCGTCGCTGGCGAATACCGGTGGGCTGAGAATATAGGCGCCGAGCAGTCGACTCAGTGCCGCCAGGCTGTCGATATGGGTGCGCTCGTAACCGTGGGTGGCATCGCACCCGAACGCCAGCAGGGCGGTGCGGATGTCATGCCCGGCGGTGACCGCCGAATGCGCATCGCTGAAGTAATAGCGGAACAGATCGCGGCGTACCGGCAGGTCGTTGTCCGCCGCCAGGCGCAGCAGATGCCGTGACAGGTGATAGTCGTACGGCCCACCGGAATCCTGCATCGCCACGCTCACCGCGTGCTCGCTGGAGTGCTGGCCCGGAGCGACCGGGGCGATGTCGATGCCGACGAATTCACTCACATCCCAGGGCAGGGCTGCGGCGGCACCGCTGCCGGTTTCCTCGGTGATGGTGAACAGCGGGTGGCAGTCGATGAGCAGCGGTTCGCCGCTGTCGATAATGGCCTTGAGCGCAGCGAGCAGGGCCGCGACGCCGGCCTTGTCGTCCAGGTGACGTGCGCTGATGTGGCCGCTTTCGGTGAACTCCGGCAGTGGGTCGAATGCCACGTAGTCACCGACGCTGATCCCCAGGGAATCGCAATCGGCACGGGTCGCGCAGTAGGCGTCCAGGCGCAGTTCCACGTGGTCCCAGCTCACCGGCATTTCATCCACGGCGGTGTTGAACGCGTGCCCGGAGGCCATCAGTGGCAGCACGCTGCCGCGGATCACGCCGTTGTCGGTGAACAGGCTGACACGGCTGCCTTCGGCAAAGCGGCTTGACCAGCAGCCGACCGGCGCCAGTGTCAGGCGGCCGTTGTCCTTGATGGCGCGCACGGCGGCGCCGATGGTGTCCAGGTGCGCGGCGACGGCGCGGTCAGGGCTGTTTTTCTGGCCCTTGAGGGTCGCGCGAATCGTGCCGCGCCGGGTCATTTCAAACGGGATACCAAGCTCTTCCAGGCGTTCGGCGACGTAGCGCACGATGGTGTCGGTGAAGCCGGTGGGGCTGGGAATGGCGAGCATTTCCAGCAGCACTTTTTGCAGGTAAGCGAGATCGGGTTCGGGAATGGTTCGAGTCATGGAAACTCCTGATGAGTTGAGGGCGATCGTTCCCACGCTCTGCGTGGGAATGCCTCCAGGGACGCTCTGCGTCCGCTGTGGTGACGCAGAGCGTCACGGGCTGCATTCCCACGCGGAGCGTGGGAACAATCGGTGGTCAGGCGGCCGGCTGACTGTGCGGAAACAACAAATCCACAAACTTCTCAGCGGTCGGTTGCGGTTCATGGTTGGCAAGGCCTGCCCGTTCATTGGCTTCAATGAAGACGTATTCGGGCTGGTCGGCGGCGGGCACCATCAGGTCCAGGCCGACCATGGGAATATCCAGCGCGCGCGCTGCACGCACAGCGGCATCTACCAGGGTCGGATGCAAAATGGCCGTGACATCTTCCAGGCATCCGCCGGTATGCAGGTTGGCGGTGCGGCGCACGGCCAGTTGCACGCCACGGGGCAGGACGCTGTCGTAGTCGTAGCCGGCGGCCTTGAGGGTGCGCTCGGTTTCCGCGTCCAGGGGGATCTTGCTTTCGCCATCGGTGGCGGCCTGACGCCGTCGGCTTTGCGCCTCGATCAAGGCGCGAATCGAATGCTGACCGTCACCCATCACTTCGGCAGGGCGGCGGATCGCTGCGGCGACCACTTCGAAGCCAATCACCAGGATGCGCAGGTCCAGGCCCTCGTGGAAGCTTTCGAGCAGCACGCGGCTGTCGAACTGGCGCGCCGCGTCGATGGCTTGCTGCACCTCCTCGAACGTGTGCAAATCCACCGCCACGCCCTGGCCCTGCTCGCCATCGAGCGGCTTGACCACGATACGTTGATGTTCGTCGAGAAACTCCAGGTTGTCGTCGGCACTGCCCGCCAATTGCTGCGCCGGCAACTTCAAGCCGGCGGCCTTGAGCACCTTGTGGGTCAGGCTCTTGTCCTGGCACAACGTCATGCTGATGGCGCTGGTCAGGTCGCTCAGCGACTCGCGGCAGCGCACGCGGCGCCCGCCGTGGCTGAGGGTGAACAGGCCGGCATCGGCATCATCCACCTGCACGTCGATGCCCCGTCGATGGGCTTCTTCGACAATGATCCGTGCATAAGGATTGAACCCCGCCTGCGGCCCGGGGCCGAGAAACAGCGGCTGGTTGATGCCGTTCTTGTGCTTGATGGCGAAGGTGTTCAACGCACGAAAGCCCAACTTGGCGTAGAGGCTCTTGGCCTGACGGTTATCGTGCAACACCGACAGGTCCAGATAGCTCAAGCCTCGGCTCATGAAGTGTTCCACCAGGTGGCGCACCAGCACCTCACCCACGCCGGGCCGGGTGCATTGCGGGTCTACCGCCAGGCACCACAGGCTGCAACCGTTTTCCGGGTCATGGAACGCTTTCTGATGGTTCAGGCCCATGACGCTACCGATGACCGCGCCGCTGTCCTCATCTTCGGCCAGCCAGTACACCGGGCCGCCTTGATGGCGCGGCGTCAGGCGTTCGGCGTCAATGGGCAGCATGCCGCGGCCCTGGTAGAGCAGGTTCACCGCCTGCCAGTCGGCTTCGTTCTGCACGCGGCGGATACGAAAGCCGCGAAACACACGGGTAGCGGGGCGGTAGTCACTGAACCACAGGCGCAGAGTGTCCGAAGGGTCGAGGAACAACTGCTGCGGATCGATGCCGAGAATCTGCTGGGGCGCGGCCACATACAGCGCGATATCGCGCTCGCCGGGTTGCTCGTTGAGCAGTTCCTGGGCAAGGCTGGCGGGGTCGGGGAAGGTGTGCCCGATCAACAAACGCCCCCAACCGCAATGCACGGCAATCGGTTCGGGGCCTTGCGCGCTGCCGTCTTCGGCCAGCCGGGCCTGCAGGCGCTCGTAGGTCGGCGCCTGGCCCTTGAGCAAGCGTTGGCTGTACGCCGCGGCGTTAGGTTTCATTGATCAGATTCCTTGTTCGCTGAGCCACAGGTTCAGCGCCGCCAGTTGCCACAGCTTGGAGCCGCGCAACGGCGTCAATTGGCCTTGTGGGTCCGTCAGCAGGCGGTCGAGCATGGCGGGGTTGAACAGGCCACGGTCCTGGCTCGGGTCCAGCAGCAGCTCGCGTACCCAGTTCAGGGTGTCGCCTTGCAAATGCTTGAGGCCCGGCACCGGGAAGTAGCCTTTCTTGCGGTCGATCACTTCGCTGGGGATCACCCGGCGCGCGGCTTCCTTGAGCACCTGCTTGCCGCCGTCGGGCAGCTTGAACTTGCCCGGCACGCGGGCCGACAGTTCCACCAGGCGATAGTCGAGAAACGGTGTACGCGCTTCCAGGCCCCAGGCCATGGTCATGTTGTCGACGCGTTTGACCGGGTCCTCCACCAGCATCACCGTGCTGTCCAGGCGCAGGGCCTTGTCGACGGCGGCATCAGCCCCCGGCATCGCGAAGTGTTCGCGCACGAAGTCCCCGGCGGCGTCGTTGGCGGTCAGCCATTTCGGCGCAACGGTGGCGGCGTAGTCGTCGTAGCTGCGGTCGAAAAAGGCATCGCGATAAGCCGCATACGGATCGCTGGCGCCATCCACCTGCGGGTACCAGTGGTAACCGGCGAACAGTTCGTCGGCGCCCTGGCCGCTCTGCACCACCTTGCAATGCTTGGCCACTTCCCGCGACAGCAGGTAGAAGGCGATGCAGTCATGACTGACCATCGGCTCGCTCATGGCGCGGAACGCGGCCGGCAGTTGCTCGATGATCTCGCTTTCGGCGATGCGCAACTGGTGGTGACGGGTGCCGTAGTGCTTGGCGATCAGGTCGGAATACTGGAACTCGTTGCCAGCCTCGCCGCCCGCGTCTTCAAAACCGATGGAGAAGGTCGACAGGTCTTGCACGCCGACTTCACGCAGCAGGCCGACGAGCATGCTCGAGTCGACGCCACCGGAGAGCAGCACGCCAACGTCCACAGCCGCGCGCTGGCGGATCGCGACGGCTTCGCGGGTGCTGTCGAGCACGCGATCGGTCCAGTCTTCCAGGGTCAGGTGTTTTTCATCCTCATGGGGGCCGTAGGGCAGGGTCCACCAGGTGTGCTGTTCGGTCTTGCCGCTGGCATCGATGCGCATCCAGCTCGCCGGCGGCAGTTTTTCAATGCCTGCCAGCAGGGTGCGCGGTGCAGGCACCACGGCATGGAAGTTGAGGTAGTGATTGAGCGCCACCGGGTCGAGGATCGGGTTGATATCGCCGCCCTTGAGCAGCGCCGGCAAGGCCGAGGCAAAGCGCAGGCGCTGGCCGGTGCGCGACAGGTACAAAGGCTTCACACCGAGACGGTCACGGGCGATGAACAGACGCTGGGCATCGCGCTCCCAGATGGCAAACGCGAACATGCCGTTGAGCTTGGGCAGCAATGCTTCGCCCCAGGCGTGATAGCCCTTGAGCAGCACTTCGGTGTCACCGCCGGAATAGAAGGCGTAGCCGAGGGCTTCCAGCTCTTGGCGCAGTTCCGGGAAGTTGTAGATCGCGCCATTGAAGGCCAGGGACAGCCCCAGTTGGGCGTCGACCATCGGTTGGGCGGAGCCGTCCGACAGGTCCATGATTTTCAGGCGGCGATGACCCAGGGCAATCGGCCCCTGGGCGTGAAAGCCCCAGGCGTCGGGGCCACGGGGGGCGAGGTGATGCGTGATGCGTTCCACGGCTGCCAGGTCGGCAGGTTGATGATCAAAGCGTAACTCGCCAGCTAATCCACACATAAGTTCCTTACCGGTTTTTCCGTTGGGGAGGGGTCAATACTCAATACGCCTTGAAGGGCGCGTACCCAGAAACTGACCCAGCGCTATGCGTGGAGTTTTAGATCAATAAGTTATAAAGCAAACTGCCATGAGGTCATCCGGCCTGCACTTTAGAGGCCTGTGATTGGCCGCGAACCAGGGCGCGCAGGGCAAATCGATTGGGATGACAGGCCTCGGCCACCGCGCTCGGCAAGGGCAGTGGTTCGTCACAGAGCCAGGCTGCCAGCAGTTCGCCGCACAGTGGCGCGGTGACCAGGCCGCGTGAGCCGTGCCCGCTGTTGATGTACAGGCCCGGCAACCACGGGCAGGGTATGTCTGGCACTTGCCGGGCGTCTTTGCCCAGTGCGGCGTACACCTGTGCAAAGGCCTCAAGGTCGGCCAACGGGCCGACGATCGGCAGGTAGTCGGGGCTGGTGCAACGAAAGGCCGCGCGGCCCTGCAAGTGTTCCGCTGCCACGGTGTCGGCGTCCAGGCGTTGCAGCAGGTCTTCCGAGATTTCGCGCAGCCTCTCCAGGTTACCGGCATGTTCGGCGCTGGTGGGGGTGAGGTCCTGGCTATTGAAATCGAAACTGGCGCCCAGGGTATGTTCGCCCAGGCGGGCCGGTGCGACATAACCTTCAGCGCAGACCACGGTGGCCAGCGCCCGGCTTGCCGGCGTCTGCGCCAGGCAGGTGATTTGCCCGCGGATGCGCTTGAGCGGTAAGTCGGCGCTGGGTGCGAAGCGCTTGATCTCGGCAGCCCCGGCGAGCACGACCACGCTGGCACTGGCCAGTAGCCGATCACCGTCGCGCGCGCACCACTGGTCATCCACTCGGTCGAGTTCAAGCACCTCGCGGTGGGTGAGCACGTTGATCAAGGGGTGCGTTGCCTGCCACTGGCAGAGCGACGGTGGGTGCACCCAGCCGCCCTCGGGGAAAAACACACCGCCCTGGGCCACGTCGATCCCGGCGCATTGCCGGGCCTGATCGCGATCGACCAAGTGCAACAGTGCTGGGGGAAAGGCTGCCGCCAGTTGGGCCTGGCGCTCGCCTTCCCTGGCGTCGAACGCCAGTTGCAACACGCCGCAGTCGTCCCAGTCGACGCCACGGTGCAACTGTTCGAGCAGGCGCCGGGTATGCCCGAAGCCGCTGAGTATCAGTTGGGACAGTGCCGTTCCGTGCGCTGAGAGCTTCAGGTACAGCACGCCCTGGGGATTGCCCGAGGCCTCTGCGGCCAGTCCGGCATGCCGTTCCAGCAAGCTGACCCGCCAACCCCGCGCCGCCAGGCTGGCTGCGGTGGCGCAACCGGCCA
>NZ_CVTU01000070.1:0-36575 GCF_900004965.1 Pseudomonas sp. 44 R 15
ACGACCCAAAGCTGACGGTGGGCTTAGGCAGAGATCGGCCAGCAGCTGCCAGCCGCATGCGTCTTGAAAAGTAGCGGCGCTTCACTCCTTCCACATTTAATTATCTTCGCTGTGCATCTAGTGAATGGGTTGATCCGTATGTGCTCTTGAGGGCTCGAGTGCGATGAGTATTCGAGATTAGCAAGCGGTGCAGTGCGATGAGCGGTTAGGTATTTCATGATCCGAACCGTCATCTCTGCCAAGGACAGCTACGATCATGATACGACCACAGTTAGGTACTGCCATGAACGCCAAGGATGACGCTCATTTTTTGGACCGCCTATTGCGCGGAGAACAAGACGCATATCGTGATTTGGTGTGCACGCATCAGGGAGCCATGAAGGCCATAGCTTATGGAATCGTGGGGCGGCACCATGCAGATGACGTAGTGCAAGAGGCATGGCTAGCGATTGTGAAAGGCATAGGCAAATTTCAGAGACGATCTAGCTTAAGAACCTGGATGATGGCCGTCACGTCCAATACGGCGAAGTGCCGATATAAAGCTCGGCGAAGTGAGTCGAATTGTATTCCATGTACCTCGTGGATTGAGGGAGGAGGCGTTTTAGTCGTAGGTGATTATTCCTACACTCCTTCCGTGATATCGCATGAAGATAGCCCTGAAGCGCTTCTGAGCGAATCCGAGCTATATGCTCGCATCAACATTGCTCTCGAGACTCTACCGCAATTGCAGAGGAGCGTATTGATATTGAGGGAGCGCTCTGGGTTGGATCTAAACGAAATTTCTACGCTTCTTGGGATATCGCTGACTAACGTAAGAGTGCTATTGCACCGAGCTCGTTTAAAGGTTTTTTCTGCAATAGCAAAGTACCAGTCCGCTCTTGATATGTGAGCATTAGGAGGATTTTTCCAACGGTCTGGATGGCTGATTGAATCGCCCCTATTTTCATAGACGCCTTCAAGTTTCCAGGAAGGGCTGCTAACCCTGCGTAACTGTCCGCTTTTGGCCGAGACTGTGTAAAAACGGTTTTGAGCACGTCAGGTGCTCAAAACCGGACTGGAAATCGCGTTTCTACGTGAAATCCACATCTGCAGACGTGCCGATAAATTTCAGATTTAACGTAGACGCGCACACTTCAATTTTGACGAAGCGTTTTTACACACTCTGGGCCGAAAGCGGTCGTCCTTGAGCTGCAGCTTTCGGCCAAAAGCAGCCGTGCACAAAAAACACCTTCTAGCTGGAATATGGCCACCTTGCTTAAGAAGCAGTGGTCACTGGATCGCGTAATTTCCAGATCACAAAAAAACTGAGGTACTGCATCCATTCCGAACGCCGCCACGTATATCAAACACGGACAGACCTTCCTGGCCGAATCTCCTCATAAAGGATCATCGCGATGAAAAGCATTTCGATCAAAACGCCATTGATAGTCGGCCTCCTGACCTTGGCGGCAGGTAGCGGCTTAGCGTTCAACGCGGCACAGGCAGCGACGATGAGCCACGACAGCGTAATGGTAGGCGGGCAAAGCATGTTGCCGAGCAAGGACATCGTTGATAACGCAGTAAATTCCGCAGATCACACGACCCTGGTCGCCGCTGTCAAAGCTGCCGGTCTAGTCGACACTCTCAAGGGCAAAGGTCCCTTTACCGTGTTCGCACCGGTCAATTCAGCCTTTACTGCTTTGCCCGCCGGAACCGTCGATACGTTGCTGAAGCCGGAAAACAAGGCAACCCTTAGCAAGATCCTCACTTACCACGTTGTGAGCGGCAAACTGGACATGGCCACCCTTGCCGAAAAGATCAAGGCCGGTGGCGGTAAGGCCGAACTTACCACTGTCTCAGGAGGCAAGCTGTGGGCAATGATGAATGGCCCGCACAACATCACCATCAAAGACGAGAAGGGTAACGTCGCCGACATCACCACCTATGACGTGTACCAGTCGAACGGTGTGATACAGGTCATCGATAAGGTGCTGATGCCGAAAAGTTGACTGACATCGCCGGTCGCCATCCGCAGGATTGGCGAGTTTTCCGAGGAGCCCACCCGTGAATGGAACAACAGCGCGCTGTGGGCTAACCTCTGGCTGCAATCGACATTTAGCACCTCACGACTTAATCGTTTGGAGAAAGGCTATTCCAATCGCCGACATCGACCAACTCAAACACCTTTTAGCCCAGTGCTCCCTGGGTGATCGACGCGCATTTGAAACGCTGTATCGTAGCGTGAGTCCGCGCTTGCACGGCGTGGCTTTGCGGCTCATGGGACGTTCGGATCTCGCTGAAGAGGTGCTGCAGGAAAGTTTTGTGCGCATTTGGAACAATGCTTCACGCTACCAATCCCACCTGTCCGCGCCGATGACCTGGATGATCAGCATAACGCGAAACCAGGCCATCGACCAATTGCGAAAATATCGCGACCGTCCGCTGAATGATCTCGACGCGCAGATGTTGGTCGATGACAGCCCCTCGGCACATGAGCAACTGAACAGTTCCCGTGAGGCCAGCACATTACATCGGTGCCTGGATAAGCTAGAAGGGATGCAACGCCAGTCGATCACCATTGCCTACTTTGGGGGACTCTCCTGTTCAGAGTTGGCCGAACACCTTTCAGCACCGCTAGGGTCGGTGAAGTCTTGGATACGCCGGGGCATGGAGCATCTGCGCAGGTGCCTTGAGTCATGAACTACCAAACTCCAAGTATGCGTCGCGCACTTGCCGCCGACTATGCCATCGGGTTGATGCCGCACACCGCACGCCGGCGCTTTGAGCAACTTTTACTAAAAGACTCGGAACTTCGCGCGGAACTTGCGCAATGGCAGGAATGCCTCATGAGCCTCACTGAGGCTCTGCCTGAACAACCTGTACCGGATCGTGTTTGGCGCAAAGTTACGGCTCGCATAGATCCGCAAACAATGCAGCTGCCTATGAAACGGCCTCTCTGGAACTGGCTCCGAATGACGATCGCAGCATGTTCACTCGTAGCAGCAGTATCGCTAAGCGTTATCTACAGCCGTGACGATGTACGCTACGGTGCCACGTTGTATAGCGCTGACGCACAGTCTTGGATGAGCATTGAAACGCGAGAGGACTACCTGAGAATCAAACCGCAGGCGTTAGCGAAAGTTGAAAAGGGTCGTAGCCTGCAAATGTGGCTTATTCCGCTAAGTGGCAAACCCGTGTCCCTTGGGGTGATACCGCCAGGTGGAGATGGGGAGATTAAGTTGGCCAGCGCGCAGAAAGCTCTCATGGGTGAGTCAAGCACTTTGGCCGTCAGTCTTGAACCCGATGGCGGATCGCCGACAGGACAGCCGACAGGTCCGGTGCTTTACCAGGGCGCGCTTACGGTACTGTAACTCCGTGGCGGTAAGTCTTTAAATCTTTTCGTGAGTAAACGACTCAATGATCGGTCGTCCAGAGTTCGAAGCCAGCTCAACCGACTCATGAGTAGTGAACGGCAGCTTCTGGCCGAAAGCAGTCACGATGTATTTCGTAAAACTTTGGGCAATTCTGCGGCTTGCCTTCATTCGACGCGATGCTTGGGAGGGCAAAAACGGTTCCCAAACTCAAAACGCCCCCCCTGCAGAATGCGGTCTGTAGCCTGATCGATTGCCATAAGTAATGGAACGCCGACGGCTTTCAGGGCATCGGCCCGCGTGAATTTGCATAGCGGTCTTGAAAACCGGCGAACGTTAATAGCGTTCCCAGGGTTCGAATCCCTGGTTTCCCGCCAAACACATAAAAAAGTCCCGCGAGCCAAACGCCCAGCGGGATTTTTTTGCCTGCGATTGCGTAATACCACGACGGCCAGTGCCATTGCCCCATAAAATCCGTGGTCTTTCTGACGAGCTTTTACTCGTCACCTCGCTGTTTTTTTACTACCATCGTTAATCTGCGTACTCAAGGAAGAGCGGCTGAGCGCCTTGAGGCTGGTAGAAATTCATGCTCGATCATTGAATGAGTCATGGCTTTTACCCAGAACCTAACGACTCAGCTAACCGAAATGACCTGTTGGTGGAACCGATGAATAAAATGTGTGGCATCGTTGCAGTGCTAGGGATTGCCCTCTCGGGATGCGCTATTAAAACTCCAGAAAAACCTGAAGTGACACCACCTCCTGCCGTCGTCCAGCAAGAAGCGCCTGAAGCCGCAACTCCGGCACCCGCACAATCGCCTGCGCGATATGAGGCTGCACCTGCGAACGCCAGTGCTTACGCCGCAGTGCCTTACGCACCGCAGGCGGCAGAGCCAGAGCAAGAGCCGGAATCAGAGACGAAACTCAACCAGAATCGCGCTGAGCAGTGCCGTAAAGAGTTGGATGTTCTGAAGGTTTACAACAAGGCGTCTTACGACAAATACGAGGTCGAATACCAGGCCATTGCCAGCAAGACCGCTAAATACATGGAAGTTAAGGATTCACTGGGCGCCGATTTGAACTATATGGTCATGCCTGCGTATCAATTTCAAATTCGTGAGTTCTGCTTCCGCGTTAAGACCCGTCTGTCGGAGCTTGTGCTTCGCCAAGCCAAATAAATCCCGGGTTGCACGCCAAAAAACATCCAAGAGAAATCCCGCGAGCCAGCTGCTCTGCGGGATTTTTTTTGCCTGTGATCGGTGTTGATCCAGCTTCAAGTCTTGAACCGCAGCACCAAGTCGTTCAAGTTGACGGCCAGGCGTGACAACTCATTGCTTGCCATCAAGGTCTGGCGGGTGCCTTCAGTGCTCTGGATGGCCAGGTCGCGAATGCTGATGAGGCTGCGATCCACGTCGCGCGCTACGTGAGCCTGTTCCTCGGAAGCGGTTGCAATCTGGATATTGCGGTCGTTGATTTCCAGTACCGAATCAATGATTTGGCGCAGCGAGTGGCCTGCTTGCTCTGCGGTATCTCGGGTGGTGTAGACCTCTGAGGTGCTCTTTTGCATCAACTCGACGGCGGCTGAAGAACCGGCCTGAATCGTGGAGATCATCTGTTCGATTTCCTGGGTCGACGTCTGTGTGCGGTGCGCCAGGGCCCGAACCTCATCGGCCACCACCGCAAAACCACGGCCTTGCTCGCCTGCACGTGCCGCTTCAATGGCGGCATTCAACGCCAACAGGTTCGTTTGCTCGGCAATCGCCCTGATCACGCTGAGAACTTTGGAGATGTCTTGAGCCTGGCCTGCCAGTTCTTTTACCTGGCCTGACGAGACTTCTACCAGTTCCGTCAGTCCACGCATTGCCGTCAGCGTTTCAGTCACTTTCTGATTGCCCAGATCAGCCGAGACGCTGGACTGCATGGCCGCTTCGGAGGTGGAGTTGGCATTCCTGGCGACCTCTTCAACCGCCGCGCTCATTTCGGTGACGGCGGTGGCCGCTTGCTCGATTTCGCTGTTCTGCTGTTGCAGGGTGCGGTCGGCACTCTCGGTGATCGAGGTCATTTCAACGGCTGCGGTACTCAGTTGAGCAGACGCTCCCGAGATTTCTGAAATGGTGCTCCTGAGGTTGTTCTGCATCAGATTGAGTGCCTGCATCAAGCGCGAGGCTTCGTCCGAACCTGTCACTTCAAGGTCGTGGGTGAGGTCGCCAGACGCTATATTTTCCGCCAACTCAAGCGAGGAGTTGATGGGGCTGACAATGCTTCTGGTAAACAAGCTCGCCAAGACGATTGTCAGGATAAATGCGACGACCAGTACCGAGATCAGCACGCTCACGCTATGGGTGTATACCGCTGTCGCCTCTTCGCCGGACTCCACCGCCTGACGCCCATTCTGCTCACGCAAGATGGTGAGCTGATCCTGATAGGCGATTGCTCGCTGCGCCTGCTCGGTGTTTGCAAAAACAACAGCCTGGTCATGATCGGAATTATCGAGGGCAAGCACTTGCTTGAGGCCGTCGATGTATACATTCATCGCCTGGATGGTCTTCGCAAACTGGATTTCATCCTGCTGGCCGGAGATGAGGTGTTCACGGTAAAACGCGGTCTTCGACTGAAGTGCCTGTATGGCGTCTTCGACCAATGACTGCGATTTGTCATGCACCTCCCTGGTCGTACTCGAAAGCATGCGGATGCTTTCAAGGCGCGCGTGGAGCAGGGCGATTTGAATATCGTCAATGACCTGGACGCTGGGCAGTGAGTTTTGCTCGATGTCCTGCTCTGCGCTACGCAGGTGATCGATCTGTACATAGGAGAAACCTGCCAGGCTGATCAGCAGCAGTGTGATCAGCCCAAAGCAGACGAAAGCCCTGCGCGCGATATTCAAGGATCTTAATTTCATAAAGGCCTCCGGGGGCCGGGATTCAGTGGCGTGGCTTCTCCACGTCCATTTGTGGAGCGCGGACAAAACATCCACGCGGCGCAGTGACGCTCACTCGCAGCTTGGGGGGCAGGTGCACATTCAGGAATACAAAAGAATGAATCGAGATAATAGGCGCGCTAAATAATTGCGCGATTACTAATCGCGCAGGCCTTGCTGGAAGGGGTACAGAGGCAGTTCAACCAGGCGCAGGCGCGCAGGGGTGGCCGTGCCGAAGATGACTGCCGTGCGCTTCAGCCGCGGTGTAACAGCGTGTTCGGCGCCACACCGAATGCCTTGCGAAACGCGTGGCTGAAATGGGAGAAGTCGGAAAAACCGAAGTCCAGTGCCGCCTGGGACACACTGCGCACCTGACCGCGCTCGATCGCTTCACGGCTGGCGTTCAGGCGTTCTTTCCAGATCTCTGCAACGGGGGTCTTCTGGTAACGCGCGAAGGCGCGCGTCACGGTGCGGGTCGATACATGGTGAGCCCGTGCGATGACTTCAATCGACAGGTCCGGCTCGGTCAAATGCCGTTGAATGTACTGCATGATGCGGCCGTACAGGTCGAGTTCCTGGTGGGTGGTTGTCAGGTCCTGCAGCTCAAGGCTGATCACCAGCAGGTCAAGCAATGTCGCGGCATAACGCTTTGCGATGTGCTCATCCTGCATCGACGTCGGCGTGCTCGCGGCCTGGCGCAGCATTTCGCGCAAGGGGATGACCCCTGGGCGACGGTCGTCGAGGACCATCGCGGTGTATTGCGCAATGCGCGGCAGACGCTCGGTGAGCAAGGCGCGCGGAATACGCACCAAGTGATTTTCGGTACCACCGAAGCTGAAGCGAAACGCCTGGGTTGCGTCGTAAAGAAACAAATTCCCCGCTGCGAGGTTGGCTTTGCGTGCACCTTGTTCAATTTGACCATGGCCATTTCGGGCGAAACCCAACCATAAGTCTTCCGCCGGACCGCTGCGCAGATGCCGCTCGGATCGCTCCCAATAATGCAACGGCGAGGACAGCGAGCAGAGGTCCAGATCGCCGACGGTGTTGACCGTCAGGGCGCCATCAAAACTGCTCTGGGACAAGGGTTTGCTGTCGGCCGCCAGACAGTGGCGGCAGACCACTTCTTTCCAGTAATCAAAGCGACGGGGCGCAGGAACGGCAAGGGTCGAATAGTGAGTGCTCGGATTCATGGCACGGACCTCGGTACAGCGGGCTCGAGAAGGGGTAACGGGCGTTTTTTGGCAAGCAATTAGCAGGCCAGGCGTTTGCACGCCGGCTTGGCGTGCCTGCCGCCTCGGTTATCTGTAACCGCAGGGGGGCGAATTCGCCCTGGTCATGCCCACTGAAAGTACGGATGCACCATCGCCGATCACGGACGGCCCGGCGGCCGCCGCCTGTCTTGCCCAAACAAACGGTTGTCTCGACGAGCCAAGCGACCCTTGGTCGTCCCGGTCTAATTTGCACCTCGCAGCCGCTCATACCGCCCATCCGCAGGCCTGAACGAAAATAACGAGGAGCTCACTATGGAATCTGCAATCGACACCCATCTCAAATGCCCACGCAGCCTGTCGCGCCGGGTGCCCGAGGAGTATCAGCCACCGTTCCCGATGTGGGTCGCCCGCGCAGACGAGCAGCTTGAACAGGTGGTGATGGCGTATCTCGGTGTGCAGTATCGAGGCGAGGCCCAGCGCGAAGCCGCGCTGCAAGCCATGCGTCACATTGTCGGCAGTTTCAGCCTGGCCGACGGCCCGCAGACCCATGACTTGACCCACCACACCGACAACAGCGGCTTTGACAACCTGATGGTCGTTGGCTACTGGAAAGACCCCGGCGCCTATTGCCGCTGGTTGCGCTCGGCGCCGGTCAACGACTGGTGGGCTTCACCGGACCGGCTCAATGATGGCCTTGGCTATTTCCGGGAAATCAGCGCACCGCGCGCCGAACAGTTCGAGACGTTGTATGCCTTCCAGGACAACCTGCCCGGCGTCGGCGCCGTCATGGACGCGACCAGCGGCGAAATCGAGGAACACGGTTACTGGGGCTCGATGCGCGACCGTTTCCCGATCTCCCAGACGGACTGGATGAAGCCCACCAGCGAACTGCAAGTGGTCGCCGGTGATCCGGCCAAGGGTGGCCGGGTGGTGATCATGGGGCATGACAACCTCACGCTGATTCGCTCAGGCCAGGACTGGGCGGATGCCGAGGCGGACGAGCGCTCGCTGTATCTGGACGAAATCCTGCCGACCCTGCAGGACGGCATGGACTTCCTGCGTGACAACGGCCAGGCCCTGGGCTGCTACAGCAACCGGTTCGTGCGCAATATCGACCTGGAGGGCAACTTCCTCGACGTGAGCTACAACATCGGCCACTGGCGCTCGGTGGAAAAACTCGAACGCTGGGCCGAGTCGCACCCGACCCACCTGCGCATTTTCGTGACGTTCTTTCGTGTGGCTGCGGGTTTGAAAAAGTTACGCCTGTACCACGAAGTGTCGGTGTCGGACGCCAAGAGCCAACTGTTCGAATACATCAACTGTCATCCCCACACCGGAATGCTGCGCGACGCGCAAACCGCAGCCGCCTGAGCCTGGCCACACGCAAAGCCCTGACTTCACCGGCTTGCCATCTCATCAGGTGGCACGGCACCCGTTTGCGAGGAATACACCATGAACAAGCTCCGCCTGCTCACACTCACCACGGTATTGCCGGTATTACCGGCGCACGCGGTTGAGGTTGCCCCCGGCGACTATGAGCAATACCCCGTTGGCGCGACTATCGGTGCGCTCTATTACCAGCACTCCACCACGGACTCGGCCTACGCCAAGGGGCATAAGGCGAGTTCGGATTTCAGGCTGAATTCGGATGTCGGCATCCTGCGTCTGCTGCATGTGTACGCCCTGAGCGACACGGTCACCATCGACCCGCAATTCCTGCTGCCCTTCGGGCATGTCTCCAGCGCCGGTGACGCCTCGGCGCTGGGCAGTACCCGCGGGATTGGCGACCTGATCCTGACCGCACCGGTGAAGTGGCGCTTCAACGACGCCCGCGACACCCTGAGCATTGCGCCCTACGTCTTCGTTCCAACGGGCACCTATGACAAGGATGACGGGCTGAACATCGGTGAGAACCGCTGGAAATTCGAACTGCAGAGCGCCTACGTCAAGCACTTCACGCCTCACTGGGCAGTGGACGTGGTGGGCGGCGCGACGTGGTATGGCGACAACACCGACTACGGTGCCAATGCCGATCGGCTCAAGCAGGATGTTTCCTACGCAGCGCAGTTGATGGGGCGCTATATGCCTGACGCCACCACCACCTTCGGGATCGGCTTTGGACGCACCTGGGGCGGTGAAACCAACGTCGAGCACGTCAACCAGGATAACGAGCTGGGCACCACCAACTTCCGGCTGACGGCCACCAAGTTCGTCACCGCCCAGGACCAGATCCAGCTGCAACTGGGCAAGGACCTGTCGGTGGATAACGGGCCCCGGGAAGATTTCCGCATGAACCTGCGCTACGCCCGCGTGTTTTAAGGTGGCCGTCTTGCACGGCAGTGGCCGGCTGCCCTCGAGGGTTGCGCGGGGTGTCCGGCCCAGCCAAGTCGCTGTCCGTTTCAACCAAGCCTGTGCCCACTGGCGCAGATTATCTTGAGCGCCAGGCCACCCAACGATAAGGACTGCCCTCCATGGCAATCGTTCGCCCCACCCTTGAGCAGCTATTGGACATTACGAGCCGCCTGCATATGCGGCTCAGCCCCGAGCAAGCCAGTGAATACCTGGCCCTGATGCAGGGGAGCTTTGACGCTTATGACCTGATCGACGAACTGCCCGACTTCATTCCGCCGACGCGCTACGAGCGCAGTGCGGGCTATCGCCCCTCGGCGGTGCACAACCGGCTTAACGCCTGGTATTACCGCACCGAAGTCAGCGGTGCCCGTGAAGGCAAACTGGCAGGCAAGACGGTTGCGCTCAAGGACAATATTTCACTGGCCGGCGTGCCCATGATGAACGGCGCCAAGCCCCTGGAGGGCTTTGTGCCGTCGTTCGATGCCACCGTCGTCACCCGTTTGCTGGAGGCGGGCGCAACCATCCTCGGCAAAGCCACCTGCGAGCATTACTGCTTGTCCGGCGGCAGCCACACGTCCGATCCGGCGCCGGTGCACAATCCCTACCGCCAGGGCTATGCCTCGGGCGGCTCGTCTTCCGGCAGCGCGGCGCTGGTGGCCGCGGGCGAGGTCGATATGGCAGTGGGCGGCGATCAAGGCGGCTCCATCAGAATTCCTTCGGCATTCTGCGGCACCTACGGCATGAAGCCGACCCACGGCCTGGTGCCGTACACCGGCATCATGGCCATCGAAGCAACCCTCGACCACGCCGGCCCCATTACCGCAACGGTGCGCGACAACGCCTTGATGCTGGAAGTCATGGCCGGCGCGGACGGCCTCGACCCGCGCCAGGCCGCGCCGCAGGTCGACATCTACAGCGATTACCTGGACCGTGGCGTGCAAGGGTTGAGGATCGGTGTGTTGCGCGAAGGCTTCGAATTGGCCAACCAGGACCCGCGTGTCACCGCCTCGGTGCGCACGGCCATTGCCCGGTTCGAGCAACTGGGTGCACAGGTCGAAGACGTGTCGGTGGCCGAACACCGGATTGCAGGCTCGCTGTGGCACCCGATCGGTTGCGAAGGCCTGACCATGCAGATGATGCACGGCAATGGCGCCGGGTTTAACTGGCAGGGGCTGTATGACCTCGCCTTGCTGGACAAGCAGGCCGGCTGGCGCGAGCAGGCGGATGACCTGTCGGCCTCCCTGAAGCTGTGCATGTTCGTCGGCCAATACGGGGTCGAGCGCTACAACGGGCGTTACTACGCCAAGGCACAAAACCTCAGGCGCCTGGCGCGCGCCGGCTATGACGCGGCGTTGGGCCGCTATGACCTGCTGGTGATGCCCACCGTGCCGATCATCGCCCAACCCCACCCGGAACCGGGTTGCTCGATCACCGATTACGTGGCCCGCGCCCTGGAAATGATCGGCAACGCCTCGGCCCAGGACATTACCGGCCATCCGGCCATGTCGATTCCCTGTGGCCTGGTGGACGGTTTGCCGGTCGGGCTGATGCTCGTGGGCAAACACTACGCCGAAGGCACGATCTACCAGGCGGCCGCCGCGTTCGAAGCGGCCGTCGACTGGAAAACCGCCTAGCCGCTCCCGTGCAGCGCAACAACAATGCCCCGTGCAGCGCAACAACCATAACGCCAGGCGCTGCTTCGACCTTCACTGATGAGGAACTCACCGATGACCACCCTTGAAAAAACCACATCAACCCCGGGCGAACGCGCGCAGGCGTTATTGCAGGTGCTCAAGCAAAAGGACCTGATCCCCGAGGGCTACATCGAACACATGACGCAACTGATGGCGCACGAATGGAGCCCGCAGAATGGCGCCAGGGTGGTCGCCAAGGCCTGGGTCGACCCGCAGTTCCACGCGCTGTTGCTCAAGGACGGCACCGCCGCGTGCGCGCAGTTCGGCTATACCGGCCCGCAGGGTGAGTACATCGTCGCGCTGCAAGACACGCCGCGCCTCAAGAACGTCATTGTGTGCAGCCTGTGCTCCTGCACCAACTGGCCTGTGCTGGGCCTGCCGCCCGAGTGGTACAAGGGCTTTGAGTTCCGCGCACGCCTGGTCCGGGAAGGGCGCACCGTGTTGCGCGAGCTGGGCACGGAGCTGCCTGACGACGTGGTGGTCAAGGTCTGGGACACCAGCGCCGAAACCCGTTACCTGGTGGTGCCGGTGAGACCTGAAGGCTCCGAGCATATGACTGAAGAACAGCTTCAGGCACTGGTCACCAAGGACGTGCTGATTGGCGTCGCCGTACCTCGGGTTGGCTGAGCCCAGCCCCTTTTTGTTCAATTCCCGGAGGTTTCAGTATGGATGGCTTTCACGATCTCGGCGGTTTCCAGGGCTTTGGAAAAGTCCCCCACACCATCAACAGCTTGAGCTACCAACCGGTGTTCAAGCAGGACTGGGAACACCTGGCCTACAGCCTGATGTTCATCGGTGCCGATCACTTGAAGATGTTCAGCGTGGACGAAGTGCGCCATGCCGTAGAACGCCTGGACGTTCGCCAGCACGTCGGTACCCAGTACTACGAGCGTTATGTAATTGCGACCGCAACCTTGCTGGTCGAGAAAGGTGTGATCACCCAGGCGGAGCTTGATGAGGCCCTGGGGTCGCACTTCAAGCTGGCGAACCCTGCCCAGTCGAGTGGGCGTGCGGCACTCACCGGCCGCGCCCCCTTCGAAGTGGGCGACCGGGTGGTGGTGCGAAACGAATACGTGGCCGGGCATGTGCGCATGCCGGCTTACGTACGGGGCAAAACGGGCGTGGTGCTGCACCGCACGGCAGAAAAATGGCCGTTTCCTGACGCAATTGGCCATGGCGATACGCGTGCGGCGCATCAGCCGACCTACCACGTCGAGTTTCGCGTTAAAGACCTGTGGGGCGATGCGGCCGATGAGGGGTTGGTGGTGGTTGACCTGTTCGAAAGCTATCTGGACCACGCCGACGGCACGGTGAGCGCATGACGGACGACGCCTTGACAGGCCGACTGCCGGTGACGGTGCTGTCCGGTTTCCTCGGCGCCGGCAAGACCACGCTGCTCAACCATATCCTGCGCAACCGCGAAGGCCTGCGGGTGGCGGTCATTGTCAATGACATGAGCGAGGTCAACATCGACGCCGCCGAGGTGCAGCGCGATGTGTCGCTGCACCGGGGGCGCGACGAGTTGATCGAGATGAGCAACGGTTGCATCTGCTGCACGCTGCGCGCCGATCTGCTGGAGCAGATCAGCGCCCTGGCACGCCAGCAGCGTTTCGATTACCTGCTTATCGAGTCCACCGGCATCTCTGAACCGATGCCGGTCGCGGAGACGTTCGCCTTTCTCGACGCCGACGGCTTCAGCCTCAGCGAACTGGCACGGCTTGATACCTTGGTGACGGTGGTCGATGGCAGCCGTTTCCAGGGGTTGCTGGAGTCATCGGACAGCGTCGCCCGCGACGACGCACAAGGCACGACCAGGCGGCCTCTGGCGGATCTTCTGATCGAGCAAGTGGAGTACGCCAACGTCATTCTCGTCAACAAACTGGACCTGCTTGATGCGCCGGGTTACCAGGCCGTGCAGGCGATCCTCGCGGGCCTGAACCCCAGCGCGCGGATCGTGCCGATGACCCACGGCAACACCGCGTTAGCCGGCATTCTCGGAACCCGCCTGTTCGATTTACCCAGCCTTGCGGCATCACCGGGCTGGATGAAACAGATGGAGGAGAGCGACGCAGCGGCCTCCGAGTCGCACACCTATGGCGTGACGTCCTGGGTCTACCGCGAGCGCGCACCTTTTCACCCGCAGCGCCTGCTCGACTTCCTCAGCCGTCCCTGGAGCAACGGGCGCCTGTTGCGCAGCAAAGGTTATTTCTGGCTCGCCAGCCGGCATCAGGAAACCGGTCTGCTGGCACAAAGCGGCAGGCAGTTTCAGTGGGATTATGTCGGCCGCTGGTGGAATTTCATCGACCCGTCGCAATGGCCGCAGGACCACTATCGGTTGCAGGGCATCATGGCCAAATGGGACAGCATTGTCGGCGATTGTCGCCAGGAACTGGTCTTCATCGGCCAGGACCTGGACACCCCCGCACTGCAACGCGCGCTCGACACCTGCCTGCTGAGTGCCGAGGAAATTGCCGCCGGCCCTGTCGCCTGGCAGGCCCTGCCGGGGGCTGCAGTCTTTGATTCACGGGCGTTGTCGACATCGACGTAAGCGACCGGCGCAGACAATGCCAGGCGTTCGTAATTTGTCGCCGTTATCCACAATTTAAGGGCACGGTTAAAGATGAGTTGGCAATGGGTGAAGACAACTCTGGTATCGCCGGGGCCGTTAAAACCAGGTCGATGATTTATATGAGTAAATAAGCGGTTTTGTGTTGGTGTTTGTGAAGTTCTGCAACTGCCTGGGGAGGGTGGATGTGGAATTGCACCCACTTTTTAACCTTACCGTCTGTCAGATTGCCAGCACGCTGTCCGGTTCGCGACTAGTTTCTCCATGGCAGGATGTTCAACAAGGAGATGAAAAAATGTCATGGACTTTCTATTTAACAATTACCAATGGTACGGACCGAACACTGGAAGTAACTAGCCAGTCAATCGAGTGGGGCACTTGGTATCGTGACTCTCAAGATGACAATGGCCCTTGTAGTATTGCGCCCAACACTACGATTCAAGCACTTGGTATCCGCGCAGCGCGAGGCACTTGGACGGGCTATGAGTGTCACGCGCAGTGGAAAGATAAGGTGCCGCCGGGGGAGAAAGGTTACGGGGCGATCACCTTGATGATTGATGTTCCGTTCTCGGGCTCCAACGATTCGAGCCTGACCAGTGGCGGTGCGCTGACCTCTTATGGTTGGCAAAACCTGCCTTCGGGTGGGCATGATTTCAACCGTTCAATCACTATTCGTGCAGGGCGAGACAAGAAGCTGGTACTCGAAGAAGAAGCGCTTGATCCGGTCGAGCAGGAATATCGTGAATATCTGCTGGAGCTTGCGGCAAGGAACCCCGATGTACGCGATTGGGATCAGGTTGAGAAAGACCTGACGCAAGTGGATGATTTCAATCCATTACAATATATCCCGGATGGCCCGACCCTGAGCCGGCGCCTGCTGGCCCGTTCCGAGCCGTTGGTCATCGAGCCTGAACTCTGGGATGGCATTGGCGATGTGGACTATCCAACACCTTATGCTCAGGATTTGTTCCTCGACGAATATTTTGCCGTTGCGATCTACAGCGTCGGGACTGATCCCAGAAGCTTCATCAATATCCCTGCAGGCTCTTCACGCAAGACCAGCGAGAAGATCACCGTCACGTCGGCAATAAAGAATGTGTTGACCGTCAGCTGGTCGCTCAAGACCTCCCTTTCAGAGAAGGCCGTCGAACCGGTATCCGGTTCTGAAGTGGCCTCCACACTGGATATGGAGTTCGGTGTGACCGATGTGCTGGAGGTGAGCCGTGAGTCGGTTACCGAATCGATTGTCGAGCAGGAGTTCAAGGCGCCGGAGGACAGTGATGTATTGATCGTGCCTTGGGTATTCAGCACGGCGGTTATTGTTTACCGGCGAACCAAGAAGGGCAAGGTGAGTCTGGTAGCGGTGTCTGAATGGGCGCAGATGCAGTTCTTCAAAAGTTACCGTGTACATACCCAATTAAAAATGTCCTGAACAGGAATGTCGACATGAAAATTTCCAGCGTCTTACTGATGAGTATTGCGTTTGTATGTCAAGGCATGGTCTTTGCTGATACACAGAAGTCCAATACTGAAACCTTGTTTTCCAACGATAAGCCACCGCTGATACAGACGGCACAAGAACAGGAGCAAAAAGATGTTGAGGCTGACCGCAATCAATGTTGGTCGGCCAAGAATTGCTCTGGAAAGATCCTGAACAATAAAGATGCACATAACTGTAAGTTGTCCGGCGGTAAGTCTTGGCGGAGCAAGACTACAGGGCAGTGCACCAATCTGTAAGTTAAGGTATCGAGTGTTTTTTTAAAGCGCGTTACCCGCATCGTAGGGTGAACACATCGGCAATGAGCCTCCACACCTTAATAGGCGTGGGGGCTCTTTTAATGGTGCGACTGAACAGATGCATGCCCGCGTATGGGCGCTTGTTGCGTGAGGAGCGTAGCGGGTGTCTTGACTCATCACTCCACCGTGCAGATCCAGCGGTGATTGTGCCGATAGGGCGCGCGGGTGAAGTGCACGTCGGACACCAGATTCAGGCCACGCTCTTTCAGGGCTTGGGTCAGTTGTACGAGTGTTTCTGCCTGGATAGTCATTTCGCTTACCTCGTCAGATTGACTGCGTTCATAATTCTTGACCGAGAGGGCAACTCGCTAATTCAAATTTTCTACAGCGGCGATTGATGCGTTCTGAAAGCCATCGTCGCAACGCCCTGTAGTCCATTGCTTATCTGAACCCGTGGGGCTGCACTTTTTTCCATTCTCCTGATCTACCTCTGTCCCAGCCACCCGATTCCTGCGGGTGGCCAACAGCCATAGACCCGGTGCCGATGGATCGAACGTCAATTGCTTTTATCACCCGCTGGCCGCTGTTGCTGGCTGCGCTGTTAGCGTTGTGTACCACTGGCTGCAGCCAGCAACAGGGGCGTGACATCGCCAGGCAGTTCAGCGACGGCAAGCCTGATGAGTTTTTTCAAACCAGCGTGGATCGCATGGCCACCCTGGGCATGCGCGACAATCTGCAAAGCCTTTATCTGCTGATGAGCAAGCTGTACCTGCGCAACCCCAGCCAGTGGCGCCAGTCCGGTTATCCGGATGCGGTGACCGCTGCGCGGACTATTCGTCAGGCGATCGAGAACCGTCAGCCGTTGCCAGCGCTGGGGGAGCGTCGTGACCTGGCGGCCCTGAGTTATTCCTTGAGCCCGGAGTTTCGCGGGGATCGGGTGGGGGCGTTTATCTACGCGATCGGCAGCATGCTGGTGACCGCCCACGGTGGGCGCACGCAGTTTTACGTGACCGACTCCATCAACCCGCAGTTCGTCAGCAATGCCGCACGTAATATCGAAAAAGCCACCTGGCTGCTCGGCCAGCGCCAGGATGCCAATGGCGTGTTGCTGCTGTTTTCCAATGAGATTTCGGAGGAGGGCAGCAACCTCAGTTTCGCCGTCGAGTTCGGCAAGATTGTCGCGCGCCTCGACCTGCTGACCCAGATACTCGATGAGCGCTACCGACGCATTGGCCTCAACTACGCGCAAAGTCTGCTGCTGATGAATTTCTTGCCTGTGCAGTGACACGCTGGCTCCAACGAACGATTAATTGGTACGGTGCGTCCCTTTCCTCTGTAGGAAGTTGCCTATCCTGCCCTCGACCGCTTGAAACCTGCCCCCGGTCGGCCCTAGCCTCGGACTTTTCTTAAACATGAGGGCCTACCTTGGGTAAGCGAAAAACGGTTTGGCCTACTGATCGCGAAATCCGCCTGCGATTTATCCTGTTTGCCGTCATCGACGCCGCGAGTGTTCAAGGGGTCGCTTCGGAGGTGCTGATACCCGCGCACAAACTGCTGCGCGATGCGCCGACGGAGGCGCAGCTATGCGACACGCTGGCCGACATATTGGCCACCGATGAGATGTACGGTTTCAGGTTTCCCGTCGGCTCCGACGCTGACGATCTGATGCAGACGCTGGAGTGGTCGGGCAAGCGGGGCAGCGATTGATCACTGGGTTTTCATTTACATAATCCTGGTCCGATACGGTTGTGGGAAAAGTCCGTGACTTGAATCGCGCGTGACTTGGCGGGTGTGGGAGCCTTCCCATGACTGCTCGCGTGCCGGCATTGCCGTGCACGCTCCCGTATTTCAAGGACCTGCCCATGCTGTTGCGCCAACCCCCGCTGCTGTTCGCCGCCCTGACCCTCAGTTCCCTGGTACAGGCCGAAGACCTGCAGTTGGCGCCGGTCGAAGTCACGGCGTCCGAAGCCAGCGCCGGCGAGATCGCCCAGGCACAGCTCAACAGCGTGCCCGGCGGTACCAACTTCATCGACATGGACAGCGTGCAGCAGGGGCGGGTGAGCACCAACGAGGATGTCTTCAAGTATCAGGCCGGGGTGTACGCCAAGGCGGCGAATAACGAAGGGGTCAAGTTGTCCATTCGCGGTTCGGGCTTGAACCGCAGCCCGGGTTCCCATGCCTCCGGGCTGTATGAAATGTTCGACGGCCTGCCGCTGACCGGCCCCGGCGGCACGCCCTATGAACTCAAGGACCCGTTATGGCAGAGCCGGGTGCAAGTGCTGCGCGGCGCCAACGGTTTCGATCAGGGCGCGTTGGCCCTGGGCGGCGCCGTCAACTATGTGACCCGCACCGGTTATGACGCGCCCAAACTGCAAGTGCGCTATGAGGCGGGCAGCCGGGGTTACGCCCAGCGCGAAATCAGTTCCGGCCAGGTGCTCGGTGATGCCGATTACTACATCAGCCTCACCGATTCGCAGTCCGACGGTTACCAGCAGCAAAGTGCCGGGACGGGCAAGGGCATCGCGGCCAACTTCGGCTATCGCTTCAACCCCAACCTGGAAACGCGCTTCTATCTGCGCTACCGCGAAACCACCAATGACACGCCGGGCAAGCTCACCCGCGAGCAGATCAGCCATGACCCGCGTGCCGCCAACAGCCTCAACGCCGCCCGCGATTCCAAACGCTTGCAACCGGGTTCCACCTGGCTTGCCAACAAGACCACGTTGCAGCTGGATGATACGTCCCGCGTCGAGGTCGGGCTGGCCTATCACGACTACCCGATGGACCTGCGCGAAGGCACCAATCGCCTGAAAGTCGCCTACACCGACATCAGTGGCACGCTCAATTACATCCGCCAGGACAGCCTGTTCGGCCATGACAGCACCACCACCCTCGGCCTGCGCACCACCCAGGCGATGCCCAACAATGGCGCCTCGGAGTACGTGCGCGTCCCGGCTGGCAACACGGCGGGCTATGCGCCCGGCACCAAGACCCGTGACTACACCTACCTGGGCTCCGACACGGTGCTGCATATCGGCAACGAGCTGGAGCTGGTCCCCGACCTGTGGCTGACCACTGGCGTAGCCGCGATTTATACCCGCCGCGAAACCCAGGTCACCTATCCGGACGGCCAGGCACCGACGCGTCAGCACGATTGGGACTACGCGCCACGCATCGGCCTGCGCTATGACTTTACCCCGCAATTGCAGGTGTACGGCAACCTGAGCCGTTCGGTCGAGCCGCCGCACGCCTGGTCGATGATCTGGGGTTCCAATAAATATTTCGCTGCCGGCAGCGGCGCGGCCACCGGCTTGCAGCGCGAAGGCGTGAAGTTGCGCAATCAGACCGCCACCACCCTGGAGATCGGCGGGCGCGGCGAGGCCTGGCTTGGCCAATGGGACCTGGCGCTCTACCGCTCCGAAGTGCGCCACGAACTGTTGACCGTGGAAACCCAGGCCCAGACCGCGACCGCCAATGCCATTGTCGCCGAAGCCAATGCCAGTCCCACCGTGCATCAAGGCGTGGAACTGAGCCTGCTCAGCCCGCTGTGGGACGGCGGCCGCAATGGCCAGCTTGCGCTGCGCCAGGCCTATACCTTCAATGACTTCCACTACCGCGATGATGATCGTTTCGGCGATAACACCTTGCCCGGCATCCCCAGGCACTATTACCAGGCGCAACTGCGCTACAGCCACCCGAGCGGTTTCTACACCAGCCTCAACACCGAGCATGCCTCGCGGGTGGCGGTGGACTACGCCAACTCCTACTACGCCGCGGCCTACACCACCCTTGGCGCCACGTTCGGCTATGACGCGCCCAGGCAGGACTGGCAAGCCTGGGTCGATCTGCGCAACCTGACCAACCGGCGTTATGCCAACACCGTGACGCCGGGTTACGACGACAAAGGCATGGACGTAGCCCGTTCCACACCCGCCGACGGGCGTGGTGTTTACACCGGCGTGTCGTGGCGTTGGCGCTGAATCAACCTTCGTGCTGGCGCAGGCGCTTATAGAGGGTATTTCGGCTCACGCCCAGCTCCCGCGCCAGGTGGGAAATGTTTCCGCCAGCGGCTGCCAGGCGTTGGTTGAGGTCGAGGTTGTCATCCGGGCGTTCGCGGCTGGACAGCGGCGCCGCCTGTTTCAAGTCGGAAAAAAAGTCATCGGGCAGGTGCTCCGGGCGGATCGGCTGTTCTTCGGCCATTGCCAACGCCACCTGCAACACACTGCTCACCTGCCGCAAATTGCCCGGCCACGGGTGCTGGTCGAACAGCTTGAGCACCTCGGCACTCAGCCCGGCCCACTGGGTGGGCTCGCGGTGTTGCTGCCACAGTTGCTGGAACAGCGCCTGCTTGTCGCTGCGCTCGCGCAACGGCGGCAGCTCCAGGGTCAGGCCGCCGATGCGGTAGTACAAATCCTCACGAAAGCGCCCGGTTTGTACCAGCTCCCGTAGCGCGCGGTTGGTCGCCGAGATGATGCGCAAGTCCACCGCGAACACCTCGCTGCTGCCCACCGGTTGCACGCACCGCTCCTGCAGCACACGCAGCAGGCGGGCCTGGGTGGGTAACGGCATGTCGCCGATTTCATCGAGAAACAGGGTGCCCTTGTCGGCCTTGCGGATCAGGCCGATGCTGCCTTTTTGATTGGCGCCGGTGAACGCGCCTTTTTCATAGCCAAACAGTTCCGATTCCACCAGCTCAGCCGGAATCGCCGCACAGTTCACCGCGATCAATGCCTGGCGGCTGCGGGAGCTGGCCTGGTGCAGGGCTTTGACGAACACCTCTTTGCCCACGCCGGTTTCGCCGTGGATCAACAACGGAATGTCTTTTTCCAGCAGGCGCTCGGCCTGGCGCACGGCTTTCTCCACGCGCGCATCGCCAAAATGCAGGGTGTTGAGGCTGACGGCGGTCGGCTTCGACGGCGCAGGCTGATTGAACACCCGCGCCTGTACCGGCGTCTGCCTGGGCCGCTTGAGCAGGCACTGGAAACGATTGCGTCCCGGCGCCTGCAGGGAAAACGGCAGCCCCTGCGGCTGATTCAACAACTCCAGCAGCGATACCTTGAACAAGCTGTCGATCATCACCCGCGACAAACTGATGCCCAGCAGGTTGTCTGCGCGACGGTTGGCCGACAGCACCTGGCCGCTTTCATCGAAGATCAGCAGGCCCGCCCACTGGCTGTCGAGGTTGCTCAGCCCGGTGTTGAACGTCAGCTGGAAATGCTCGCCGCGAAACAGGTTGAGGATCAGCCGGTTCTCCACGGTCTGGCTCATCATCTTGACCATGCCCAGGGTGTGGGAGGGCGGCAGGTAGCTGTCGCTGGACACATCCAGCACCGCAATGATCTCGCGTTGGGCGTCGAAAATCGGCGCCGCCGAACCGGTCATGAAGCGATTGGCCTTGAGGAAGTGTTCGTCGTGTTCGATATGCACCGCCTGGGCGCAGGCCAGGGCGGTGCCGATGGCATTGGTGCCGCTGGCGCGCTCCATCCAGCTGGCGCCTGCGCTGAAACCACGGGCCAGCCCGGGTTCGATAAACCGCTGGGTGCCCCACGACGTCAGGACCTGGCCCTGGTTGTCGGCGAGCATGATCAGGCAGTTGGAATTGCTCAGGATGTTTTCGTAGTAAGGCAGCACCTCCTGGTGGGTGGTCTGCACCAGTGAATGCTGGCTCTCCAGCAACTGCCGAATGCCCTCGGCGGGCAACTGATCGAAGCTGGGGACGCTTTGGTGATCCAGTCCGAACGCGCGGCAACGGCGCCAGGAGTCCTGGATGATGGTGTCGTGAGCCAGTGGTTCGGCCATGGGTGACCTTCTTTTTATTGTTATAGGGCTTACACAATCCAACGGATGTAACCAGACCCATGTGGGAGGGGGCTTGCCCCCGATAGCGGTGGGTCAGTCAGCACTTCCGTTACTGATGTACCGCCATCGGGGGCAAGCCCCCTCCCACATTTAATCTTCATCGCCCATAAAGTGTTGTTCACAACTGTTCATTGTCAACTGCAAATCTGTTCAATTGTTCAGCCTGAACTGTTCATTTTATTCACGCTTGAACATGCCTCTGAGCCCATTCCCTTGTGAATCAATCACCTGCCATCCTTGGCACGAAACTCGCTCTGACAACTGGCCAGATTCATTCCAATAATAAAAAGGTCGTGTCATGTCATTGACCCTGGAACATGTCTCCCGCGTTGTTGAAGGTCAAACCTGGATCGACGACGCCACCCTGCGTTTCGAACCCGGTTCCTTCAACGTATTGCTCGGTCGCACGCTGTCCGGCAAGACCAGTCTGATGCGCCTGATGGCCGGGCTGGACAAGCCCGACAGCGGCCGCATCCTGATGAACGGTGTGGATGTCACGCAAAAGCCGGTACGCCTGCGCAACGTGTCGATGGTCTATCAGCAGTTCATCAACTACCCGACCATGACCGTGTTCGAGAACATCGCCTCGCCCTTGCGCCAGGCCGGTGTGTCCAATGAGCTGATCCAGAGCAAGGTGCTGGAAACGGCGCGGATGCTGCGCATCGAGAAATTCCTGCAACGCCATCCGCTGGAACTGTCCGGCGGCCAGCAGCAGCGTACGGCCATGGCCCGGGCCCTGGTCAAGGACGCCGAGTTGATCCTGTTCGATGAGCCGTTGGTCAACCTGGACTACAAGTTGCGCGAAGAACTGCGCCAGGAAATGCGCGAACTGTTCAAGGCGCGCCACACCATCGCCATTTACGCCACCACCGAACCCAACGAAGCCCTGGCGCTGGGCGGTACCACCACCATTCTTCACGAGGGCCGGGTGATCCAGAGCGGCAAGGCCGCCGAGGTCTATCACCAGCCGCAGACCGTACTGGCGGCCGAGCTGTTTTCCGAGCCGCCGATCAACCTGATGCCGGGGCGCATCAGTGGCAATGAAGTGAGCTTCGCCAACTTCGTGCACTTTCCGCTGAATGTCGACCTGCGTCCCATCGGCGAAGGCGAATTCCGTTTCGGCGTGCGCCCCAGCCATATCAGCCTGGTACCCAGCAACGACGATGACCTGGAACTGGCGGTGACCGTGGAGGTGGCTGAAATCAGCGGTTCGGAAACCTTCCTGCACGTGCGCAGCGAACATTTCCTGCTGGTGCTGCACTTGCCTGGGGTGCATGAGTACGACGTCGACGCGCCGATCCGCGTGTATATCCCCACCCATAAACTGTTTGTGTTCGATGGTCAGGGTCGTTTGGTCCAGGCCCCCGGGCGCCGTATTGCGAGGGTTGCCTGATGGCCGAGATCCATTTGCGCAACCTGGCGCACAGCTACAGTCCGACGCCGAATGGGCCGGAAGACTACGCCATTCGGGAAATGAATCACGTGTGGGAGCAGGGCGGTGCCTACGCCTTGCTCGGGCCGTCGGGCTGCGGCAAGTCGACCCTGCTAAATATCATCTCCGGCCTGCTCAGCCCGTCCGAGGGCCAGGTGTTGTTCGACACCCAGGTGGTCAACGACCTCACCCCGGAGAAGCGCAACATCGCCCAGGTGTTCCAGTTCCCGGTGGTGTACGACACCATGACGGTGTTCGACAACCTGGCGTTTCCGCTGCGCAACCAGGGCATGGCCGAGGCGAAAATTCACAGCAAGGTGCAGGAAATCGCCGAAGTCCTCGACCTGCAGAACCTGCTGAGCAAAAAAGCCCGCAACCTGACCGCTGACGAAAAACAGAAAGTCTCCATGGGCCGTGGCCTGGTGCGCGACGACGTCTCGGCGATCCTGTTCGATGAGCCGCTGACGGTGATCGACCCGCACCTGAAGTGGAAACTGCGGCGCAAGCTCAAGCAGATCCACGAGCAGTTCAATATCACCATGGTCTACGTCACCCACGACCAGTTGGAAGCCTCTACCTTCGCCGACAAGATCGCGGTGATGTACGGCGGGCAGATCGTGCAGTTCGGCACGCCGCGCGAATTGTTCGAGCGCCCCAGTCACACCTTTGTCGGCTATTTCATCGGCAGCCCCGGGATGAATCTGATTCAAGTGCAGGCCGAGGCGGGCGGAGTGCGCTTTGCCGGCACCCACCTGCCACTGTCCGAAGCCTTGCAGCGACGTCTCGAGGCCACCGATTACAAAAAACTGCAGGTGGGTATTCGTCCGGAGTTCATCCACGTGTGGGACGAGCCCAACCCTGACGCGCTGCAGGCCGACGTCACCCACGTGGAAGACCTGGGCACCTACAAGATCATGACCCTCAACCTCGACGGCGCCACGCTCAAAGTGCGCCTGGCCGAAGACAAACCAGTGCCCGAAGGCCGCGCCTGCATCAGCTTCCCGGCGCAATGGCTGATGCTCTACGCCGATGATTACCTGCTGGAGGTGCTGCCATGAACAAGGTGCAGAACAACAAGGCCTGGTGGCTGGTGCTGCCGGTGTTCCTGCTGGTGGCGTTCAGTGCCGTGATCCCGATGATGACCGTGGTCAACTACTCGGTGCAGGATATTTTTGACCAGTCCAGCCGCTACTTCGTCGGCGCCGACTGGTACAAACAAGTGCTGCTCGATCCACGCCTGCATGACTCGCTGCTGCGCCAGTTCATCTACTCGGCCTGTGTGCTGCTGATCGAAATCCCCCTGGGCATCGCCATCGCCCTGACCATGCCGACCAAGGGGCGCTGGTCGTCGCTGGTGCTGATCGTGCTGGCGATCCCCTTGCTGATCCCGTGGAACGTGGTCGGCACCATCTGGCAGATCTTCGGGCGCGCCGATATCGGCCTGCTCGGTTACAGCCTCAATGCCCTGGGCATCAGCTACAACTACGCGGCCAACACGGCGGACGCCTGGGTCACCGTGCTGGTGATGGATGTGTGGCACTGGACATCCCTGGTGGCGCTGCTGTGCTACTCGGGGCTGCGCGCAATTCCGGACGTGTACTACCAGGCGGCGCGCATCGATCGCGCATCGGCCTGGGCGGTGTTCCGACATATCCAGCTGCCGAAGATGAAAAGCGTGCTGTTGATTGCGGTGATGCTGCGCTTCATGGACAGCTTCATGATCTACACCGAGCCGTTCGTACTCACCGGTGGCGGGCCGGGTAATGCCACCACGTTCCTGAGTCAGACCTTGACCCAGATGGCCGTGGGCCAATTCGATCTCGGCCCGGCGGCGGCGTTTTCCCTGGTGTACTTCCTGATCATCCTGTTGGTGTCCTGGCTGTTCTACACCGCCATGACCCACTCCGACGCCAACCGCTGAGGCCGCCAACATGAGCAAGCGCAAACTTATTCCGCTACTGGTTTACATCCTGTTCCTGCTGGTGCCGATCTACTGGCTGCTGAACATGTCCTTCAAGAGCAACACCGAAATCCTCGGCGGGCTGACCCTGTTTCCGCAGGATTTCACCCTGGCCAACTACAAGGTGATCTTCACCGACCCCAGCTGGTACACCGGCTACCTCAACTCGCTGTACTACGTGAGCCTGAACACGGTGATCTCCCTGAGCGTGGCGTTGCCGGCAGCCTACGCGTTTTCGCGCTACCGTTTCCTCGGCGACAAGCACCTGTTCTTCTGGCTGTTGACCAACCGCATGGCGCCGCCGGCGGTATTTTTGCTGCCGTTTTTCCAGCTGTATTCGTCCATCGGCCTGTTCGATACCCATATCGCAGTGGCGCTGGCGCATTGTTTGTTCAACGTGCCGCTGGCGGTGTGGATTCTTGAGGGTTTCATGTCCGGCGTGCCCAAGGAAATCGACGAAACCGCCTACATCGATGGCTACTCGTTTCCCAAGTTCTTCGTGAAGATTTTCATCCCGCTGATCGGCTCCGGCATCGGTGTGACGGCGTTTTTCTGCTTCATGTTTTCCTGGGTCGAACTGTTGCTGGCGCGCACGCTGACCTCGGTCAATGCCAAGCCCATCGCGGCGGTGATGACCCGCACGGTGTCGGCCTCGGGTATCGATTGGGGCGTGCTGGCGGCGGCGGGGGTGTTGACCATCCTGCCGGGCATGCTGGTGATTTGGTTTGTTCGTAACCACGTGGCCAAGGGCTTCGCCCTGGGCCGGGTCTAGAGGAATCAATGATGGAATGGATGGCCTGGACCACCCCCACGGCGCTGTTCTTTGGCGGCATCGCGCTGATTCTGGCGGGCATGACCACCTGGGAGTTGCGCTCGCCGAGTATCCCTCGGCGCGGTTTTCTGCCGATCAGCACCACCCGTGGTGATCGCTTGTTTATCGGTCTTCTCGGCAGCGCCTACCTGCATCTGCTGGTCATCGGCGTTACCGACTGGAGCATCTGGGTGGCGTCCGCGCTCTCCCTGGTATGGCTGTTGAGTGTGATGCGTTGGGGCTAGGTAGGCACCACCCTGTAGGAGCGAGCTTGCTCGCGAAAATCGTCAACGATAACGCAGTGCTCCTGGTAGCCCGCGGTGTTTGTGAGTTTTTCGCGAGCAAGCTCGCTCCTGCAAGAGAGGGGTGTCTGCGAATCCCGTGTGAAATTAACCTGGAGGTCTCTATGTTGAATAAAAACAATAAGCTGCGACATAGCATTTCATTGGCCGCCGTACTGGCCCTCAGTGGTTTGAGCGCTTCGGCCTGGGCGGATGCGTATGAAGATGCGGCGAAAAAATGGATCGGCAGCGAGTTCAAACCGTCCACGCTCACCGAAGCCCAGCAGCTTGAGGAATTGAAGTGGTTTATCAAGGCCGCCGAACCCTTCCGTGGGATGAAGATCAACGTGGTGTCGGAAACCCTCACCACCCACGAATATGAATCCAAGGTGCTGGCCAAGGCCTTCAGCGAAATCACCGGGATCAAGCTGACCCACGACCTGCTGCAGGAAGGCGACGTGGTGGAGAAGCTGCAAACCCAGATGCAATCGGACAAGAATATCTATGACGGCTGGGTCAACGACTCGGACCTGATCGGCACGCACTTTCGCTACGGCAAGACCGAATCCATCACCGACCTGATGGCCAACGAAGGCAAGGACTTTACCTCGCCAACCCTGGACCTCAAGGACTTCATTGGCCTGTCTTTCACCACTGCGCCGGACGGCAAGATTTACCAGCTGCCCGACCAGCAGTTCGCCAACCTTTACTGGTTTCGCGCCGACTGGTTCGAGCGCCCGGAGCTGAAAGCCAAGTTCAAGGAAAAATACGGCTACGAGCTCGGCGTGCCGGTGAATTGGTCCGCCTATGAAGACATCGCCAAATTCTTCAGCGAAGACGTCAAGGAGATCGACGGCAAGCGCGTCTATGGGCACATGGACTACGGCAAGAAAGACCCGTCCCTGGGCTGGCGTTTCACCGATGCCTGGTTCTCCATGGCCGGTGGCGGCGACAAGGGACTGCCCAACGGCCTGCCGGTGGACGAGTGGGGCATTCGCGTGGAGGACTGCCACCCGGTGGGTTCCAGCGTGACTCGCGGGGGCGACACCAACGGCCCGGCGGCGGTGTTCGCCACGCAGAAATATGTGGACTGGATGAAGGCCTATGCGCCACCGGAAGCGGCGGGCATGACCTTCTCCGAATCCGGCCCGGTGCCGTCCCAGGGCAACATCGCCCAGCAGATCTTCTGGTACACCGCGTTTACTGCCGACATGGTCAAGCCGGGCCTGCCGGTGGTGAACGCCGACGGTACGCCGAAATGGCGCATGGCGCCGTCGCCGGTCGGGCCGTACTGGGAGAAGGGCATGAAGAAGGGCTATCAGGACGTGGGTTCCTGGACCTTCCTCAAGTCCACGCCGGAGAAACAGAAACTCGCGGCCTGGCTCTACGCGCAGTTCGTCACCTCCAAAACCGTGTCCTTGAAGAAAACCATCGTCGGCCTCACGCCGATTCGTGAGTCCGATATCAACTCCCAGGCCATGACCGACATGGCCCCCAAACTCGGCGGGCTGGTGGAGTTCTACCGCAGCCCGGCGCGCACCGAGTGGTCGCCGACCGGCACCAACGTGCCCGACTATCCACGTCTGGCGCAACTGTGGTGGAGCAACATCGCCGCCGCCGCCAGCGGCGAGAAAACCCCGCAACAGGCGCTGGACAACCTGGCCAAGGAGCAGGACGCGATCATGACGCGCCTGGAACGCTCCAAGGTGCAACCGGTGTGCGGCCCGAAAATGAACCCCGAGCGTGACGCGCAATACTGGTTCGACCAGCCGGGCGCGCCGAAACCGAAACTGGCCAACGAGAAGCCCAAAGGCGAGACCGTGAACTACAACGACCTGCTCAAACAGTGGGAGGCGGCGCGTAAATAACAACGCAGCAACCCAGGATGTAAAAAATGTGGGAGGGGGCTTGCCCCCTCCCACATTTTCACCGCTCGGATAAGCTGGCCTGCATTTCATCTGGTGGTCCGAGACAGCATGCCGGGTTGCGACTAGACTGCTGAGCATTCATACAGGAGGTCATCTGATGGGTGTTCCACTTTCCCCAATTGTTTCGGAGTTTGAAACCGAAGAACAGGCGAGTAGCCATGATCGCTGGTTTCGTAAAAAGGTCGAAAAAAGCCTGAGCAGTCCCGGCCCTGGTGTCGCGCATGATGAGGTCATGGCGAGGGTTGAAGCGATCATTCAGGAAGCGGAGCGTAAACAGAGGGCGAATGCCTGATGCTGTCCGTTGTTTGGCTTGATGAAGCCATCAGCGACCTGATTGATATCGTGACCTTTATCGCAGCCCACAACCCTGGCGCCGCCCGACGCCTCAAAACCCGCCTTGAAGGTGCGCCGTTACCGCTGACGGAACATCCGTACTTGTATCCGAACGGTCGAGTTCCAGGGACTCGCGAGATCGTCGTTCACCCTAATTACGTGCTGGTTTACCGAGTCACCGCAGAGCGCATTGAGATCGTCAGCGTATTGCACGCCCGGGAAGAGTATCCCTGATTTTCTGCGCCTCAAATCTCATCGGTAGGAAAAGCCACTAACCCAGGCATCACGACCGCTTATCCCCCCTTCAACAACCTCATTTGAATTTTCCGCACCTCCCAAGGCTCTGCATTTTATAGGCGCGTGGTTCAAGCGCTTTTGCGGGGCCGCCTTGCAGGCTGGCCCGTTGTAACGGACTTTGCGGAAACTGCCACCATGACACTCCTCACAGCGCTGTCGGGCCAACCGGCCTCTGTCACGGACTCGGCCCAGGGTCGCCATCAACGGGTCTACCAACAGCTGTACGGTGAATCTGCGGATGCCACGCACTTGGCGCGTGATTACCTGCAGGATCAATTGGCCCAGGTGGAAGGGACCGTCAGCGACCTGCCCGAGGTGCCCGAGCAGTTGCCGGCCTGGGTGGAACAGCGTTGCGCCGCCGTGGCCCAGGCCTACGCCGAGTACCTGGAGCAACGCCAGCAAGGCCGGCCGCGCCGCTACTTCCACAACAAGGCGCACGCGCTGTATGTGCTGCAACGCGTGGCCCCGACCAAACAGGTCGACGGTGCGTGGCTCTATGGCCTGCTGCGCTATTGGCAGGATCAGCGCTTCGACGGTCTGCTGACCACTTACCTTGAAGAGTTGGGCGACGGCGAAGCCGCACAGAACCATGTGGTGATCTATCGCAAGTTGCTCAGCGAGCATGATGCCGACAGCGAGGCGGGGCTCGAGGACGGCCACTATCTGCAAGGCGCACTGCAACTGGCCCTGGGCCTGTGTGCCGAGGAGTTCCTGCCGGAAATCATCGGCTACAACCTGGGTTATGAGCAGTTGCCTCTGCACCTGCTGATCACTGCCTACGAACTGAGCGAGCTGGGCATCGACCCCTATTACTTCACCCTTCACGTGACCATCGACAACGCCAGCAGCGGCCACGCCAGCAAAGCCGCGCAGTCGGTGCTCAACCTGCTGCCGCTGGGAGAGGGCAGGGAAGATTTCTACCGTCGCGTCGCCGCCGGCTATCGCCTCAATGACCTTGGCCCAGGCACCACTGCGGTTATCGAGGGTTTTGACCTGCAGGATGAAGTGATGGCCATGCTCGAACGCAAGCGCAGCTTTGGCCAGCATATGCATTCGGACTACTGCCGCTTCGAAGGCAAGACCGTCAATCAGTGGCTGGCCAAGCCCGGGCAGATGGGGGAATTCCTCAGGGCGATGGAGGAAAAGGGTTGGATCAAACGCAACCAGGACCCCGCCGAGAGCCGCTTCTGGCAGTTGATCGAAGGCGCGGGCGCGGCGATGTTCGGGGTGTTCAGCGGCTATGAAAAACAGGTGCTGCATGACTGGATCGCCGGTGACTGGATCGGCACCCAGCGTGTGGCCCCGGTACGACCGGGGCGCGGCAGCCGTTTCAGCCGCGAACAGCACCGCCCGGCGGATCCGGATACCCAGGCCCTCGTCGAATCACTCTGGAGCCTGCCCGATGAGCAGCAACTGGGCGCGCTGATCCCGTGGATGTCGGCGCGGCGCCACTGCAGCCCTGCCGGGTTGTATGCCACCCGCCGTTTTATCCAACTGCGCGCGCGTCTGCGCTAAGGAAATCTGTCCATGTCTGCACAACAACTGGCCGATCGTGCCCTGCTCAACCTTGGCCGAGGCTTGAAGGAGAGCGGTTATCGTTTTATCACCCCGACACCGCTGACCCACGAGCGCGTGTTCCGGCGCTTGTCGACCCCGCTGGCGATGAACCTGCGCGATGTGTTCGGCTGGTCCATGCCGTTCGACAACGACCTGCTGCCCGAGGCCTTTCGTGAAGAGCTGCAGCAGGCCGGAGTGATTGAAAAACACGACGCGCTGTGGCGCAGCAGCGTGCGCTGGTCCTGCCTGGGTGACCTGTTGTTTGCCCATTCGCCTTATCCCACCGTGGAGTCGGACGCGGTGTTTTTCGGCCCTGACAGCTATCGATTCGCCCAGGTGATCGAAGCCTATTTGCAGCAGCGCTTCGAGCCGCTCCAGCGCGCGGTGGACATTGGCTGCGGGGCGGGGGTCGGTGCGCTGGTCGTCGCCCATGCGCGGCACGACGCCGAGGTGCTCGCGGTGGACATCAACCCGCGCGCCCTGCGCCTGACTGCGGTGAATGCCGAGTTGGCGGGCCTCGCGAATGTAAGTGTCTACCAGAGTGACGTGCTGACCAGCGTCGAAGGCGAATTCGACCTGATCGTCGCCAACCCGCCGTACATGAATGACGACCGCCAGCGCGCCTATCGCCATGGCGGTGGTGCGTTGGGCGAGCAGTTGTCGGTGCGCATCGCCGGCGAATCCCTCGGGCGCCTGGCCGTTGGCGGTAGCCTGCTGCTGTATACCGGCGTGGCGATGGTGGCCGGCGGCGACCCTTTCCTGGATGCGGTAAAGCCGTTGCTGGCCAGCGATGCCTATGGTTGGACCTACCGTGAGCTGGACCCGGACGTCTTCGGCGAAGAACTCGACAAGCCAGGGTATGAGCGCGTCGAGCGGATCGCCGTGGTGGCGCTCACGGTCACGCGCCTGCGCTGAACGACCATTTATCGCTTACCGCCGCACGGTGATGGAACACCCGGCGCGGGGCGTGCCCTTAACTAGTAAGTCCCCATCACAGGAGTGCAGCCCATGCGCGCGATGACCTACCAAGGCGCCCATAAAGTCCAGGTCGATACCGTCCCTGACCCGATCATTGAGCAACCCGACGACATCATCTTGCGCGTCACCGCCACCGCGATCTGCGGCTCGGACCTGCACCTGTACCGGGGCAAGATCCCCACGGTGGAGCATGGCGATATCTTCGGGCATGAGTTCATGGGCATCGTCGAGGAAACCGGCCCGGCAGTTACGGCGGTGCAGCGCGGTGACCGCGTGGTGATCCCCTTCGTGATCGCCTGTGGCGACTGTTTTTTCTGTCAGTTGCAGCAGTACGCCGCCTGCGAAACCACCAACGACGGGCGCGGCGCGATCCTGAATAAAAAGGCGATTCCCCCGGGTGCCGCGTTGTTCGGCTATAGCCGCCTGTACGGCGGCATCCCCGGTGGCCAAGCCGAGCTGGTGCGGGTGCCCAAGGCCAACGCCGGGCCGTTCAAGGTGCCTGGGTTGCTGGCGGATGAAAAGGTGTTGTTTCTCTCCGACATCCTGCCCACGGCCTGGCAGGCGGTGACCAATGCCGGTATCGGCAAAGGCGCAAGCGTGGCGATCTATGGCGCCGGCCCCGTGGGTCTGCTCAGCGCGGCGTGCGCGCAGATGCTCGGTTCAGAGCAAATTTTCATGGTCGACGATCATCCCTATCGCCTGGCCTACGCACAAAAGATGTATGGCGTGATCCCTATCAACTTTGAAGAGGACGATGACCCGGCCGACACCATCATCCGCCAGACCGCCGGCATGCGCGGCGTCGACGGCGTGGTGGATGCGGTGGGTTTTGAAGCCAAGGGCAGCACCACGGAAACCATCCTCACCACCTTGAAGATCGAAGGCAGCAGCGGCAAGGCCCTGCGCCAGTGCATCGCGGCCGTGCGCCGTGGCGGGGTGGTCAGCGTGGCCGGGGTGTATGCCGGCTTTATCCATGGCTTCATGTTTGGCGACGCGTTCGATAAGGGTCTGACCTTCAAGATGGGCCAGACCCACGTGCAGCGCTACTTGCCGGAATTACTTGAGCACATTGAACTCGGGCATTTGAATCCCGAGGCAATCGTTACCCATCGACTGTCTCTGGAACAGGCCGCGCGGGGCTATGAACTGTTTGATAAAGCCGAGGAGGAATGCCGCAAGGTGATTCTACTGCCGGGAATGAGCGAACGGCCGCTGACCGAGCCGCTGGAAGAACTGTCTCCCGAGCTCCGCATGCAAGGCGTCCCCGGTTTTTAATCGGCGAATACAAAACCAATGTGGGAGGGGGCTTGCCCCCGATAGCAGTGTGTCAGGCAAGCAATGCTTAGCTGGCCCACCGCCATCGGGGGCAAGCCCCCTCCCACATTTGAAGTGCGTTCAATTCGATGCTTGTGGCTGAATGTGCAATTGGCCGTCCACATCCTTGACCAACCCACTGGCCAACAGCAGTGGCGCCACGCGCTTGTGCAACTGCGGCTCGACAAACTCCTTTACCGTCTCCAGCGCCAACACACCACTGAGCGGCAGCTCGGCCTTGGTGTACGACAACCAGGCCTTTTTCAGCACCATCAGCACATCACTGCCCGCTGTCGAAGCAAAGCGACGGTGCATAGGCTTGCCGTCGAAGTTGAACGTGTGCTGGAAGCCGTAGCCGGTTTCATCGCCACCGCTGGCGGTGCAGCGTATGCAGGTGCAGGGGCCGTCGCCAAACGCGTCGCGCAGGTAGGCGTTGAAGTCCACCACGGGTTTGAGTGACAGGCGCTTATCGACCTCGAACAGGTCCCCGGTCATTTTTTCGTCAGTGTTCAACGTCCATTCCTCGCAAGTCGGTAGCGGTGTTCCAAAGCGCGGCACAATACCAGCCGAGCGCGCGTTTGGGGATTTTTTGCAGTGGGCGGGCCAATCCTCAACGGAAAAACTCCCCCGGCGTGGCGTCGAATTGCTGGCGAAACGCGTTGATGAACGCCGACGTCGATTCATAACCACAGCCCAGCGCCACGTCCGTTACCCGCTCGCCTTGCTCCAGGGCGGGCAGGGCGCTCAGCAGGCGCAGGCGCTGGCGCCACGCGCGGAAGGTCAGCCCGGTGTCACTCAGAAACAAGCGGCTGAGGGTTTTTTCGCTGATCCCCAGCTTGCGGCTCCAATCCCCCAGGGTGGTCTGCTGCTCCGGATGCAGGTGCAGGCTGCGGTAGATCTGCCGCAAGCGGGCGTCATGGGGCAGGGGTAGCATCAAGTCCACCTGGGGCGCGGCGGCGAGTTGGTCGAGTATCACCTGGGCCAGGCGGCCATCGGGGCCATCTTCGGCATAGTCCGCCGGCCGTTCGCTGAAGCTGCGGATCAACTCGCGCAACAGGCTGCTCACCTCCAGCACGTGACAGTGCCCGGCCGCCCACGCCGTGACGCTGCAATCCAGGTACAGGCTGCGCATCTCGGTGTGGGGCGCGCTGTAGACGCGGTGCGGCATGCCCGCCGGAATCCACACCGCACGCTGGGGCGGTGCGACGAAGCGGCCGGCACTGGTCTGGATCTCCAGCACCCCGGAAATGGCGTAGGACAACTGCACCCACGGATGGCTGTGCCGCCGCGTCAGCGCACGATCAGGCAACGATTCGGTGCGCCCATACACCGCTCGCGGCAGGCTGGACAGCCCGGGAATCGTGCGTCGGACGGTTTTGTGCTGTCCTTTAGGCGGCATTTACTGGCTCATTGGCGTTAGTCGGTAATAGGACGTTACGTTAGAGTCGCCCCATGCGCTTGGCAACCCCTGGAAGATTTGCTTATGACCCGTCCGCGTTTCCTGCCCGATAACTTCACCCTGGCCCTGATCGCCACGGTGATCCTCGCCTCCCTGCTGCCGGCCAGCGGCCAGACCGCCGTGGCCTTCGGCTGGGTCACCAACCTTGCTATCGCGCTGCTGTTTTTCCTGCACGGCGCCAAACTGTCGCGCCAGGCCATCGTCGCCGGGGCGGGGCACTGGCGTTTGCATCTGCTGGTGTTCAGCCTGACTTTCGTGCTGTTCCCGCTGCTGGGCCTGGCGCTCAAGCCGCTGCTGTCGCCGCTGATCGGCAACGACCTGTATATGGGCATGCTCTACCTCTGCGCGCTGCCGGCCACCGTGCAATCGGCGATTGCCTTCACCTCCCTGGCGCGCGGCAATATTCCGGCGGCCATCTGCAGCGCGGCGGCCTCGAGCCTGTTCGGCATCTTTCTCACGCCCTTGCTGGTGACCCTGCTGCTCAATGTGCACGGTGATGGCGGCTCCACCGTCGACGCGATCCTGAAGATCAGCGTGCAGTTACTGCTGCCGTTCGTCGCCGGCCAGATCGCCCGGCGCTGGATCGGTGACTGGGTTGGCCGCAACAAGTCCTGGCTCAAGTTCGTCGACCAGGGCTCGATCCTGCTGGTGGTCTACGGCGCTTTCAGTGAGGCGGTCAACGAAGGCATCTGGCACCAGATTCCGCTGTGGGAGCTGGGCGGCCTGGTGCTGGCGTGCTGCGTGTTGCTGGCGCTGGTGCTGGTGGCCTCCGCGCTGCTGGGCAAGGCGTTCGGCTTCAGCCAGGAAGACCGCATCACCATCCTGTTCTGCGGCTCGAAGAAAAGCCTGGCCACCGGCGTGCCGATGGCCCAGGTGTTGTTCGCCGGGGCGAGCATGGGTGTGCTGATCCTGCCGCTGATGCTGTTTCATCAGATCCAGTTGATGGTGTGCGCGGCCTTGGCCCAGCGCTATGCCAGGCGCCCGGAAAGCATTCCCGAGTTGATGACGCAGGTGGATCCGTGAGCCGGGGCTGATCAGGTCGACTCAACCGGGCGCTTAGGGCGTCGCGCTGACCCGTCATGCGATAACCGGGCAGGATCAGGGCCAACAGCGCCGCGAGAAACCTATAGAATGCTCAACGGCCCCGCGTGTCCTGCGCGGCCGTTTGATCACTGTCAGAGTACCTCGCCCCGCAATGAGCCTTTCAGCCGCAACCCCCCAAGCCAATTGGCAACCGGTCATCGCCCTGGCGTTGGCCGCCTTCGTGTTCAATACCACCGAATTCGTGCCGGTCGGCCTGCTCAGCGCCATCGGCGCCAGCTTTGACATGCCCGTGGCCAGCGTCGGCCTGATGCTTACTATCTATGCGTGGATCGTGTCGCTGACGTCGCTGCCGGTGATGCTGCTCACGCGTAACGTCGAACGGCGCAAATTGCTTATCGTGCTGTTCGGCCTGTTTATCGTCAGTCATATCCTGTCCAGCGTGGCCACCAGTTTCGGCCTCTTGATGGTCAGCCGGATCGGCATCGCCCTGGCCCATGCGCTGTTCTGGTCGATCACCGCCTCCCTGGCGGTGCGCCTGGCACCCCAGGGCAAGCAAGTGCAGGCCCTGGGCCTGCTCGCCACCGGTACGTCCCTGGCGATGGTGCTCGGTATTCCCCTGGGCCGCCTGCTGGGCGAGGCCATGGGCTGGCGCACCACCTTCCTGGTGATTGCCGCGTTCGCCGCCGCGCTGGTGTTCTGGCTGTGGCGCACCTTGCCGCCGTTGCCGAGCCAGAACTCCGGCTCCCTGCGCAGCCTGCCGCTGCTGTTCAAGCGCCCGGCACTGGTGGCGCTCTACGTGCTCACCGCGATGACCGTCACCGCCCAGTTCACCGCCTACAGCTACATCGAACCCTTCGTCGAAGGCGTTGCCGGCCTGGGTGGCAGTGCGGTCACCCTGATCCTGCTGGTGTTCGGCGGTGCCGGCATCATCGGCTCGCTGCTGTTCAGCCTGGTGCATCGCTTCAACCCGCACGTCTTCGTGGTCAGCAGCGTGTTCCTGCTTGCGGCCTGCCTGGCACTGATGTTGCCGTTGAGCGGCGCCGAGTCCTATCTGGTGGGCCTGAGTGTGTTCTGGGGCATGGCGATCATGGGCTTCGGCCTGGCGATGCAGTCCAAAGTGCTGGTGCTGGCACCCGACGCCACCGACGTGGCCATGGCGATGTTTTCCGGCATCTACAACATCGGCATCGGCGGCGGTGCGTTGATGGGCAGTTGGGTCGGCAGCCACTTCGGCTTCGCCTGGATCGGCGCGGCGGGCGGGTTGCTGGCGGGGCTGGCACTGGTGGGGTATTGCCTGGCGATTCGGCGGTTTGGGACGGGGGTGGTGCAGGGCTGAATCGACGGTTATCCATCTGATACACCTGGGTCCAAATGTGGGAGGGGGCTTGTCCTGATGCCGATCAGTGAGGTGGTCAACTTTTTCCGGACACCTCAATCGGTGTTTTCAGGCTGTTTGCCGCTCGTACTGATTGGGCGGCAAATAGTCTAACGATGAA
>NZ_CVTU01000065.1:0-14117 GCF_900004965.1 Pseudomonas sp. 44 R 15
GAGAAATTCGAATTTTCGGCGAATGTTGTCTTCACAGTATAACCAGATTGCTTGGGGTTATATGGTCAAGTGAAGAAGCGCATACGGTGGATGCCTTGGCAGTCAGAGGCGATGAAAGACGTGGTAGCCTGCGAAAAGCTTCGGGGAGTCGGCAAACAGACTTTGATCCGGAGATGTCTGAATGGGGGAACCCAGCCATCATAAGATGGTTATCTTACGCTGAATACATAGGCGTAAGAGGCGAACCAGGGGAACTGAAACATCTAAGTACCCTGAGGAAAAGAAATCAACCGAGATTCCCTTAGTAGTGGCGAGCGAACGGGGACTAGCCCTTAAGTGGCTTTGAGATTAGCGGAACGCTCTGGAAAGTGCGGCCATAGTGGGTGATAGCCCTGTACGCGAAAATCTCTTAGTCATGAAATCGAGTAGGACGGAGCACGAGAAACTTTGTCTGAATATGGGGGGACCATCCTCCAAGGCTAAATACTACTGACTGACCGATAGTGAACTAGTACCGTGAGGGAAAGGCGAAAAGAACCCCGGAGAGGGGAGTGAAATAGATCCTGAAACCGTATGCGTACAAGCAGTGGGAGCCCACTTTGTTGGGTGACTGCGTACCTTTTGTATAATGGGTCAGCGACTTATTTTCAGTGGCGAGCTTAACCGAATAGGGGAGGCGTAGCGAAAGCGAGTCTTAATAGGGCGTCTAGTCGCTGGGAATAGACCCGAAACCGGGCGATCTATCCATGGGCAGGTTGAAGGTTGGGTAACACTAACTGGAGGACCGAACCGACTACCGTTGAAAAGTTAGCGGATGACCTGTGGATCGGAGTGAAAGGCTAATCAAGCTCGGAGATAGCTGGTTCTCCTCGAAAGCTATTTAGGTAGCGCCTCATGTATCACTGTAGGGGGTAGAGCACTGTTTCGGCTAGGGGGTCATCCCGACTTACCAAACCGATGCAAACTCCGAATACCTACAAGTGCCGAGCATGGGAGACACACGGCGGGTGCTAACGTCCGTCGTGAAAAGGGAAACAACCCAGACCGTCAGCTAAGGTCCCAAAGTTATGGTTAAGTGGGAAACGATGTGGGAAGGCTTAGACAGCTAGGAGGTTGGCTTAGAAGCAGCCACCCTTTAAAGAAAGCGTAATAGCTCACTAGTCGAGTCGGCCTGCGCGGAAGATGTAACGGGGCTCAAACCATACACCGAAGCTACGGGTATCACGTAAGTGATGCGGTAGAGGAGCGTTCTGTAAGCCTGTGAAGGTGAGTTGAGAAGCTTGCTGGAGGTATCAGAAGTGCGAATGCTGACATGAGTAACGACAATGGGTGTGAAAAACACCCACGCCGAAAGACCAAGGTTTCCTGCGCAACGTTAATCGACGCAGGGTTAGTCGGTCCCTAAGGCGAGGCTGAAAAGCGTAGTCGATGGAAAACAGGTTAATATTCCTGTACTTCTGGTTATTGCGATGGAGGGACGGAGAAGGCTAGGCCAGCTTGGCGTTGGTTGTCCAAGTTTAAGGTGGTAGGCTGGAATCTTAGGTAAATCCGGGATTCTAAGGCCGAGAGCTGATGACGAGTCATCTTTTAGATGACGAAGTGGTTGATGCCATGCTTCCAAGAAAAGCTTCTAAGCTTCAGGTAACCAGGAACCGTACCCCAAACCGACACAGGTGGTTGGGTAGAGAATACCAAGGCGCTTGAGAGAACTCGGGTGAAGGAACTAGGCAAAATGGCACCGTAACTTCGGGAGAAGGTGCGCCGGTGAGGGTGAAGGACTTGCTCCGTAAGCTCATGCCGGTCGAAGATACCAGGCCGCTGCGACTGTTTATTAAAAACACAGCACTCTGCAAACACGAAAGTGGACGTATAGGGTGTGACGCCTGCCCGGTGCCGGAAGGTTAATTGATGGGGTTAGCTAACGCGAAGCTCTTGATCGAAGCCCCGGTAAACGGCGGCCGTAACTATAACGGTCCTAAGGTAGCGAAATTCCTTGTCGGGTAAGTTCCGACCTGCACGAATGGCGTAACGATGGCGGCGCTGTCTCCACCCGAGACTCAGTGAAATTGAAATCGCTGTGAAGATGCAGTGTATCCGCGGCTAGACGGAAAGACCCCGTGAACCTTTACTATAGCTTTGCACTGGACTTTGAATTTGCTTGTGTAGGATAGGTGGGAGGCTTTGAAGCGTGGACGCCAGTCTGCGTGGAGCCAACCTTGAAATACCACCCTGGCAACTTTGAGGTTCTAACTCAGGTCCGTTATCCGGATCGAGGACAGTGTATGGTGGGTAGTTTGACTGGGGCGGTCTCCTCCTAAAGAGTAACGGAGGAGTACGAAGGTGCGCTCAGACCGGTCGGAAATCGGTCGTAGAGTATAAAGGCAAAAGCGCGCTTGACTGCGAGACAGACACGTCGAGCAGGTACGAAAGTAGGTCTTAGTGATCCGGTGGTTCTGTATGGAAGGGCCATCGCTCAACGGATAAAAGGTACTCCGGGGATAACAGGCTGATACCGCCCAAGAGTTCATATCGACGGCGGTGTTTGGCACCTCGATGTCGGCTCATCACATCCTGGGGCTGAAGCCGGTCCCAAGGGTATGGCTGTTCGCCATTTAAAGTGGTACGCGAGCTGGGTTTAGAACGTCGTGAGACAGTTCGGTCCCTATCTGCCGTGGACGTTTGAGATTTGAGAGGGGCTGCTCCTAGTACGAGAGGACCGGAGTGGACGAACCTCTGGTGTTCCGGTTGTCACGCCAGTGGCATTGCCGGGTAGCTATGTTCGGAATAGATAACCGCTGAAAGCATCTAAGCGGGAAACTAGCCTCAAGATGAGATCTCACTGGAACCTTGAGTTCCCTGAAGGGCCGTCGAAGACTACGACGTTGATAGGTTGGGTGTGTAAGCGCTGTGAGGCGTTGAGCTAACCAATACTAATTGCCCGTGAGGCTTGACCATATAACACCCAAGCAATTTGACTACTCTAACGAGCATCAGATTGCGGTGTGTGAAGACGAAATGAACCGAAAGTTCGACGCTCACAAAACACCGATTGCTGTCACATGCCCAATTTGCTGAAGCGAGGCCACATGGTCACGACTCAGTACCCGAATTTCTTGACGACCATAGAGCATTGGAACCACCTGATCCCATCCCGAACTCAGTAGTGAAACGATGCATCGCCGATGGTAGTGTGGGGTTTCCCCATGTGAGAGTAGGTCATCGTCAAGATTAAATTCCAGAACCCCTGTTTGCTAACGCAAACAGGGATTTTGTTTTGGGCGCTCGAAAAGCAACTCTTCAGCCGCCGCCCCATCGCTCGCTTACTTCCGCACCTTCGCTTTCCTGGATGAAATAACCCTCCGTTGAGGCAAATCGATACAAAGTGTTTCTGCATTTTTGGTATGGTGCAGCACATTTTCACAAGGATTGATCTTTATCCGCAGGATGCGGCGTCGACCTTTTTCAACGAGATGCTGTAGAAATGCCTGAACCGATACCCATCAAGGACCACGAAAAAGAACACCGTCTGGTCAACAAACGTTTGCTTGCCTGCGCACTCCTGGTGATCGGTATCACCTGCGCACTGGTGGGCCGGATGTACTTCCTGCAGGTCGTGCAATACGACTATCACTCCACCATTTCCGAAAACAACCGCGTCCACGTGCTGCCCATCACCCCCACGCGCGGCTTGATCTATGACCGCAACGGCGTGGTCCTGGCCGACAACCGGCCCAGCTACAACCTGACCATCACCCGCGAGCGCACCACCGACCTCAAGGGTGAGTTGGACGCGATCGTCAGCTTGTTACACCTGCCCGCCGAAGATCGCGCTGTGTTCGACAAAGCGCTCAAACAGGCCCGCCATCCGTTTGTTCCCGTCACGCTGTTCTACGAGCTGACCGAAGAGCAGATCGCCGTCCTGGCCGTCAACGAGTTCCGCCTACCGGGTGTAGACGTTGAGCCCCAGTTCGTTCGCCACTACCCATTGGGTGCACACTTCGCTCACTCCATTGGCTATGTCGGAAGAATCAACGAGAAAGAGTCCAAAGCCCTCGATTCAGTGGAATACCGCGGCACCCAATCGATCGGCAAAACCGGCATCGAACGCTTCTACGAATCGGAACTGCATGGTCATGTCGGTTATGAAGAAGTCGAAACCAACGCTCAGGGGCGGGTGTTGCGGGTGCTCAAGCACACGGACCCTATCCCCGGTAAAAACATTGTCTTGAGTCTCGACGTCAAGCTCCAGGAAGCCGCCGAAGAGGCCCTGGGTGATCGTCGTGGTTCGGTGGTTGCCCTGGACCCGCAAACCGGTGAGGTGCTGGCCATGGTCAGCAAGCCGAGTTTCGACCCGAACCTGTTCGTCACCGGCATCAGCTTCAAGGAATATGCCGCGTTGCATGATTCCATCGACCGCCCGCTGTTCAACCGCGTGCTGCGCGGACTGTATGCGCCAGGCTCGACCATCAAGCCCGAAGTGGCCATCGCAGGTCTCGACAGCGGCGTGGTCACACCACAAACCCGCGTGTTCGATCCAGGGTACTACCAGCTGCCGGACTTCGATCACAAATACCGCAACTGGAACCACAGCGGCGACGGCTGGGTAGATATGGACGCCGCCATCATGCGCTCCAATGACACCTACTTCTATGACCTGGCCCACAAACTCGGCATTGATCGCCTGCATGATTACCTGGCCGAATTCGGCCTGGGTCAGAAGGTGTCCCTGGACATGTTCGAAGAGTCCGCCGGGCTGATGCCTTCCCAGGCCTGGAAACGCGCCACACGCCGCCAGCCCTGGTTCCCCGGCGAAACCGTGATCCTGGGCATCGGCCAGGGTTATATGCAGGTCACCCCGCTGCAGCTGGCCCAGGCCACTGCGCTGATCGCCAACAAAGGCGTATGGAACCGGCCGCACCTGGCCAAGACCATCAACGGCGTGCCACCGGTGGATGAGAACCCGATGCCCAACGTAGTCCTCAAGGACCCGCGTGACTGGGAACAGGTCAACCACGGCATGCAACTGGTCATGCACGACCCGCGCGGTATCGCCCGCGCGGCCGCGCAAGGTGCCCAATACCGCATCGCCGGCAAAAGCGGCACCGCGCAAGTGGTGGCGATCAAGCAGGGCGAGCGTTACAACCGCAACAAGACGCTGGAGCGTCATCGCGATAACGCCTTGTTTGTCGGCTTCGCGCCAGCCGAACATCCTAAGATCGTGATCTCAGTGATGATCGAAAACGGTGAGGCCGGTGGCCGAGTAGCGGGCCCGGTGGTGCGGCAGATCATGGATGCCTGGCTGCTCGACCAGGAGGGTCATTTGAAGCCGCAATATGCGACGCCGGCCAAAGCGCCTGGCGACCCGCGCGTCTGACTCAGACTTTCCATTCGCCCCAGCGCTCTACGCCGTCATCAACAAGCCAGGGCACATCATGGCTTGTCCAGATATGGGCGGTGGGCCTGATGCCCGGATCATCGTCCAGCGTCGCCACCCGCACGATTATGTGGGGTTGGTGCGCGCGTTCGGCGATCAGATGGGAGCCGCAGCGCGAGCAGAAATGGCGCTGCTTGCCCGGTGATGACTCGAACGACGACAGCAATTCTTCACCGTGAGTCCAGCGAAAGTGTTCGCGCATCACGCCGGCCGTGGCGACAAACGCGGCCGCGTGCGCCTTGCGACAACTGTTGCAGTGGCAGTGACTGATGGGCATGTCCAGGCGGTCCACCTGGTAGCCCACGCCTTTGCAAAAGCAACTTCCTTTCAAGCGTTCAGTCATAACCTATGACCAGGTCAAGGATGGGGACATCATCATCGCGCATAACCAAAAGTTGCGCATTGGTCGATGTCGCCTAGTGTTCAATGGAGGAGGTGACTTATGCACGTATTGGATCGGATCGAACGAAAAGTCCTGCTCAACGCATCACGTAAACAGGTGTGGGAAGCGCTCACCCATGCTGAGCGATTTGGTGATTGGTTCGGTATCGCCCTCAAGGGAAAAACCTTTGTGACCGGCGAAACCCTCGAAGCGCAGATCACCTACCCAGGCTACGAACATGTGGTGTGGAAGGCCAGGATCGAACGCATCCTGCCGCAAACGCTGTTTTCTTTCTGGTGGCATCCCTTTGCAGTAGATAAAGACATCGACTACGACAAGGAAGAACCGACGCTGGTGGAATTCACCCTTGAGGATCGCGCGCCGGGCATTCTGCTGCGGGTGGTGGAATCGGGTTTCGACAACGTCCCCCAGGCTCGACGCCAGAAAGCGTTCAAGATGAACTCCCGGGGCTGGGATGAGCAAATGGGCAACATCGAAAACTATCTGAACAGCGCCAGGCGCGCCTGACGCGAACGGGCATCAACGCTGATGCCCATCGTCAACCGCCGTGTTGTTAGAAATCAATCGTCGCCGACAATTTCGCTACCCGCGGGTCGCCCTGGCTCAGGAAGCCACCTTGGGCCGATTCCCAGTATTTCTCGTTGGCGACGTTCTCCATCGTAGCGCCCAGTGTTACCTCACGTTGAGCCAGCGCGAAGGTGTAGCGCGCACCCAGGTCGAAACGGTTCCACGCCGGCAGGCTCAGGTTGTTCGCCGCGTCTGCATACTGGCCGCCCGTACGCAGCATGCGCCCATTGAGGGTCACGCCTTGCAGGCCGGGCACGTCCCAATCCACACCGGCGTTGAGCTGGAACGAAGGGACGCCGATGGCGCGGTTGCCGTCGTTGGCACCGTTGAGGGTGCCCTTGAGTTCGGTCTTCATCAGCGTCACCCCCCCAAGCAAGCGCAGGCCACTTACCGGTTCGCCGAAGACGTTCAGTTCGACGCCTTTGTTGATCTGCTGGCCTTCGCGCACATAGCGCGCGGTGGTTGCATCGATGACTTGCGCATAACCCGCCCCCGGCTGCTCGATACGGTACACGCCGAGGGTGGCGCCATAGGTGCCCATGTCGACCTTGACGCCCGCTTCGATCTGCTTGGAGCGCGCCGGTGCATAGGCTTGCCCGCCACCGATGATCGTCCGGTCACCGGATTTGAGCGGCGAGGTGGGGCCCTGGGCCAGGCCTTCGATGCGGTTGGCGTACAGCGACACGTGCTCCCACGGCTTGAACACAATGCCGTAGACCGGCGTGGTGATCGATTCGTCGTAGTTGGCCGTGCGTGTGCCGCTCATGTAGTTGTAGCCCTGCACCACCATCTGCTGGCGACGTGCACCCAATGTCACCAACAGACGGTCGTCGAACAAACCAAGAGTGTCGGACACCACAGCGCTGCGCACGAACGTCTTGGCGGTAATGGTCGGGTCGCTGAAGTCGGTGCCGGGGGTATTGCGCGGCGTGTTGAGCGTGGGTGGGGCGCCGGTCACAGGGTTGTAGAGGTTGGTTGCCGCCGGTGAACCGTTGAACACATAGGCGTTGCGCGCCTGGGTCCAGATGCCGGCCAGGCCGACGTTGAGTCGGTGGCTGACGGCGCCGGTCTGGAACTTGCCGTTCAAGCCGGCCATCAGGCTGGCGTTGTCTTCTTCGTGGGCAATGGTCGAGCGGCTGGAGGTGGCATTGCCGAGGTTATCGGTCAGGGTAATCGAGGAATACCGGCCCATTTCCCGGCTGTGTTTGGCACCGCCTGCGGCGTAAGCGGTCCAGTTTTCATTCAGGTCGTATTCGGCGCGCAGCATGCCCAGGGTGTCCTCCAGGTTGGTGCTGCTCCAGCGGGGCGCATAGTTGGTATCCGCCGAAGGCGCATCCGGGACGCGGGTCGCGCTGCCCAGGAACACGGAGTTGCGTCCGCCATTGATACGCTGCTTCTGATACACGAAATCACCCGACAGGCGCAGTGCATCGCCACGGTAATCGAGGCCGGCCGCGAAAAGTTTCGAGCGCTGGTTTTCGTCGTCAATACCGGTGTCGCCTTCGCGCTGTGACAGGTTGACCCGCGCGCCAAAACGGTGGTCTTCACCAAAGCGCTGCCCGATATCCAGATGCTCGCCCACCCGGCCATCGCTGCTGATGTCCGTGCTGAAGCGGCGCAGCGGCACGTCACCGGCGCGCTTGGGTTGCAGGTTCACACCGCCGCCGATCCCCGAGCCGCCCGGCGTCACGCCATTGATGAACGCGTTGGGGCCCTTGAACACTTCCACACGTTCCAGCGCGTCAGTGGACATAATCTGGCGTGGCAGGATGCCGTACAAACCGTTATAGGAAATATCGTCGCCATTCAACGGCAAACCGCGAATCATGAAAGTCTGGGCCTGGTTCGCATACCCTGACGCCTGGCGCACGGACGCGTCATTGAGCAGCACATCGCCGACCGTTTCCGCCTGCTGGTCGCGAATCAATTGCTCGGTGTAGGAGGCCATGCTGAACGGCACGTCCATGATGTCCTGATTGCCCAGCACGCCCAGTTGCCCGCCACGGGCAACCTGCCCACCGGCGTACACCGCAGGCAACGCCTCGGGCGCGGGGGCCTGGGCATCGATGCGCGTGGCGTCCAGTTGCAGGGTGTTGCTCGTATCGGCCTGCGCGGCAGCGCTAAGGGCGCAGCAAAGGGCAAGCACGGTAGGGCGAAAGGGCACAGCGAGGCGGCTACACAGAGGCATGGTCAATCCGGACGGTGAACCGTCAATGATGAGGAAGGGGGCAACACGGTGCGCTTCCTCACTGCGCGAATACGACTCCGGCGCGAATGATAGTAATTGTTATTCATATTCCGCAACAGATTTGTGAGATGACAGTTAACCTGCCGCCTTGACCGGATGCCGAGTAGAATCACGCCCTGAAAGCAATTGCCGAGGTGCGGTACGGTGGATTTACAGCAGGGTTTTGTCCTGACCCGGCATTGGCGCGACACTCCGGCGGGTACGCAGGTCAGCTTCTGGCTGGCGACCGACCAGGGGCCTCGGTGCATTCGCCTACCCATGCAGACCTCGGTGATGTTCATCCCCGAGATCCATCGCAAGCCGCTGGGCTGGCTGCTCAAGGACGAGCGCGACATTGAGTTGCGCGCGTTGCAGTTGTGCGATTTCCATCATCGACCGGTCCTGGGTCTCTACGCCCGGCAGCACCGCCAACTGATGGACATCGAAAAGCGCCTGCGCAGCGCCGGGGTCGATGTCTATGAAGGCGACGTGCGGCCGCCCGAGCGCTACATGATGGAACGCTTTATCACCGCCCCGGTGTGGTTCGGCGGCACTGCGGATGCGGACGGCACCCTGCTCGACGCGCAGATGAAGCCCGCTCCCGACTACCGTCCGCCGTTGAAGCTGGTGTCCCTGGACATCGAAACCACCGCCCAGGGCGATCTCTATTCCATCGCCCTCGAAGGCTGCGGCGAGCGCCAGGTGTACATGCTCGGGCCGCCCAACAAACACGACGCGGTGGATTTCAAGCTCGACTATTGCGACACCCGCGCCCAACTGCTCGAACGTCTCAACCAATGGCTGGCCACCCATGATCCGGATGCGATCATCGGCTGGAACGTGGTGCAATTCGACCTGCGCGTACTGCACGAACATGCCCAGCGCCTGAACGTGCCGCTGCTGCTCGGACGCGGCGGTGAAGCCATGACCTGGCGCGAACACGGCAGCCGCAATCACTACTTCGCCGCGGCCGCAGGCAGGCTGATCATCGACGGCATCGAAGCCCTGCGCTCGGCCACCTGGAGCTTCGAGTCGTTCAGCCTGGAGAACGTCGCGCAAACCCTGCTCGGCGAAGGCAAGGACATCTCCACGCCTTACCAGCGCATGGACGAAATCAACCGCATGTTCGCCGAGGACAAGCCTGCCCTGGCGCGCTACAACCTCAAGGACTGCGAGTTGGTCACGCGGATTTTCGAGAAGACCGGGCTGCTCGAGTTCCTGCTCGAACGCGCCAGCGTCACCGGCCTGCCCGCCGACCGCAATGGCGGTTCCGTCGCGGCGTTCACCCACCTCTACATGCCGTTGATGCACCGCCAGGGCTTCGTTGCGCCGAACCTCGGCGACAAGCCGCCCCAGGCCAGTCCCGGCGGCTTTGTCATGGATTCACGCCCGGGCCTCTACGAGTCGGTGCTGGTGCTGGACTACAAAAGCCTCTACCCGTCGATCATCCGCAGTTTCCTGATCGACCCGGTGGGCTTGATCGAAGGCCTCAGGCATCCCGACGACAGCGACTCGGTGGAAGGCTTTCGCGGTGCGCGTTTTTCCCGCACCCGGCATTGCCTGCCGGCCATCGTCACGCGGGTTTCCGAAGGCCGCGAAGTGGCCAAGCGCGAACACAATGCGCCGTTGTCCCAGGCCCTGAAGATCATCATGAACGCCTTCTACGGGGTGCTCGGTTCCAGCGGCTGCCGGTTCTTCGATACGCGGCTGGCGTCGTCGATCACCATGCGCGGGCACCAGATCATGCGCCAGACGCGGGAATTGGTTGAGGCCCAGGGCTATGAGGTGATCTACGGCGACACCGATTCCACCTTCGTCTGGCTCGGCAGCGCCCATTCCAACGAGGACGCCAGTCGTATCGGCCAGGCGCTGGTGCAGCACGTCAACGACTGGTGGCGCAGCCATCTGCACACCGAGTACGGCCTGCAAAGCGCCCTCGAGCTGCAATACGAAACTCATTTCAGCCGCTTCCTGATGCCGACCATTCGCGGCGCGGAGGAGGGCAGCAAGAAGCGCTACGCCGGCCTGGTAGTACGCGCCGATGGCAGCGAAGAGATGGTCTACAAAGGGCTGGAGACCGTGCGCAGTGACTGGTCGCCCCTGGCGCGGCAATTCCAGCAGGAGCTCTACCGACGCATCTTCCATCGCCAGCCCCATCAGGAGTATGTCCGCGATTATGTGCGTCGCACCTTGAGCGGCGAGCTCGACGACCTGCTGATCTACCGCAAGCGCCTGCGCCGAGCGCTGCATGACTACGAACGCAACGTCCCGCCCCATGTACGCGCCGCACGCCTGGCCGATGAATACAACGACCGCCTCGGGCGCCCGCGCCAGTACCAGCGCGGCGGCTGGATCAGCTATGTGATCAGCGTCAACGGCCCCGAGCCTTTGGAAGTGCGGCAAGCGCCGATCGACTACGATCATTACGTGACCCGGCAATTGCAGCCCGTGGCGGACGCGATCCTGCCGTTCGTGAACGATGATTTTGGCACTCTGGTGGGTGGTCAGATGGGCCTGTTCTAGGCGGATCGCCGCAACACCCGTTACTCAGGAGAAACGTCCATGTACACACTCTATGGCACCGACGAGTCCGGTTCCTGCATGATCGAAATCGCCCTGCAACGCTGCGCCGTGCCGTGGCATCGCGTGGAGGCCAGTTCCTGGCAGGACAGCGAGGGCAGCGAAGCCCTTGCGCGCATCAATCCCCTGAAACAGATTCCCACCCTGGTCACCCCCGATGGCCAGGTGCTGACCGAAAGCGCCGCCATCCTGATCCACCTGGGCCTCGAGTATCCCCAGGCCGACCTGCTGGTCGGCAACCGCGCGCAGATTCTGCGCGGCCTGTTGTATATCGCCGCCAATTGTTATTCGGCCATCGGCATCATCGACTACCCGCAACGCTGGCTGGGCAACGTGGATCAGGCCCTGCAAGCGCAACTGACCACCGGCACGCGGCGCTATCTGCATCAGGCCTGGGTGGTGTTCGCCGATCAGTTTGCCGACCAGTTGTTTACCCCCGACAACGTCCCCAACGCGTTGGGCATCATGGCGGCGGCAGTGTCGCGCTGGGATGAGGCGCGGGAAGCGCTGCACAATCTGGCCCCAGGTTTTGCCCATACCCTGGAACGGGTGGACGCCGACCCGCTTGTGGCGCCCGTATTCGCCCGGCATTGGCCGGATTGGAAGGTCTCGTAATCAGAGGAAACAATCACCTCACCCCCCTGCAAACCCTTGCGTAGCGTACGCCCTGACCTACGCTTCTCAACGTGGCGTAGGAATCATCCTTGAATTTGACTGTCGCAGACATGAAACTCAAGAACCCTGCATGGAATTCAAAGGAGGTGCGCATGCTCATCCGGTCGCTGACCCTGGCTACCTTGATGGCTTTTACGGGGCCGTTGTTGGCTGCCGATGATAATCCGCTCAAGCTGGAGCTGGGCAAAACCCGCCCTCTGGTCGTGGTGGAACTCGATGCCGGTAACCCGACGTTGGCCACGCTCAAGAAACAACTGGAAGAGCCTGCCACCAGGCAGTCCTTCGAAGAACGCAGCATGGTGCTGTACACCGTGAAGTTCGGCAGCATCGGCGCCGAAGGCGAGAAGTTCGCCAAGGACCCCAAGGACAGCAAAAAGCTCACACCGCCTGAGACCAATGCACTGATCCGCGCACTCAAGCTTGGGGTCGGCAGCGGCACCAAGGTGATCCTGGTGGGCAAGGACGGGGACAAGAAACTCGAGAAGAACGTGCCGCCGGATACGCTCGATCTGAAAGAGTTCTTCAGTACCATCGACCAGATGCCGATGGCCGAAAAAGAAGCGGCTGCCGCGCCGGAACCAGCACCGGTCGAACCCGCGCCAGCGAAGGGCGCGAAACCGGCCAAGCCGGGTAGCAAGCCCGCGCCGCAACAGCTGGACGACTGAGCATACACCGCCGTCTGTAGGAGCGAGCTTGCTCGCGAAAAACGTCAACGATAACGCGTGCTTTCTGAATGAGCGCGGTGCCTGTGAGTTTTTCGCGAGCAAGCTCGCTCCTACATCAGTCCTGCTTAAGGTTTAGCCGCTTTACGCAGCGGAAACGGAAAGTAGAAAAACCGCAGGAATGCCACGCGCTTGATCACTTCCCCTATCAGCAACGACACCACCACCGCCACCACAAAGCCCACACACGCCGCCAGGAACGGATGCAGGCCCAGACGCTCCATCAGGTCGAAGGTCTTGTGCTGGATCTCGCCGTGGAAGATCAGCACGATCAAGGTGGATTGGCCGATGTAGGTCATCATCCGGGTCAGCAGGCTCGACACCATCAACACCCGCGCCAGCGCCCAGCACAGGTACACGCCGATCACCGCCAGCAGGCTGGTCCACAACCAGTGGTCGTAGCGACGCTGCGCCAGGTCCATGGTGTCGTGGCTGTAGAGGAACACCGCGGCGAACAGCGCCACCGCAATCAGCAGGGTCAACAGCGAACTCTCATGCCGGCGCAGCCAATCGCGCAGCAGGTAGCCGTAGATGAAGTAGGTGCTGCTGATCAGTGTGACGTCGAGGCTGAAGGGCAGGCCGGGCATTGTCCAGGTCTGCTCGCCGACGCTGACCGGCACTTGCCAGAACCACGGCAGGATCCAGATCCCGAGCAACAGTTGCGCGCCGGCCAGCAGGCAAGCGCCCGGCAACGGCAGCTTCAGGCGCTGGATCAGGCGCAGCATCAGCCAACTGAACAGGATCGCCACCCAGAAGTGCGGCAAAAACCACAACGCCTGCCACGGGATGGTATCCACCGAGGCGTAAAACACGCCGCCGATGTCCGGCAGCAACGGCTGCCCGCGCAGCACAGCGCGCACGATCACATACGCCAACATGGTGAAGAAGAACGGCTTGAGCAAGCCATCGGCCTTGCGCACCGCCATCTCCACGAACGGCTGCTCGGGCTTGAAGAACACCCCGGACAAAAAGAAGAACAACGGCAGCACGAACGAGGCAATGATCGGGTAGAGCAAATCCACCGAGTTGGCGACAAACCAACTGTGGGCGTACACGATAACCAGGATACCGATGCCTTTGGCGATATCCATTTGAATCCAGCGATGTTTCATTTGAGTCTTCCCGAACGATCATTCACGCCTTGCGCCACGGCTTCAGCCACAGCCCCATACCCAGCAACACCACCGCGCCTGCCAGGGTGCTCAAGCCCAGTTGCAGCCACACGCCTTCGATTCGAAACAACAGCAGCGCCGCCAGCCCCATCAGCAGGGTGCTGATCAGCCAATGCCGGGCCCACGGCAGGGCGCCGAGCAAGGCCTGGCGCTGCATCAGCAGCAGCGCGGTGCACAGCACGCCGGCCAGCGCCGCCAGGGGGATGCCGGCCAAGCCAAACGCAAACGGCAGCACGCTCAGCAGCAGCACGTTGACCAGGCTGCCGAGCAGCTCGCAGCGCAGCGGCTGGCGCGTATCGCCGGCGGCGTAGGCGTAACGCGCGAGCAGGGCGTTCCA
>NZ_CVTU01000014.1:0-217 GCF_900004965.1 Pseudomonas sp. 44 R 15
CCATCGACAAAGTCGACGTTGTACTGACCGCTACCACCACCGTCGGCGAAGGCGGCAACATCGTTTACACCGCCAGCCTTGTGGATAAAAACGGCGCGCTGGTGACCAACATCACCAACCCGCTGACCGTCACCCTGGATAACGGCAAAACCATCACCATCGGTGTGAACCAATCCAGCGGCACGGTCACCGCCGTGGCACCGAATGACGTCTACAA
>NZ_CVTU01000019.1:0-8694 GCF_900004965.1 Pseudomonas sp. 44 R 15
AAGCGGAACCATTAGCAGCCGTGACCGCAGAAACGGATATGTACTCGGTCCAATCCAACATCCTGGTCGGCCCAGAGGCCGCCATCGGGGGCAAACCCCCTCCCACACTCGATCAACTGCGGCCTCAGCGCAGTGGCGTTATATCAATCCGATACGGCGCGAAAATCCTGAGCATCTGGCCGTTATCCCGCAAGCGCTTGAGCAGCTCGGCAAAGACCGGCCCGGTGATCGGCGCCTTGGGCCGCAGCAGTGCGTAATGGTGATAGACCTGATCAATGCGCTCCGACACCAGGAACTTGTCCGCCATGTTCGCGTTGCGCACCATGAAATCACTCAGGTACGAACGAGTGACCAACGCAATATCGGCACGCCCCCGCGCGACCATCAGCAAGTTGCTGTCATGGGAGTAGGTCAAGGTAGCGTTGAAGTGCTCGGCCAGGTACTTGGGGTCGGGGTTGAACTGGGCGAAGGCGTAGTGATAACCGCTGAACACCGCCAGGCGTTTGCCGGCCAGGTCGGCGAAAAAGCGCTGGTCGCGACCGGGCTCACGCTCGGCCACGAAGATTTCAGCGTCTTCCAGCCCCATGTCGACGCTGGTATGGGCCACATTCGTCCACCCCCAGGAGGGGTTTTCAAAGATCGCCATGTCCACCCGGCCCTGCTCGAAATCGCGAAAACGCCGGGGGATCGAGGTGGGCACCAGCACGAACTGATAGTCGCTTTGCACGGCGTTCAACGCTTCGACCAATTGCGGCAGCAACCCGGTATCGGCGCCTTGCTCAGGGCGTACGGTATACGGCGGAAAATGCGCCGCGCCGACCCTCACCAACTGCGCGGCGCCGGCTTGCGTCCACCCTGCGGTACCCAGCGCCCAAAATGTAAGTCCTGCAGCCAGCCGCCATGGCGAAAACATCTAGGCACACACCGTTGAATTCTATGATGGCGATAAGCTAGGCGTTTTTCCCGGGAGAGACAACGCTTGCCAGTAAATTGATAGCTGCGCCTCAATCCGCCTTGAGCACCATCAGCAGGGCTTCTTCAGCCAGTTCTTCAAGCGTCAGGCTGCCCTGGGTGCGGAACCAGGTGGTGGTCCAGGACAACGCGCCGGTCAGGAAGCGCCGGGTGATCAACACGTCGCCCTTGATGTAGCCGGCAGCCTTGACTTCGTCCAGCACCTGCAGCCAGATGTGCTCATACACGTCGCGCAGGGCAAGTACCCGGGCCTGGCCTTCGGCAGACAGTGAACGCCATTCGTACACCAGCACCGCCATCGCCTCACCGCTGCCGCCCATGATCGACTGCAATTCGCAGCGGATCAGCGCCCGCACGCGCTCGCGCACAGTGCCCGCCTGCTCCAGCGCGGCGCGCATCATCGCGGTGTTGTAGAGGATGGTTTCTTCCATCACCGCGCGCAGGATCTCGTCCTTGCTCTTGAAGTGATGAAAGATGCTGCCCGACTGGATGCCCACCGCGCCGGCCAGGTCGCGCACGGTGGTGCGCTCGAAGCCCTTGTTGCGAAACAGGTGCGCTGCGGTTTGCAGCAACTTGCCCCGGGCGCTCTCCGGGTCGGTCAATTGGCCAGCGTCGACCATGGTGCGCATCACCCGCAGGGCTTGATGGTCATCCATGCTGCTTTCCCTTATGTCTACTATCGTCTTGGCGGGCAATTTAGGCCGTGGCCGTCAACCAAGCAAGCGCTTGGGCAAAACTTGTGTACAGGGTTTACAAACCAGGCGCCTGCCTGGTGGCATCGCAACCCGCCATTGGAAGATTGAATAAGCCCCCTGGGCGGAACTACACGGCCCGGCTACGCTCTATCCCCATCAGGACAGGAACAGTACGGGAACCTGCGCATGCCTCATTGGCTGATTATTGACCTTGAAGCCACAACAGATGACGGCGGCTGGCCCGTGACGGAGATGGAAGTCATCGAAATCGGCGCGAGCCTGGTCAACCGCCAGGGTCGCGAGCTGGATCACTTCCAGCGCTTCGTGCGACCGCTGCGGCGGCCACTGCTGACGCCCTTTTGCCGCCAATTGACCCATATCACCCAGGCCAACATCGACGCGGCAACGCCCATCACCGAGGTGTGGCCGCTGTTCGAACGCTGGCTGGGCCAGCATCGGCCCCGCCTGGAGGGCTGGGCCAGTTGGGGCGATTACGACCGCGTGCAGCTTGAACTGGAATGGCAACGCCATGGCCTGGCCAGCGCGCTCGGCCAGACGCCCCACGTCAACCTCAAGCAACGCTTCGCCAAGGCCCGCCGCCTGGACAAGCCCCTGGGGCTCAATGGCGCGCTGCAATTGGCGGGGATGCAGTTCGTTGGCCAGCAGCATCGCGCCCTGGAAGATGCGCGCAACACGGCGCGTCTGCTGCCGTTGATTTTGCCGGTCTAGGCAGCTCTGAAAGGCTTGGGCATACTGATCAACCTTTTGCCTTAATGCTGCCCCCTGTAGGAGCGAGCTTGCTCGCGAAGATCGCCAACGATAACGCAGCACATCTGGGTTAACGGGGTGCTCTCAGGTTTTTCGCGAGCAAGCTCGCTCCTACAGTGCCTGGCGTAAGCTTTGACCCTTTTTACGAGGATTCACCCATGTTCAAAGTCAACGAATACTTCGACGGCACCGTCAAGTCGATCGCTTTCGGCACCGAGGAAGGTCCGGCCACCATCGGCGTCATGGCCCCGGGTGAATACGAATTCGGCACCGCCCAGCGTGAAATCATGCACGTGGTCTCCGGCGCCCTGGTCGTCAAACTGCCTGATGCCGAGTGGGAAACCTTCGCTGCCGGCAGCCAGTTCAACGTGCCGGCCAACAGCAAGTTCCAGTTGAAGGTCGCCGTAGACACCGCTTACCTGTGCGAATACCGCGGCTAAACGCCCACCGGCGCAAAAAAATGCCCGTCTCCTGCGAGACGGGCATTTTTCATTCCAGCACCGTCACCGGCATGCCGACTTCCAGCCGTCCAACCCCATCGTTGACCAGGTTCTGGCCGAACATCGCGCCCTGCTCGGTGCTGCGATAGGCCTGCAGGGTCGCGAACGGCTCGCGGTCCGGGCTGCGCTCGCCGGTCTGCGGGTCGATGGTGGTGAGGATGCAACGTGAGCAGGGCTTGACCACGCGAAACTCCACCGCGCCGATGCGCAAGCGTTTCCAGCCGTCCTCGGCAAAGGCCTCGGCGCCGTCGATGACCAGGTTGGGGCGAAAGCGCAGCATGTCCATCGGCCGGCCGATATGGGTGCATAAATCGTCCAGGGAAGCCTGGCCGATCAGCAGCAAGGGGTAACCGTCGGCAAAGCCGACCTGATCGCTATCATGGCCAAAACCATGCTGGGTGAAGCGTGCGCGATCCACGGGCATATGCACCAGGCGCGTCGGTTTACCGATGAAGGCGCTGACCCAGGCCGCCGCTGCATCGCCTGCGTCCGGCACGCGCAGGGTGTCGTGCCAGATGGTCACACCGCGCAACGCGTCGGCGCCGGGCAGCGCTACGTCCAACGTCCCATGGCCCGGCGAACTGAGGGTCAGGCCGCCCGCCGTGTTCCACAGGGCAGTCAACTGGCTCATCTTCGCCACGGCGCGTTGCGTGAGGAATCGCCCGCTGGCTTCGTCCACCAGCATCCAGCGTCGATCCCCTTCGAGCCCCAGCTTGTCCAGGCCAATCTGCTGCAGGGCCTCGGCCTTGCCGGACTTCAAGGGGTAACGGTACAACGCGCTGAGACGGAGCATGGGCCTGCTTTCCTGGGGAACAAAGTGTCACACCCTAAAGTCAGGCGGGCACTTCGTCCAGCATCAGTCGCTCACGCACCACATCGACCAGTTTGTCGGGCTGGAACTTGGAGAGGAAATTGTCGCAGCCGACCTTTTTCACCATCGACTCGTTGAAGCTGCCCGAGAGCGAGGTGTGCAGCACCACGTAGAGGCTACGCAGGCGCGGGTCGTTGCGGATTTCGGTGGTGAGGCGATAGCCATCCATCTCGGGCATTTCGGCGTCGGTGAAGATCATCAGCAGCTTGTCAGTCATCACCTGGCCGCTGTCGGCCCAGGCCTTGAGCATGTTCAGCGCCTTGAGGCCATCGCTGGCAATGTGCATCTTCACACCCAACTGGCCGAGGGTGTCACGCAATTGCGAGAGCGCCACGTTGGAGTCGTCCACCAGCAGCACTTCGCGGCCACGGGCGCGCTCCAGCACCGGGTCTTCGAGTTTTTCCCGGGAGACCTTGGCGTTGTAGGGCACGATTTCAGCCAGGACTTTTTCCACATCGATGATTTCCACCAACTGGTCATCGACCTTGCTGATGGCGGTAAGGTAATGCTGGCGCCCGGCGCTGGCCGGCGGCGGCAGGATGGCTTCCCAGTTCATGTTGACGATGCGGTCGACGCCACCCACCAGGAAGGCCTGCACCGAGCGGTTGTACTCGGTGACGATAATGGTGCTGTTGGGCCCTGGCACCAACGGGCGCATGCCGATGGCCTGGGACAGGTCGATCACCGGCAAGGTCTGGCCGCGCAGGTTGACCACGCCACACACAAAGGGGTGACGCTGGGGCATCAGGGTCAGCTTGGGCAGTTGCAGCACTTCCTGCACTTTGAACACGTTGATCGCGAACAGCTGTCGGCCGAACAAGCGGAACATGAGAATTTCCAGGCGATTCTCACCCACCAATTGCGTGCGTTGATCTACCGTGTCGAGAATGCCGGCCATTAAGAGCTCCTGGTGTGCATGTCAGTTCTGCGAGTGCGCAGTTCATATAGGCAAGTTATCGGCGCCAAACGCCAGACCTTGACCCCGGTAAAATGCCATGTAAATGCATTGATGTCACACTGACATCATGCTTTACTGCATTCACCCCCCATAGCGCTGTATCGCGGCGGCGCGGGACATTCGAATCGACGTGCGGTTCCACTGCGTAGGGGATTCCCCTATGCGCAATCAGGCCTGACCTGATATTCGCGATATCTAATAGCCATTAATGTGACGCCATTCTCATTGCATGAATGGAGTCACGCTTTTGTTTGCCATCCCAAGCCCTGGGCCCGCCGGCTTTCCAGGCACTCACGTATCGGCAACTGAAGTTGTGGCATCCCGCTCAGCCGGGGTTACGCACGACTTTCGCGAGCATTTCAATAAAGCTCCTACAGGCATTTCGGAAGCTACCTACAAGACCCAATCCTATTTCAGCGCTAGTTTAACCCATTCACCCGGTGCGACATCTCATCACCCGAGCTTGAGTTGCGGAGACATGCATGATGAATAGCGCGAACGAATGGCAAACGGCACTTCCCGAGTTTCTGCGGGAGGCCGAGATGCTGCTGATCAAGTCCCAGGAGTGCTTGAGCCATCTGCATTTGATCCGTGACGACAGTGACGCCATCGACTGCATGAAAACCAGCCTGGCCAAACTGGCTGAAAAGGCCGACAACCTGGCACTGCAAGCGATCAGCGATTTCTCGCGGCGCCTTCTGGCGCTCATTGCCAACGCCCGCCCCCCCCTGCAATTGCACGACCAGGCATTGGATGCGTTGCATGACTGCCTGACGCTGCTGGCCTGGCAACTGGAGCTGATCGACACACGCACCGGTGAACTGCCCCTGGACGAGAGTGAGCAAACCGCCTTGATCGCGCTGGCGACCTTGCAGATTCCGCAAAAGGAGTTCAGTCACGCGCCGCAGCCACGCTTGCATCACGGGACTTGAGCCTTATGCAGGTCGTATTTGATAATCCACCTATCCAAAAACGACCGATGATGGCAAAACAGGCGTAAATATCCATTAGCCATCCATGCAATAACGATACAAACCAACTGTATTAATACAACTTCACTGTTTAACGCTGGGAATACTCTCCAGAGTATTTGCGCGGGCCATAAACCAATCAGGCGACCAACGGTAACAGGGGTGGTACTATGGCGCCACTCGAAGTGACTCAACTTCATCATGTTTAAACACGACTCGGCAGCGTATTCCAAACAGAGCCCGGCCAACCGGTCTCCCCGCAGCGAACCCTCAGTGGCTTCATTCGTATGTACGCCAATCTAAAGCCACTTTTTTCCAGGTCTGTGTCGCGCAGCACTGCACGCCGTATCGTCCTCGCGCTGTGCCTGTGTTCGCTGTCTGCCAGCGCATGGGCGTACGTACACGCATCGCCCTTGTCGCTATTGATCCTGCTGCTCAACCTGGCCACGCTGGCGGTGGTGGGCCTGCACCAATGGCGTTCGCGCAAATCGATCAAGTTCCAGCCCCAGGAATTGGCCGACCGCCTGTTGCAGGTCCAGGAAAACGAACGCCATCGCCTCAGCCGCGAGCTGCACGACGACATCGGCCAACTGCTGACCGCCGCCAAGCTGCAAACCGAATGGCTGCAGCGTCGCCTGCCGCCGGAGTTGCAGGATCAATGCACGGCGCTGTGCAATACCCTCAACGAAACACTGGCCAAGGTGCGCGACGTGTCCGCCATCCTCAACCCGCGCCAGTTGGCCAGTCTGGGCCTGGAAGCGAGCTTGCGCGCGCACCTGCTCAAGACCCTGGGGAAGACCCAGGTGTGCTGGAGCCTGGAATGCCCGCAACGGCTGGCGGGTATTCCTGAAGAAATGGCCGTGGCGGCGTTTCGTATCACCCAGGAAGCGGTGACCAACATGCTCCGTCACGCTCAGGCGCACAACCTGCGGGTGCGCCTGCAACGCCTGCCCGAAGGCCTGTCGCTGATGATCTGCGATGACGGCCTGGGCTTTTCGCCCGCCACCGACCCAGGCCGCGAAGGCCAGCGCGGCATGGCCGGCATGTACGAGCGGATGGACCAACTGGGAGGCACCTTGTCCGTCAGCAGCGAGCCAGGCAAAGGTACGCGGATCGACGCGTTGTTCCCCTGGGCGCCTCGCGCCCTCGAACGGGCCGGCGCCCCTGAGGTTGCCCGGTGACCTGCAACCTGCTCCTGGTGGATGACCACGCGCTGATCCGCGCCGGCGTTCGCGCGCTGATCCTGGATATTCCCGGCTACAACGTGATCGGCGAAGCCAGCGACGGTGCGCAATTGCTCGAGCAGTTTCGCGCCCTGCAGCCGGATATCGTGCTGCTGGACCTGTCGATGAAACACACCGGCGGCCTCGACGCCCTGCAGCAACTCAAGGCGGCCTACCCCAAGAGCAAGGTGCTGATCCTGTCGATGCACACCGAGCCCGACTTGATCATGCGCGCGCTGGAGTCGGGCGCTCACGGCTACCTGCTCAAAGACATGACCGGCAACGAGCTGGAACACGCCCTGCGGGCCTTGCGCAACAACGAGCGTTACCTGAGCCCGGCCATCGCCCACACGGTGATCAACCAGGCGCTGATCCGCAGCCAGGGCGCGGCCTCGCCCGTGCCCCACAGCCACACCCTGACGGCGCGACAGCTGGAAATCCTGCGCTTGATCGTGCGTGGCAAGTCCACCCGGGAAATCGCCCACGGACTGGGCCTGAGCATCAAGACCGTGGAAGCGCATCGCTCGCAGATCATGAAGCGCCTGCAGATTTTCGACGTGGCGGGCCTGGTGTTATTCGCGGTGCGCGAGCAGATCATCAGCCTGGACGATTAGGGGCGAACCCAGCGGCAGGTGTACGCGCAGGGCCTTAGGCACCGCTTCGAAATGCAGGTCGTCGCCTTCCAGCGGCTCGCCATCGAGGTTGATGTACAAGCCCTGCGCGCCCTTGATATTGACCCACGGCAGGCGGGCGCGCACGAACATGGTGTCCAGGCCCCAGCCATTGCTCATCAGTTCGCGCAGGGTGCCGACCACCTCCTGGGGTGCCGGCAGGATGCTGACGTCCAGCAACCCGTCATCGGCCAGCGCATCGGGGCACAGCACATGCCCGCCGCCGGCCTGGCGACCGTTGCCGATGCCCAGCGCGAGCAGCTCGCCTTTCCACTGGAAATCGGGGCCTTCCAGCTCAGCATAGGCGGCCTTCAATTCACTGAAGCGCGACAACCCGGTGAACAGGTAGGCGGCCCCCCCGAGGACTTTCTTCAGGTCTTCGGATGTGTTGGCGGTGACCTGGCTGCCGAAGCCGCCGGTGGCCATGTTGAGGAAGATCTGCCCGCCGACCTGGCCGAGGTCGATTGCCCTTGGCTCGACATCCAGCAACGCGAGGGCACCGGCCGGCTCCAGCGGCACACCGGCGGCCTTGGCGAAGTCGTTGGCGGTGCCCAGGGGCATCAACACCAGGCTGGCGTCGGTGCCGGCTTGCGCCATCGCTTCGGCGACATCGCGCAAGGTGCCGTCGCCACCGCCGGCGATGATATGGGTATAGCCGTTTTCCAATGCCTCGTTGACCAGGCGCAGCGCATCGCCGCCCTCCCACGTCACCCGTACCGCCAGCTCCCAACCCTGCTCACGACGGGCGAGCACAGCCGCACGCACGTCCTCATTGAGGGCTTGTTTGCCGTGGAGGATCAACAGGGCTTTGGGTGTGGTCATTTAAGGGTATCTCCTGGGTCAAGGTGCTTGCAGGATGTTGACCCTTGGGGACGGGGAAAAGTCTGTGGCTCAAGAAAATTGATTGATGTATGGCAATCAACATGTGGGAGGGGGCTTGCCCCCGATGGCGGCCTCTGGGCTGTCCGGGATGTTGGATTGGAACGAGTACATATCCGTTTCTGCGGTAACGGCTGCTTAGGGTTCCGCCCTGACGGCGGCTCACTTTTGAAAAGCGCAAAAGTA
>NZ_CVTU01000010.1:0-54802 GCF_900004965.1 Pseudomonas sp. 44 R 15
CGCAGCGACCGCTCCGGCCCAGGCTCCAGCGCCTGCGGCACCGGCTGCGCCTGCCATTTCGCCGCCCACCACCCCCGCGTTGATCGCCGGTGACGGGCGCGTACAGATCACCTTCGTCGCTGACTGCTGGACGCAAGTCAGCGACGGTAATGGCAAAGTGCTGTTTAGCGGTCTGAAGCGTAAGGGAGATACTCTTGACCAGGGCGGCAAGCCTCCTTTGACGCTGCGTCTGGGCTATGCCCGTGGCGCGCAAGTGGCCTACAACGGCCAGCCTGTGGACGTAGCGCCGTTCACCAGTGGCGAGACCGCTCGCCTCAAGTTGGGACAATAGTCATGCACGGCGAATCTCCAATCAAACGTCGCGTATCGCGCAAGATCTGGGTCGGCTCGGTGCCGGTGGGCGGCGATGCCCCCATCGCGGTGCAGAGCATGACCAACAGCGACACCAATGACGTGGCTGCCACCGTCGCCCAGATCAATCGTCTGGAAGCGGCCGGCGTGGACATCGTGCGCGTGTCCGTACCGGATATGGACGCTGCCGAAGCCTTCGGCCGTATCAAGCAATTGGTCAAGGTGCCGCTGGTTGCCGACATCCACTTCGACTACAAGATCGCGTTGCGCGTAGCCGAACTGGGTGTGGACTGCCTGCGGATCAACCCAGGCAACATCGGTCGTGAAGACCGTGTGCGCGCCGTGGTCGATGCGGCCCGTGATCGCGGTATTCCCATCCGCATCGGGGTCAACGCCGGATCGCTGGAAAAAGACCTGCAAAAGAAATACGGCGAGCCTACCCCGGCGGCGCTGGTGGAGTCGGCATTGCGCCACGTTGAGCACCTGGAACGCTTGAATTTCCAGGACTTCAAGGTCAGCGTAAAGGCTTCCGACGTGTTCATGGCCGTAGAAGCCTACCGCTTGCTGGCCAAGGAAATCGTACAGCCGCTGCACCTGGGCATCACTGAAGCGGGCGGTTTACGCTCAGGCACAGTGAAATCTGCGGTGGGTCTCGGTATGCTGCTCGCCGAAGGGATTGGCGATACTATCCGCATCTCCCTGGCGGCAGACCCCGTAGAGGAAGTGAAGGTCGGCTACGACATTCTCAAATCCCTGCGTTTGCGTTCCCGTGGCATCAACTTCATTGCCTGCCCGAGCTGCTCGCGGCAGAATTTCGACGTGGTGAAAACCATGAACGACCTGGAGTTGCGTCTCGAAGACCTGCTGGTGCCGCTGGATGTCGCGGTGATCGGTTGCGTAGTCAACGGACCGGGCGAGGCCAAGGAGGCACACGTGGGCTTGACCGGCGGTACACCGAACCTGATTTACATCGACGGCAAACCGTCGCAGAAATTGACGAATGACAATCTGGTGGATGAGCTGGAAAAGCTGATCCGCGAGAAAGCGGCCGAGAAGGTCGCCGCTGACGCAGCGCTGATCGCTCGCGGCTGATTGAACGAATTTAAGGATTTGATGTGAGCAAGTCTCTGCAAGCCATTCGTGGCATGAACGACATCCTGCCGGAGCAGACGCCACTGTGGCGCTATTTCGAGAGCACGGTCGCGCGTCTGCTGGATAACTACGGTTACAAGCAGATCCGTATGCCGATCGTCGAGTTCACCGAGCTGTTCAAGCGCTCCATCGGTGAAGTGACCGACATCGTCGAAAAAGAGATGTACACCTTTGAAGACCGTAACGGCGACTCCCTGACCCTGCGTCCGGAAGGCACCGCGGCCTGCGTTCGCGCTGTGCTGGAGCATGGCATCACCGGTGGCGGTCAGACCCAGAAGCTGTGGTACATCGGCCCGATGTTTCGCCACGAGCGTCCGCAGAAAGGTCGCTATCGCCAGTTTCACCAGATCGGTTGCGAAGTCTTCAATCTGGACGGTCCGGACATCGATGCCGAGCTGATCGTCCTCACCTGGCGCCTGTGGGGCCAGTTGGGCATCCGCGACGCGGTCAAGCTCGAACTCAACAGCCTGGGCACCAGTGAGTCCCGCGGACGCTATCGCGAAGCCCTGGTCGAGTACCTGTCTGCCCACCTGGACAAGCTGGACGAAGATAGCCAGCGCCGCCTGAAGACCAACCCGTTGCGCGTGCTTGATACCAAGAACGCCCATACCCAGGCCGTACTGGTCGATGCGCCGAAAATGGCCGACTACCTGGACGACGAATCGCGCATGCACTTCGAGGGCCTCAAGGCTCGCCTGGATGCGGCGGGTATTCCCTATGTGATCAACCCCAAGCTGGTGCGCGGCCTCGATTACTACAGCAAGACCGTGTTCGAGTGGGTCACCGACAAACTCGGCGCCCAGGGCACGGTGTGTGCCGGTGGTCGTTACGACGGCCTGGTCGAGCAAATGGGTGGCAAGCCGACCACGGGCGTAGGTTTCGCCATGGGCATCGAGCGGCTGATCCTGTTGCTCGAGACCCTTGAGCAAGTGCCACAAGAGATTTCCCGGCAGGTGGACGTGTACCTTTGCGCTTTTGGCGAGGCCGCCGAACTGGCTGCCCTGACCTTGAGCGAACTGGTGCGTGACCAACTGCCGAACCTGCGTCTGCAAATCAATGCCGGCGCCGGCAGCTTCAAGAGCCAGTTCAAGAAGGCTGACAAGAGCGGCGCGTTGTATGCGCTGATCCTCGGCGATGACGAGTTGGCCCAGCAAGTGGTAGGTTTCAAACCCCTGCGTGGCCAGGGCGAACAACAGAACATTGCCTTTGATGCGCTCGCTGCGCACCTGGCCACCTGCGTCGTGCAGGGTTGAAGCTGTCGAACAGCCGAATTTAGCGATTAAGGAGTATTGGGGTGTCGAGTACTGATGATGAGCAACTGGCCGACTTCAAGGACTGGTGGCAGCGTAACGGCAAGCCCCTGGTAACTGGCGGTCTGCTGGCTTTAGTGGTGGTGTTCGGCTGGCAAGCCTGGACCAAGTATCAGGCCAACCAGTCCCAGGGCGCCTCGATCGTTTACCAGCAATTGCTGGAAACTACCCTGACGCCGGACGGCAAGCCGGACCCTGCACGAGTGGCAGACCTGGCCGGCAAGCTGAAGAACGAATTTGGCGGTACGACCTACGCCCAGTACGGTAGCCTGTTCGTCGCGAAAGTCGCGGTCGACACCGGCAAGCTGGATGAGGCAGCCACTGAGCTCAAGGCCATCGCCGACAAACCGACCAACCCGACCCTGGGTGAAATCGCACGTCAACGCCTGGCACAGGTATTGGCGGCACAGAACAAGGCTGACGAAGCACTCAAACTGCTCGACGGCGATGCTGACAAGGCATTTGTAGCCACTCGCGAAGAGCTCAAGGGCGACCTGTTGGTCCAATTGGGTCGTACCGACGAAGCCAATGCTGCGTACCAAAAAGCCAAGGCGGCGCTGTCTGATGAAGCGGCGGTCGGTGGCTTACAAATCAAGCTGGACGACTTGGCCAAAGGGGATGCGTGACGTGATCCGTTGGAAACATGCAGCATTGCTGGCTCTGGCCGTTCTGGCCGCGGGTTGCAGCAGCAACAGTAAAAAAGAACTGCCGCCTGCGGAGCTGACCAGCTTCAAGGAAGAAGTGGTCCTGCAAAAGCAGTGGAGCCGCTCCATCGGTGACGGTCAGGGCGAAACCTACAACATGCTGGTACCGGCAATCGACGGTGACAACATTGTGGCCGCTGATGTAACCGGCATCGTGACCTCCCTGGATCGCATGACCGGCGACGTGAAGTGGAAGAAAGACCTTGAACTGCCTGTCTCCGGCGCCGTTGGCTTGGGTTACGGCATGGTCATGCTCGGCACGCTCAAAGGCGAAGTCGTGGCGCTGGACTCCAGCACCGGTGAAGAGAAATGGCGCGCCCGCGTGACCAGTGAAGTGCTCGCACCGCCTGCCACCAACGGCGATATCGTCGTGGTGCAGACCCAGGATGATCGCGTGATCGGTCTGGACGCCAGCACCGGCGAACAGCGCTGGTTGTACGACAGCACCCCGGCGGTGTTGACCCTGCGCGGTACCAGTGGTCCGATTGTGACCAACAATCTGGCCGTTGCCGGGCTGTCCACCGGTAAAGTGGTGGCCCTGAATACCCAGAACGGCGTGCCGGCCTGGGAAACCCGTGTGGCTATCCCGCAAGGTCGTTCCGAGTTGGATCGCGTCGTGGACATCGACGGTGGCTTGTTGCTGTCCGGCGAGACCCTCTACGTCGCTACTTACCAGGGCCGTGTCGCGGCACTGGACCTGCAGAGCGGCCGGGTCAACTGGCAGCGTGATGCGTCCAGCTACGCCGGTGTCGCCCAAGGGTTTGGCAGCGTCTACGTAAGCCTGGCGTCCGGCACCGTTGAAAGTGTCGACGAGCGTTCCACCACTGCGCTGTGGAGCAACGACTCCCTGGCTCGCCGCCAACTGTCGGCGCCGGAAGTCTTCTCCAGCTACGTAGCGGTCGGTGACTTCGAAGGCTACCTGCACCTGCTGAGCCAGGTGGACGGTCGCTTCGTGGGTCGCGAGCGTATCGACAGCGACGGCCTGCGTGCGCGTCCGCTGGTGGTGGGTAACATGCTGTATGTGTATGGCAACAGCGGCAAGCTGGAAGCCCTGACCATCAAGTAAGAATCATGCTTGGGGTAACCCCCAGGCGGCCTTGCCTCAATGCTGTTTGTAGGAGCGAGCTTGCTCGCGAAGGACGTCAACGCTAACGCGGGTTTTCTGGATAAACGCGGCGTCCTCTGGTTTTTCGCGAGCAAGCTCGCTCCTGCAGTATTCAGTGTCGAGCAGGGCATGTGGCATTCAAATGCCGCCCCGAGCACCAGCCGCTGCCCTGCAGCGGCTTTTGTATTTTCTGAAATAACGAAGTGGAGAGCCGCATGGTTCCCGTAATCGCCCTGGTGGGCCGACCTAACGTCGGCAAGTCCACCTTGTTCAACCGCCTGACCAGGACTCGCGACGCCATCGTCGGCGACTTGTCCGGTCTGACCCGTGATCGCCAATACGGTGAGGCAAAGTGGCAAGGGCGCTCCTACATTATTGTCGACACCGGTGGTATCTCCGGTGACGAACATGGCATGGACGAAAAAATGGCCGAGCAGTCGCTGCTGGCCATTGAAGAAGCCGATGTCGTGTTGTTCCTGGTGGACGCCCGCGCGGGCTACACCGCTGCCGACCAGATGATTGGCGAGCACCTGCGCAAGCGCAACAAGCGCTCCTATCTGGTTGCGAACAAGATCGATAACATCGATCCTGAAGCGGCCCGCGCCGAATTCAGCCCGATGGGCCTGGGCGACGCGATCCCGGTTGCCGGCGCCCACGGTCGCGGCATCACGCAGATGCTCGAAATTGCCCTCAGCACCTTTCCCAAGGATGACGATGAGGAAGAAGAGGGTGAGGAGGAGATCGTCGCCGAAGGCGAGGAAGCCAAGCGCATTCCTGGCCCGAGCGAAAAAGACGGTATCAAGATCGCCATCATCGGCCGCCCTAACGTCGGCAAGTCGACCCTGGTCAACCGCATGCTCGGTGAAGACCGGGTAATCGTCTATGACGAACCCGGCACCACCCGCGACAGCATCTACATCCCGTTCGAGCGCAACGAAGAAAAGTACACGCTGATCGACACCGCCGGTGTGCGCAAGCGTGGCAAGATCCACGAAGAAGTTGAAAAATTCTCCGTGGTCAAAACCCTGCAAGCGATCAAAGACGCCAACGTGGTGATCTTTGTGATGGACGCCCGCGAAGGCGTGGTGGACCACGACCTGAACCTGCTGGGCTTTGCCCTGGAAGCCGGTCGCGCCCTGGTGATCGCGATCAACAAGTGGGACGGCATGACGCCGAGCGAGCGCGATTTCGTCAAGATCGAGCTGCAGCGTCGCCTGTTCTTCGTTGAGTTTGCCGATATCCACTTTATCTCGGCGCTGCACGGCACCGGCGTGGGCAACCTCTACGCCTCGGTACAGAACTCGTTCAAGTCTGCGGTCACGCGCTGGCCGACCAACCGCCTTACCCAGATCCTGGAAGACGCGGTGGGCGAGCACGCGCCGCCGATGGTCAACAACCGCCGCATCAAACTGCGTTACGCCCACCTGGGTGGTGCCAACCCGCCGATTATCGTGATTCACGGTAACCAGATCGAGAAGGTGCCCAAGTCCTATGTGCGTTACCTGGAAAACACCTACCGCCGTGTCTTGAAGCTGGTCGGCACGCCGATCCGTATCGAGTTCAAGGGTGGCGAGAACCCATACGAAGGCAACAAGAACACATTGACCGACCGTCAGGTGAACAAGAAGCGTCGTTTGATGACTCACCACAAGAAGGCCGACAAGAAGCGCCGCGACAAGAAATAACCGCAGCTTCACGTTGTAAGCTGCAAGCTGCAAGAGAGGGCGCCGTTGGCGCCCTTTTTTGTGCGCGGCGGTTTGCCCCTTGACCCGCTTGCAGCTTGCAGCTTAAAACTTGCAGCTCACCCGAAGGGGGCTCCCATGATCACCAGCAAGCTGCCGAACGTCGGCACGACCATTTTCACCAGCATGTCGCAGTTGGCGGCCGACACCGGCGCAATCAACCTGTCCCAGGGTTTTCCCGACTTCAACGGGCCTCAGGATTTGCTCGACGCCGTGGGTCGGCACGTCGCCAGTGGCCATAACCAATACGCACCGATGAGCGGCTTGCCCGTGCTGCGTCAGCAGGTGGCGGCGAAGATTGCCCGCAGCTACGCTGTCAGCGTTGATGCCGACCGTGAAGTCACCATCACGCCCGGCGCCACCCAAGGCATTTTCTGCGCGATCCAGGCGGTCATCCGCAACGGCGACGAAGTGATCATCTTCGACCCTTGCTACGACAGCTACGCACCCTCGGTAGAGCTGGCCGGCGGGCGCTGCGTGCATCTGCAGTTGGGCTTGCAGGATTTCAGCCTGGATCTGGAGCGTATCAAGGCCGCGCTGTCGCCGCGCACGCGCATGATTGTGCTCAATACCCCGCACAACCCCAGTGGCGCGCTGGTCAGCCGTGAGGAACTGGACCAGTTGGCCGAGCTGATTCGCGGCCGTGATATCTATCTGCTCAGCGATGAAGTGTACGAACACCTGGTGTTCGACGATGTGCCCCACGTCAGCGTGCTGGCCCATGAGGAGCTGTACTCGCGTGCGTTTGTGGTCAGCTCGTTCGGCAAGACGTATCACGTCACGGGCTGGAAGACCGGCTATGTGGTGGCACCGCCGGCCCTCACTGCCGAGCTGCGCAAAGTGCATCAATACGTCAGCTTCTGTGGTGTGACGCCGTTGCAGTACGCGCTGGCCGATTTCATGGCTGAGCACCCGGAGCACGTGGATGCGCTGCCGGCGTTCTATCAAGCCAAGCGCGATCTGTTCTGCCAGTTGCTGGCGCCGTCGCGGTTCAGCTTCAGCCCATCGGCGGGGACTTACTTTCAATTGGTGGATTATTCCCGGATCCGCCCGGACCTGGATGATGTCGCCATGTCCGAATGGATGACGCGCGAACTCGGCGTGGCGTCGATTCCGATCTCGGTGTTTTACCGCGACCCACCCCAAGGCCAGCGCCTGGTGCGCCTGTGCTTTGCTAAACGCGAGGAGACGCTGCAACAAGCGGCGGAAAAACTATGCGTGATTTGAGTGCCTTGCCGAATCTGAACATTGCCCTGATCCAGACCACCCTGGCCTGGCACGACCGCCAGGCCAATCTTGAGCATTTCGAGCTGCTGCTGGAGCAGGCCAACGGCGCCGACCTGATGGTATTGCCGGAGATGTTCACCACGGGTTTCTCCATGGAATCGGCCGCCCTGGCCGAGCGGGAAAACGGCCCGACTCAGCGCTGGCTTCAAACCCAGGCGGCGAAATACAACGCCGTGATCACCGGCAGCGTGATTATCCAGGCGGCCGACGGCAGCCACCGTAACCGCCTGCTCTGGGCGCGCCCCGACGGTGAAGTGTTGCATTACGATAAACGCCACCTGTTCCGCATGGCCGGCGAACACGACCACTACACGCCCGGCGAGCGCCAGGTGCAGTTCGAGTTGAAGGGCTGGCGTATCCGTCCGCTGATTTGCTACGACCTGCGCTTCCCGGTGTGGAGTCGCGATGCCCAGGACACCGACTTGCTGCTGTACACCGCCAACTGGCCGGGCGCGCGGCGCCAGCACTGGAACCGCTTGTTGCCGGCGCGGGCCATCGAGAATTTGTGTTATGTGGCGGCGGTTAATCGAGTCGGCACGGACGGCAAGGGCTTTGCCTACACCGGCGATAGCCAGGTGCTGGATTTCCAGGGTGAGACATTGCTGAGCGCGGGGGAGGCGGATGGGGTATTCCAGGTGATTCTGGATGCAGCGGAGTTGGCGGCGTATCGCACCAAATTCCCGGCGAATCTGGATGCCGATAGTTTTCAGTTTGTCTGACAGGCCGCTATCGGGGGCAAGCCCCCTCCCACATTTGAAGGTATTCACAAGTCAAAAAGTGGGAGGGGGCTTGCCCCCGATGAGGCCATCACCAGCACCACCCTAACCCAAAGCAAAAAGGCCCCTGGATTCTTACCCAGGGGCCTTTTGCATGGCGCCGATAACGCTTACGCCGCCTTCGCTTCCTGCTGGCTCAACGAGCGGTTCAGCGCACTGAACAGCGCCTTGAAGCTTGCCGTGGTGATGTTTTCATCAATCCCCACGCCATGCACCGGACGCTCGCCGTTCACGCGCAGTTCGATGTAGGCCGCCGCCTTGGCGTTGGTGCCCGCGCCAATCGCGTGTTCGTTGTAATCCATGATCTCCACACCGATCGGCAAGCCGGCCACCAGCGCTTCCAGCGCGCCGTTGCCTTTGCCTTTCCAGTGCAGGTTGGTTTCGCCCTGGCCCTTGCCGGAGACTTCCACTTCCACATAGCTGTTGCCGTTTTCTTCCTGCAGGCGGTGGCTGACCAGCGCATACGGAGTGTTGGCTTGCAGGTATTCACGCTGCAGCAACGCGTAGATCTGCGGTGCGGTCATCTCCAGGCCCACGCGGTCGGTCTCGGCCTGTACCACTTGGCTGAATTCGATCTGCATGCGGCGCGGCAAGCTGATGTCGTATTCCTGTTCCAGCAGGTAGGCGATGCCGCCCTTACCCGACTGGCTGTTCACCCGGATCACCGCTTCGTAGCTGCGACCGATGTCGGCCGGGTCGATCGGCAAGTACGGCACTTCCCACAGTGCATCGTCTTTCTGCTGGGAGAAGCCCTTGCGGATCGCGTCCTGGTGCGAGCCGGAGAACGCGGTGTGCACCAGGTCGCCGACATACGGATGACGCGGGTGCACCTGGATCTGGTTGCACTCTTCGACGACTTTGCGCACGCCGTCGATGTCGGAGAAGTCCAGCTGCGGGTCGAGGCCCTGGGTGTACATGTTCAGTGCCACGGTGACCAGGTCGACGTTACCGGTGCGTTCGCCGTTGCCGAACAGGCAGCCTTCGACACGGTCGGCGCCGGCCATCAGGCCCAGTTCGGTGGCGGCCACGCCGGTGCCACGGTCGTTGTGGGTGTGCAGGCTGATGATCACGCTGTCACGGCGGTTGATGTGGCGACCGAACCACTCGATCTGGTCGGCATAGATATTCGGCGTGGCACATTCCACGGTGGCCGGCAGGTTGAGGATCATCTTGTGCTCGGGCGTCGGGTTCCACACCTCGATCACTGCGTCACAGACTTCCTTGGCAAACTCCAGCTCCGTGGCGCTGAAGGTTTCAGGCGAATATTCGAAGGTCCACTGGGTCTCGGGTTGCTGCGCGGCGTATTTGACGAACAGCTTGGCGGCGTTGACCGCGATGGCCTTGATGCCGTCCTTGTCCTGGTTGAACACAATGCGGCGGAACGACGGCGACGTGGCATTGTACAAATGCACGATGGCCTTTTTGGCGCCGCGCAGGGATTCGAAGGTGCGCGCGATCAAGTCTTCACGGCCCTGGGTCAGCACCTGGATGGTGGTGTCCTCGGGGATGTGGTTGTCTTCGATCAGGGTGCGCACGAAATCAAAATCGGTTTGCGATGCGGCCGGGAAGGAGGCTTCGATTTCCTTCACACCCACGGCAACCAGAGTCTTCCAGAAGCGCAGCTTCTTCGCGGCGTCCATCGGCTCGATCAGCGACTGGTTGCCATCACGCAGGTCGGAGCTGCACCAGATCGGCGCGCTGGTGATGGTTTTCGACGGCCAGGTGCGGTCCGGGATATCGATGGTCGGGAACGCGCGGTACTTCGAAGACGGGTCTTTGAGCATGCTCATCGCAAAATCCTTTGTTGTAGGGCCGAGAAGAGGCGGCCTGCCGAATCACTATTATTGGGGACGACGCTTGGGCGAGACAGATCGATTCAGCCTGGCAGTCGTGCGCTGACGAGGCACAGACTGCGGTGCTGGCGGCGCTGAATGAGGGTGTGAGAGGTTTTCATAAGCTCAACCCTAACCGCCGGGGTGAAAGATGGCAAGCAGTCGAAAAAAATTGAGATAAGTTCTGCTATTTGCGTGTGAATAGCGATTTTATGGCTGGATAAACAACTATATCTAAATTTAATTGCGCGACCTTTATCGGGTGCGCAATCGAATGGTCAGGGTTGAAAAGCGCCGATGAAGATCGCCGGGTCGACCCGCGCATCGTTCAAGCTGACGTTCCAGTGCATATGCGGCCCGGTTGCCCGGCCGGTCGAGCCGACCTTGCCCACGACTGCGCCGCGCGCCAGTTGGTCACCGACGTTCACGTCAATCTTCGACATATGGCAGAACATGCTGATAAAGCCCTGGCCATGGTCGACGAACACGGTGTTGCCGTTGAAGAAGTAGTTACCGGTCAGGATCACCTTGCCAGCCGCCGGCGTCTTGATCGGTGTGCCCGCACCCACGGCAAAGTCCAGGCCCGAATGGGGATTGCGCTCCTCGCCATTGAAGAAACGTCTTACCCCGAACTTGCTCGACAGCGGCCCGTTGACCGGCTTGTCCAGCAGCAGGTTGCTCGGTGTGTTCGGGCTGAAACTGCGGTAGGCCTTGAGCTGCACGGCCAGTTCGCCCTCGATGCGCTTGAGTTGCGCCGGTTCCGGGTTGACCTGGCTCTTGTTCTTCAAGGTGATGCGTTGCTCGGGGTATTTCTTGAAGCCCACCACGAACGGCAGTTGGCGCCCGCCACTGGTGATGCGTTCGGTGCCCGGCTTGACCGTCAACGGGATACCCACAATCGCCAGCCAGGTGTTTTGTTCCTTCACCACCAGCACCGGTCTGTTCAGGTAGGTGGCCTTGGGTGCGGCCGCCGCCGTGCCCAGGTCCACGACAGCGACGCCACCGGGCACCGGCTTGTTCAGCAGGCGGGTGATGTAGCTGTCGGCGTGGGCATTGAAGGTCAGGCAAACGAGCATCAACAAGCTGAGAAAGCGTGGCATCGGTCAATCCAGGAGAGAAAGGGTAACGGGGGTCAGGTGGTTGTCTTCCACCCGCACCTGCAGTTGGCCTTCACCGAGGCGTGCGGTCAGGCGCTGGCCGGTGTGGGTTTGCGCGGCATTGCGAATCGCCTGGCCGCGCTCGTCGAGCAGGATGCTGTAGCCACGGCCCAGGGTGGCCAGCGGGCTGACCACGTGCAGCGTCTGCACCTGGCTTTGCAGTTGCAGGCGCCGCGCCTTGAGGCCTTCGCGCATGGCGCGGGGCAGACGCTCGGCGAGGCTGTCCAGGCGCTGGCGCAGCAAGGCCAGTTGACGCCCCGGATGTTGGCCGGCGAGGCGAGTTTCCAGGCGAATCAGGCGTTCGCGACGGGTATTGAGGCTGCGCTCGAACGCGCGGCGCAGACGCATGTCCAGGTCATCCAGGCGCTGGGCCTGCTGGCGCAGGCGTTCGCCAGGGTGTCGCAGGCGTCGGGCCATGCCCTCCAGGCGCAGGCGATCATGGCGCAGGCGGTTGTGCATCAACAGCACCAGGCGGCGCTGCAGGTTTTCGACCTGGCGCACCAGGTGACTGGCGTCCGGTGCCAGCAGTTCAGCGGCAGCGGAGGGGGTAGGGGCGCGCACGTCCGCCACGAAGTCGCTGATCGATACATCGGTTTCATGGCCGACCGCGCTGACGATGGGCGTGACGCAGGCGTCCACCGCCCGGGCCACGGCTTCTTCGTTGAAGCACCAGAGGTCTTCCAGCGAGCCGCCGCCACGGGCCAGGATCAGCGCGTCGAAGCCGCGTGCGTCGGCCAGCTTCAGCGCACGCACAATCTGTGCGATGGCTTCGCGGCCCTGTACGGCGGTCGGGATCAAGGTCAATTCAATGTTCGGCGCGCGGCGGCGGAAAACGCTGATGATGTCGCGAATCACCGCGCCGGTCGGCGAACTGATGATACCGATGCGCCGAGGATGCGCCGGCAAGGGCACCTTGCGCTCGGCACTGAACAGGCCTTCGGCGCTGAGCTTTTCCTTCAAGGCATCGAAGGCCAGTCGCAACGCGCCATCACCGGCAGGCTCCACGGTGTCGAGGATCAACTGGTAGTCGCCACGGCCCTCGAACAGCGAGACCTTGCCGCGCACCTTCACCGCCAGGCCGTCCTTCAACGCCTGGCGTACCCGCGCGGCGTTGTTGCGAAACAGCGCGCAACGCACCTGGGCGCCGCTGTCCTTGAGGGTGAAATACACGTGGCCCGAAGCCGGGCGGGCGAGGTTGGAGATCTCGCCTTCCACCCAGATATTGGTGAACACGTCTTCCAGCAACACCCGCGCGCGGCCGTTGAGCTGGCTGACAGTCAGGACTTCGCGGTCCAGGCCCAGTCGGGCAAAAGGATCTTTAATCATGGGCGGCAGTTTATAGGCATTCGTGCCAGGTTTGACAGAACTGCTCCACCCGCGTGCGTCTTCGTGCTGGCGCAATGCTCACGGATGACTAAAGTGTCGGCATTCTCTTTCAAGGAGTTACCCATGAGTGCGGTTGAGCTGATGAGCCAGTGGTCGTTCGGCGCAGTTGAGTGGCTGGTGATCGGTCTCGGTATTGTTGTGGCCTATATCGTTTTCGGTATTGCCGGCTTTGGGACGGCGCTGGTGGCAGGGCCTGTGCTTATTCTGTTCATGCCGCTGTCGAAGATCATTCCGCTGTTGGTGTTGCTGGATTTTGTCGCCGCCTTTGGTGGCCTGCTGCAGACACGTCGGGATGTCAGCAAGCCGGAATTGCTGCGGCTGCTGCCGTGCATGGCCATCGGTTGCACCTTGGGTGTGGTGTTTTTGCTCAATCTGCATTCGGATCTTTTGCTGTTGTTGATGGGGCTGTTTATCAGTGCCTATGCGGTCTACAGCCTGGCAGTGAAGGCGCGGCCCACGCAGTTGGCGGCGGGTTGGTCGATTCCCATGGGCACGGTCGGCGGCTTGTTTGGCGCGCTGTTCGGCAGTGGCGGCTTTTTATATGCAATCTACCTGAACAGCCGCCTGTCCAAGGAGGCGGCGCGGACCACGCAAAGTGCGTTGATCAGTTGCAGCACCGCGGTGCGCCTGAGCCTGTTTCTGATTGCCGGGGTGTATGCCGATTTGCCGCTGCTGCTGTTGGCACTGTGCCTGTTGCCGGCGATGGCGCTGGGCTTGTGGTGCGGGCGCAGGCTGACGATGCGCATGTCTCGCGAGGCGTTTGTGCGGTTGGTGACGTGGTTGGTGCTGGCCAGTGGGATTGCGTTGATTGGGCGGTATTTGAGTACTTGACCTGTGTGGGGCAGGGATTAAGCTGCCAGCCTTTAGAGCGCCATCGGGGGCAAGCCCCCTCCCACAGTTGACTGTGTTCACAATTCAAAATGTGGGAGGGGAATTGCCCCCGATGGCGTCAGCAGCCACACCGCAGGACTCCCATGAATTCCCAAAGCATCCTTGTCCCGAAAATCTCCACCTTGCCCGTCCACGAACCCCGCGCCCGGGCAATCGTGCGCTGGCTGGTGCGCAAGAACATCATCAAGGAGGAACTGACCACCTGCGGGCGCACCGGCAACCGCATGGCCTACGCCCTGGCCGACGGCGCCCGCGCGGTGGTGCTGCACCCGCAAGCGCTGCCGTTCAACGAGCCGGTCAATGGCCTGGAAATCATCTACAAGCGCTGCATCTACACGCCGGCCAAGGGTTTTCTCGAAGAAGCCGGCTGCCCGGAGTGCCTGAAGGAAGTCGGCGAAGCGCTGTTCGAAAGCCTGGAAGACTGGATGCCCGGCCACACCGATAACTTCACCTGCCCGCTGTGTGGGCATGAAGACGACATCAATGGCTTTCTGTTTCTGCAGGAATGCGGGTTTTCCAACCTGGGATTTATTTTCAACAATTGGGCGGAGGCGGGGTTCAAGCAAAGCTTTATCGATGAGTTTGCCGATTGGCTGGATCAGAAGATCGCGTGGGTCAAGGTCGAGCTTTAACCCCGACCTGATCGTTCCCACGCTCCGCGTGGGAATGCATCCTGTGACGCTCCGCGTCACTATTAAAGGCGGGACGCAGAGCGTCCAGGGGCGGCATTCCCACGCAGAGCGTGGGAACGATCAGGGTGGCGAAATTTTTCCATCTATCACTATTCCCAAATATGTCAGAGTTTTACATTGAGACCTGAGGGGTGTCTGAGTATAATGGCGCGCTTCCATTTTCCCGCTCGGGAGCCCCCGCGATGCTGCGTATCAGCCAAGAAGCTCTGACATTCGACGACATTCTCCTAGTGCCCGGTTATTCCGAGGTGCTCCCTAACGAAGTCAGTCTCAAGACCCGCCTAACCCGTGGCATCGAGCTGAATATTCCCCTGGTTTCCGCTGCCATGGACACCGTCACCGAAGCCCGTCTGGCCATCGCCATGGCTCAGGAAGGCGGCATCGGCATCATCCACAAGAACATGACCATCGAGCAGCAAGCTGCCGAAGTGCGCAAGGTCAAGCGTTACGAAGCGGGTGTGGTGAAAGATCCCATCACCATCGAAGCCGACGCCACCGTGCGTGATCTGTTCGAACTGACCCGCCTGCACAACATCTCCGGCGTTCCGGTGCTGCACGATGGCGACCTGGTCGGCATCGTCACTTCCCGTGACGTGCGTTTCGAGAACCGCCTTGAAGTCACCGTCCGCGAAGTGATGACGCCTAAAGAGCGCCTCGTCACCGTCAAGGAAGGCGCCGACAAGAACGATGTGCGCGAACTGCTGCACAAGCACCGCATCGAGCGCGTGCTGATCGTCGACGACAAATTCGCCCTCAAAGGCATGATGACCGTCAACGACATCGAAAAAGCCAAGGCTTACCCGCTGGCCAGCAAGGATGACCAGGGTCGTCTGCGCGTCGGCGCTGCGGTCGGCACCGGTAAAGACACCGGTGACCGCGTTTCGGCGCTGGTCGCCGCCGGTGTTGACGTGGTGGTGGTCGACACTGCCCACGGTCACTCCAAAGGCGTGATCGACCGCGTGCGCTGGGTCAAGCAGAACTTCCCTGATGTGCAGGTGATCGGCGGCAACATCGCCACCGGCGCTGCCGCCAAGGCCCTGGCCGAAGCGGGCGCTGACGCGGTCAAGGTCGGTATCGGCCCTGGCTCGATCTGCACCACGCGTATCGTTGCCGGTGTGGGCGTGCCGCAGATCAGCGCCATCGCCAATGTCGCCGCTGCCCTTGAAGGCACCGGCGTACCGTTGATCGCCGACGGCGGCATCCGGTTCTCCGGTGACCTGTCCAAGGCCATCGTGGCCGGTGCTTCCTGCGTGATGATGGGCTCGATGTTCGCCGGTACTGAAGAAGCACCAGGCGAGATCGAACTGTTCCAGGGCCGCTCCTACAAGGCTTACCGCGGCATGGGTTCGCTGGGCGCCATGTCCCAGGCGCAAGGTTCTTCCGACCGTTACTTCCAGGACTCCTCGGCAGGCGCCGAGAAGCTCGTCCCGGAAGGCATCGAAGGCCGTGTGCCGTACAAAGGCACCCTGAGCGCGATCATCCATCAACTGATGGGCGGCCTGCGTTCCTCGATGGGCTACACCGGCAGCGCCGACATCGAAGAAATGCGCACCAAGCCAGAGTTCGTACGGATCACCGGCGCCGGCATGGCTGAATCCCATGTCCACGACGTGCAGATCACCAAGGAAGCGCCAAACTACCGCGTAGGTTGAGGCTTCCAGCAAAACGTTAAGTAACCGGGGCTGTTCTTTCAGCCCCGAGTTGTTTCTGATTCATTAGACGAGACTGACTTCATGGCCCTCGACATTCACGCCCACCGCATCCTGATCCTCGACTTCGGTTCCCAGTACACCCAACTGATCGCCCGCCGCGTGCGTGAAATCGGCGTGTACTGCGAACTGCACCCGTTCGACATGGATGACGAAGCGATCCGCGAATTCGCACCGAAAGGCGTCATCCTCGCCGGTGGCCCCGAGTCCGTGCACGAAGCCAACAGCCCGCGCTGCCCGCAAGCGGTCTTCGACCTGGGCGTACCGGTGTTCGGCATCTGCTACGGCATGCAGACCATGGCCGAGCAACTGGGCGGCAAGGTTGAAGGTTCCGAGCTGCGTGAATTCGGTTATGCGCGCGTCGACGTGGTCGGCAAGAGCCGCCTGCTGGACGGCATCGAAGACCACATCGACGCCGACGGCCTGTTCGGCCTCGACGTGTGGATGAGCCACGGTGACAAGGTCACCAAAATGCCGCAGGACTTCCACATCCTGGCCAGCACCCCGAGCTGCCCGATCGCCGGCATGTTCAGCGACGAGCGTCGTTACTACGGCGTGCAGTTCCACCCGGAAGTGACCCACACCAAGCAAGGCGGGCGCATCCTGTCGCGCTTCATCCTCGACATCTGCGAGTGTGAAGCCCTGTGGACCCCGTCGAAAATCGCTGAAGACGCCATCGCCAACGTCCGCGCCCAGGTTGGCACAGACAACGTGTTGCTCGGTCTGTCCGGCGGCGTCGACTCCTCCGTAGTCGCCGCGCTGCTGCACAAAGCCATCGGCGACCAGTTGACCTGCGTCTTCGTCGACAACGGCCTGCTGCGCCTGCACGAAGGTGAGCAAGTGATGGCCATGTTCGCCGAGAACATGGGGGTCAAGGTGATCCGCGCCAACGCCGAGGAGCAGTTCCTCAACAACCTGGCTGGCGAGTCCGACCCGGAGAAGAAGCGCAAGATCATCGGCCGCACCTTCATCGACGTCTTCGATGCCCAGTCCAACAAACTGGACAACATCAAATACCTCGCCCAGGGCACCATCTACCCCGACGTGATCGAGTCGGCCGGCGCCAAGAGCGGCAAGGCCCACGTGATCAAGTCCCACCACAACGTGGGTGGCCTGCCTGAGGAAATGAACCTCAAGCTGGTCGAGCCGCTGCGCGAACTGTTCAAGGACGAAGTCCGCCGTTTGGGCCTGGAACTCGGCCTGCCGTACGACATGGTCTACCGCCACCCCTTCCCGGGCCCGGGCCTGGGCGTGCGCATCCTCGGCGAAGTGAAAAAGGAATACGCCGACCTGCTGCGCCGCGCCGACCACATCTTCATCGAAGAACTGCGCAAGGCCGACTGGTACCACAAGGTCAGCCAGGCATTCGTGGTATTCCAGCCGGTCAAGTCTGTAGGCGTCGTAGGCGATGGCCGTCGTTACGCGTGGGTTGTGGCGTTGCGTGCGGTGGAGACTATCGACTTCATGACGGCGCGTTGGGCACACCTGCCGTACGAACTGCTGGAAACGGTCAGCGGCCGTATCATCAATGAAATCGAAGGTATTTCGCGCGTTACTTACGACGTGTCGAGCAAGCCGCCGGCGACGATTGAGTGGGAATGATTGGACGTCCGGCATTGTCCGGCACTATCTAGCAAGAAATGCCCTGGAGCCCGCTTAATTGCGGGCTTTTGGCTTTTTGGGACTGGAAAAATTCTGGCAGCTCTGCGCATCGCCAAATCCCTTGTGTCCTGTTGCCGATGGATTACCGGCGGCCTTCGCACACCGGTGATTCGCCGATGCGGCCTTCCTTGCACAGGTCAATGTTATCTGTGCGCTTGAAACCGGAGTCTTTCATGCAATAAAACTGCGTGAGTACCTCGTCAATAGGCGTCGTGTCTCCCGTCCCTGTAAGGTTGGTATAGCCGCATGCGGTCATGGCGTGCTTGACACCCTCTTGCGAGACCCCGCTTTTTTTCCAATTGGTAAATTCCGGCGGCGGCGGTTGAAAGCCTCTACCCGTGCAGCCGATCAATAATAACGCGCAAAAACTCAACAGCAGATTCCTGGTAACCATGTCGTCTTCCCTGATGGTATGACTCGCAAAGCATATGATACGCCGTCGTCTGACTCTTTCTAGAAAGGCCTGCACACGCCCTGGTCGTTATTCACTGTTTATCGCCGCCGGAATGCAGTCGTTTGTCCTCGTAATTATTTGAGGGCAGCGACATCTGCAGGGCTCACAGCCACTTTTATCAGGCGCTACGTTCCAAACGGCATTCGCGTAGATGACTGTAAAGATTGCGCGACGCAGGCCGATATCGCTTTTGCGGCGACTCGCGTCCAGCAGGTTTGCTCCGGGTGCGTTATCTCACTTATTTCAGGTAGTGATCTGCAAAATGAAAATAAAAAACAAGCTCGTCCTGGCTTTTGTACTCGTCGCATTCATCCCCGTAAGTCTGGTGGCCGTGATCTCTGTACTCAATACCCGGTCCGAAGCGGTCAGCCAGTTCATGGATGGCAGCACCCGAGAAATACGCCAGATCGACGGTAATATCCGGCAGTTTTTTGATGGTACGCAGCAAAACGTCGATCAAATGGCTACAGACCCTTTCTACACATCGGTCGCCAGCCTAAAGCACTACGAGGCTGCTGATGCAGCCAGTCAGCCGCTGCCTGCGGCAGCCCGGCAAGTCATCGATGCGTTTGCCCGGTATGGCGCGACGCATCCGGCCGCGGCAATCCTGTCCATTGGCCTGGAAGACGGCAGTTACGCGAAATGGCCGGATGACCCTCAGTTGTCGAAATACGACCCGCGTACGCGCCCGTGGTACAAGGCCGCCATGGCCAGCCCCGGTAAAGCGGTAAGGACTGCGGCGTATTACTACGAAAAGGATGCGGTAGCGCTGGTTGGTAGCGCCAGGGCCATGCTCGATGAAGCAGGCAAGGCCAAGGGCGTGTTTGTGGTAAGCGTATCGCTGACCAACCTCACCGAACTGGTCAAAAGCATCAAGCTCGGCGAAAGCGGCTATGTGATGCTCATCGAAGACGGCACAGTACTGGTCGATCCGCGTGATGCCGGGCACAGCTTCAAGCAGCTCAAGGATCTGGGTGAGCCTTACGCCAAACTGGCCGCCACTGCGCAAGGTTCAACCGAAGTGGAAATCAACGGCGTCCGGTACATGGCAAACGTGTGGACATCGCCGGGTCTGGGCTGGCGTTACGTGGGGTTGATTGAGTACAGCGAAGTCATGGCCGAGGCCACACGCATGACCTACGTGACGCTAGCGATCGTGGTGGTGCTGGTGCTGCTTTTCGCACTGCTGGCGGCGGCTTTCGCCAAGGTTATCGTCAAGCCCATCGGCCAGGTCAGCACCGGGCTGCAGTCAATTGCTGAAGGTGAGGGCGACCTGCGCCGTGATCTTGATGTGCAGGGCAAAGACGAAACCGCCGAGCTGGCAGGCTGGTTCAACAAGTTTCTCGCCGCAATACGCCAGTTGATCCAGAGCATCGGCGCGGCATCGACCAACCTGCAGGATGCTTCGCGTGTGAACAGCGAAGTGGCCACTAACATGAACCAGGCGGCTGGACGCCAGCGTGAGGCGGTGGAGTTGGTGTCCACGGCGTTCAATGAAATGGTCGCCACTGCTAATGAAGTGGCGCGCTCGTGCAGCGCTGCGGCCAATTCCGCCGAGAGTGGTCATCATCGTGTCGCCGAAGGTAAAGAGCAGATTGAGTTGACCACCGACAACGTCAATCGCCTGGGGCGTCGCCTGACCGAGTCTTCACAGGCCATGGTGGAGCTGGAGGAGGGTAGTCGCAGTATCAACCAGATTCTGGGCACCATCCGCGCCATCGCCGAGCAGACCAACTTGCTGGCACTGAACGCGGCAATCGAAGCGGCCCGGGCCGGTGACCAGGGGCGAGGGTTTGCGGTGGTCGCGGATGAAGTTCGAGCGCTGGCCAAGCGTACCTCGGATTCCACTGGGGAAATCGATCAGTTGCTCAGCGCGCTCGGTAGCAAGACTCAGGAAGTGTCGCAGAAGATGGAAAGTTGCCTGGAGCTGTCACGCGCCAGCGTTTCCTCCATTGGAAACGCACGTGAAAGCTTTGAAGGCATCCAGCTGTCGGTGAATGAGATCCGGGATCAGAACCTGCAGATATCCGCCGCCGCCGAAGAGCAACATAGTGTGGCCGAAGACATCAACAAGCATATCCAGCAGATCTACGACGAGGCGCAACTGGTCGAGAGCCTCGCCAGTTCTGCGCAGGAAGACTCGGGTCGGCTTTCGCATCTGTCCAATGAGCTGAACGGGCTGGTAGGGCGCTTCAAGTCGTAAGTACGTGAGGGCCGGGAGGCACTGACTAGCGTGCAGCTCTAGATTCGCAGTTGCGCCGGAAGTCGTTTAACCAATGCCAGTCAGTTATCACTGACTGGCATTTTTTTGGATAGAAATCTGCGAAGCAAGAGCCGTCGTTTTCAATAAACGACGTTCCAATCAGTGCCCGAACGTACCCCGTGCGGCTGACACGCCTGGCCACGGGGAAATCAGTCCGCCAGCATGCCCTAAGACTATCTAACTGATTCAAATACGTTTTTAGCGAAACCTGCGCTGAAAATAACCTGTTACGTACCGTTAATTAACCGTTAACCAACTTATCTTGGGCATTAAGTCATGGGCAGTATCCATATAGCCCGGTGCAACAGAAAATCCGACCGGGTCTGCACGGAGAGTAAAGACAAAGCGAGGCTATCCATGGCCTCAAAACAATAACAAAAGAATAAATGGCGAGGTACTTACGATGACGATGCATGACATTTGGGAATCAATTGTCGCGTTCTATGAACCGACTCTGGAAATAATGAGCTTGTGGGCCTGGGGCCTTCCTCTGTTCGTCTCAGTGCTTGCGGTGATGTTCATCATCTCGCAAAAGTGGCAGAGCCCCCTGACCCTCCGCTCTCTGGCCAATGCAGCCTTTCCCAAGGAGCAATACGACAACCCCTCATCTCGCGTGGATATGTGGAACGGTATCATCCTGTTGATGCTCGGTTTTCCCCTGGTAGGCGTCTTCGCCGTCAATGGGATCGCTATTGCTGACAATGTCGGCGCTTATATCACCGCTGAGTTCGGCGTCCGAGCCCCGTTGATGACGTCAACCTGGCTGATCATCTCCGTTCAGTTTCTGACCTATTTCCTCAGTGTCGACTTCGTCGGGTACTGGATACATCGCTGGTGCCATACCAACGCACTGATGTGGCATCTTCACAAACCTCACCATACCGCCGAGACACTGACGCCCTGGACGTTATTTCGCCAGCACCCCATCGAGTTCTTTGGCCTCAATATCATCCCGGCGGTGGTCGGCGGGGCCTTCACCGGTCTGGTGCTTTATGCGACGGGCAGCCAAATCCACCCAGGCATGGTGGTTGCCGTTACCACAATGGCCTACATCTGCTTCTTTGTTATCGATGTGTTTTCTCACGTCCATCTGCCGATCTCCTACGGATGGATGAACCGGATCGTTTTGGCGCCTGTCATGCACAACCTCCACCACAGCATGGAACCCCATCACTGGGACAAGAACAATGCAGTCGTACTGACACTCTGGGACTGGATGTTCGGAACACTCTACTTACCCAAGAAGGGCGAAAGCTGGCGTTGGGGGTGTAACGACGAAGAGTACGGTGCCAACAATCCGCACAATACCCTGAAGGGCTTCTATATCGATCCTTTCAAAACCCTCTGGCGTCACGTGAAGGACGGACAAAGCCCGAATCCGTGATGGGTTCGGAGCACTCGGGAAGCATCCAGGGTTTAAAGCACACCAGGCAATCGCAGGCTCAATTGCGTTAAGGGAATCATCATGGCATTGAAAGACACGCTTCATTGGCGCTATGCAACTAAAAGCTACAACGACGACAAGGTCGCGCAAGAAAAAATTGATTCGATCCTGGAGGCCATACGCCTGGCCCCCAGCAGTTCGGGCCTGCAGCCTTTCAAGGTGTTAATCATCACTAACCCCGAGTTGAAGGCGCAATTGCAGCCGATCTGCGCCAATCAACAGCAAATCTCCACATCGTCACACTTGTTGATTTTTGCAGCCTGGGACGAGTACACACCTGAGCGGATCAATGCATTTTTTGAATACAGCAACGGGATACGTAATCTGCCTGCCACGGTCACCGATGATTACCGGTTATCGCTGCTCGATTCTTTTGGCAGCATGAGCAAGGAGCAGCAGTATGTTCATGCGTCCAAACAGTGCTACATCGCCTTGGGATTCGCGTTGGTAGCGGCAGCCGAACTGGGCGTGGATGCCACACCCATGGAAGGCTTCGACAACCAGGCAGTGAACGCGCTGCTGAAGCTTCCCGAGCAGGGGTTGAACAGTTCCGTTCTCTTGGCCCTGGGCTACCGGGATACTGAAAGCGATTGGCTGGTAAAGCTCGAAAAGGTCCGGCGCGACAAGGCGCATATGTTCGTCGAGATTGCGTAGGGTCTACTCCGGATAATTTCCAACAACACAGGTTGTAATCAGCAGGGCAGATAAAATGTGCCTGCATGCCGGTTCAGGCGCCGTTGCCGAGACCCCATGCAGGCCATGCACGTTGCGCAAGGCATTCCCACACTCAGCTTCTACTGAACGGCCTCGTCTGCCTTGCCGGGGCTTGGTATGGCCTTGTCACTGGCAGGCGGCGCCCGTCTTGTACGCCACATCTGACCGACGTCCAGCGGGCGTGCGATCAGCAGTTCTGCCGATACACTCGACGGACCAAATGTGCGCACCTCATACATCGCTTCAAAGGCGTCGCTATTGCCTAGCACGGTCTTCAAGCGACTCAGCTCGGCACTGTCCGATGCAATTTTCGCGGCCTCAATCAGTGCCGGATCCATAATGCCGGCAACGACAACGATGTGATTGCCTGCGGGTCCCGGAAAGCGAGCAAGGTACGCATAATCACGACGCATGATTCTGTCAGTGGAGGGTTCGGCCCAATCAGATTGAAATTTATCCCCGGTCGCTAGATCCACAAGGGTATCGCCGCTGGCCGACAGCGAAAATCCGGAGAGATCAAAAAACGGCTCCTGCAGATCACCGAGCGTGTCGAGCAAACCCACATAGACAATATCGTGATCGCTCAGCATCTCATTGGTGAAACGTGAGGTTGTCACATGCTTGATCAGGCTCGAATTTCCGGACCTGGTTGCGACCATGACGGGCATCACCGAAACCAGCGCTGATGCGAGCCCACTCGGCAAGTGATAGGCATTCATGTCGACATACTTTTGGCCGGGCACAGGCATCCGCTGTTTGTACGTATTGAGGTCCTCGCTGGAAGCGATGGTGGAATCAGCGACCATACGAACAATGGAGCCGTCAGCGCCTTGCTCACCGAATACATAAAAATCACCGGAAACGATGAGTAGCGGCGCCAGATTCTTCGCGATACCACTCCAGAGCGTGCTGTCGATCCGCGAATCACTGGGTGACTTGCCTGCCAACCAGAGCCAGCACAGTGCGTTAAGCGTGAGGAAAAGCGCAGCGCCGGCTAAATACCGCCAATCAAGGAAACGTCGGCGCACAGGGTCGGCGTAGTTGTCTTGCTCTTCGGGAACAACGACGACCAGACGATATTCACCACGCGGAAGGATAAGCCGCTCGCCACGCTCATCGACGGGCGCCGCATCGAGTTTTTTTCGCAACCGATGAATATGCACGCGAACCGTTGCATCAGCCGCGAGATCCACGCTGGCGGATCGACCAAACACGACGAGTGCAATCTCGATTTCTTTGGTTGCGGTCGCCGTCAGCGATCGCTCGAGGAGAAACTCGAAAAGACGAATGATCTGTTGCGATTTACCGAGCGCACCACTCTTCAAGAGTCTGTGCGCGTGCGCTGTGAGCCGATCTACCTGGTCAACTTCCTGCGACTTGTCCATTTCACACCCTGACTGCGCTCGTCGCCATTGAGGATAAGGCGATGAGCTCGACCTAAGCATAGGCGGCAGGTCGTCCGCATCCGTATCCCAAATTGGCACTTGGCCAAGCGCACAACCATTGGCGTTGCGAAAAAGAGGTCGGCGCACACTGGGTCAGCGGGTTTCCCGGCTTACGCTTACCGCCGCGCAATATCCGAAAAGTAGAACTTGTCCAGCGTATGCCGCGACTCGGTGTACTCGAACTGCCGCCCGTCCTGCAGGAACGTCTGGTTACTCACCACGATCACATGGCTTTGCCCGTCAAGGTCCAGGTGCGCCTGGTCGTCCTTGCTGCGCGGCAGGGCTTCGATGGTGCGTTGGGCATAGCTGATCTGCAGCTGCAGCGTCTGCTCGATAAACGCGTAGATCGACTGCTCGGCAATCGAGCGGTCCAGGCCGGGGATCAGGTCGGCGACGAAGTGGTTGATGTCCAGGATCACCCGTTTGCCGCCAATGCGCCGTACCCGCTTGATCCGGGTGATCAGCGTGCCGGGTTCAGCCTCGATGTGCTGTTGCAATGAGCCTTCCAGCGGCACTTGGGTGAACTCGACCACTTCGGTGCGTATGTCATCGCCCAGGTCGGCGTGGGTTTCATGGAAGCTCACGATGCCGCCCAGTTGAAACTCGATCGGGTTCGGCGACAACACAAAGGTGCCTTTGCCGTGGATCTTCTGCGCGAAACCGCGCTCCTGCAACTGCTCGATCGCTCGACGCACCGTGCCCCGGCTGGCCTGGTAGCTGTCCATCAGTTCGGTTTCGGAGGGAAGGCGCGTGCCGCGCTGCAGGCGTTCGGTGGTGATGCTGGCAAGCAGATCGGTATAGATCTGGTTGTATTTGCTCATGGGATGGCTCGATGCCCGGCTCTATGAAGGTGAACGGCGCTTTCAAGGCAGGAACCTTAGTGGCACCTGTGGGGTTTGTCCATTCGCCACTGGCGCAGGGGGTGGAAATGTCTGACGGACCATTTGCAAAAGTTAAACAAAATTGTAACTCGTATAGACGAGTTGTTGATTTCACTCGTACAGACGAGTAATTTGCCCTCTCGGCGTGCTGCCAATGACTGCCACCCATAAAAACAATCACAGTGGAAAACGAGCATGAGCCACGACTATTCGATGATTGCCCGCGAGATTCTCGAGAACCTCGGGGGGCGCGACAACCTTGAGCAAGCTGCCCACTGCGTGACGCGCCTGCGCCTGGCGCTCAAGGACCCCAGCCTGGTCAACAGCAGTGCGTTGAACCAGGTCGACCTGGTCAAGGGATCGTTCTTCACCGGCGGTTTGTTCCAGGTGGTGATCGGCCCCGGCGAAGTGGAAAAGGTCTACGCCGCCTTGCGCGACGTCACGGGGCTGGCGGCATCGACCATCGCCGATGTGAAGCGCAAGGGCGCCGACAAGACCAACCCGATGCAGCGCCTGGTGCGGGTGTTCTCCGATGTGTTCATGCCGATCCTGCCGGCGCTGATCATTGCCGGCCTGCTCATGGGCATCAACAACCTGATGGGCGCCAAGGGCATGTTCATCGAGGGCCAGACGCTGCTGGAGGCGTATCCGAACCTGGATGGCCTGTGGAGCCTGATCAACCTGATGGCCAACACCTCGTTTGTGTTCCTGCCGGCACTGGTGGGTTGGTCGGCGGCCAAGCGTTTTGGCGGCAGTGAAATCCTCGGCATCGTGCTGGGCCTGATGCTGGTTCACCCGGACCTGCTCAACGCCTGGAACTACGGCAAGGCAGTCGCCGGCCTCGACGGCCAGAGCCTGCCGTACTTCGATATTCTTGGCTGGTTCCAGATCGAGAAAGTGGGCTACCAGGGGCAGATCCTGCCAATCCTGATGGCGGCCTACGTCATGAGCGTGATCGAAAAATGGCTGCGGGCACGGGTGCCCAACGCCATCCAGCTGCTCGTGGTGCCTATCACCACCATCGTTGTGACCGGCGTGCTGGCCTTGGCCATTATTGGCCCGGTCACCCGGCACCTGGGCATCCTGATTACCGAGGGTGTGGTGACATTGTTCGACCTGGCACCGATGGTCGGCGGCGCGATTTTCGGCCTGCTCTATGCCCCACTGGTCATCACCGGCATGCACCACATGTTCCTCGCCGTGGACCTGCAGTTGATCTCGACCCAGGGCGGCACCTTTATCTGGCCGATGATCGTCATGTCCAACCTGGCCCAGGGCAGCGCCGCACTGGCTGTGTTCTACATGAGCCGCAATGCGCGGGACAAGAGCATGGCGTCGACGTCGGCGATTTCCGCCTACTTCGGTATCACTGAGCCGGCGATGTTCGGCGTGAACCTGCGTTTCAAGTTTCCATTCTATGCCGCGCTGCTGGGCTCGGCGCTGGGCAGCATTTTCCTGTCGCTGAACAAGGTGCAGGCGTCGGCCATCGGCGTCGGTGGCCTGCCTGGATTTATCTCGATCGTGCCGAGCGCCATTGCGATGTTTGTGATCGGCATGGCGGTGGCGATTGTCGTGCCCTTTGTTGTGACCTGTGTGTTGAGCATGAAGATTGTTCGGCCTGGTTATCGGGTCGCCTGATCAACCGCCATCGGGGGCAAGCCCCCTCCCACATTTGAAATACATTCCACTGTGGGAGGGGGCTTGCCCCCGATGAGGCCCGCACGGCCAGCACCCAATTCTACTGAAGGAACCCACCATGCAAACCTGGCAACACTCGGTGATCTACCAGATCTACCCCAAAAGCTTCCACAGCCACGCGGGTAACGCCACCGGTGACCTGCTGGGCATCGTCGACAAGCTCGACTACCTGCAATGGCTGGGCATCGATTGCCTGTGGGTCACCCCGTTCCTGCGCTCACCGCAGCGCGACAACGGCTACGACATCAGCGACTACTACGCCATCGATCCCAGCTACGGGACCATGGCCGATTGCGACCTGTTGATCAGCGAAGCGGCCAAGCGCGGTATCAGGTTGATGCTCGATATCGTGGTCAACCACACCTCCGTCGAGCATGAGTGGTTTCGGCAGGCGCGCAGCAGCCTCGACAATCCCTACCGCGACTTCTACATCTGGCGCGACCAGCCCAACAGCTGGGAATCCAAGTTCGGCGGCTCGGCCTGGGAATACGAGGCGCAAACCGGCCAGTACTACCTGCACCTGTTCGACCACACCCAGGCCGACCTCAACTGGGACAACCCCAAGGTGCGCGCCGAAGTCTTCAAGATGATGCGCTTCTGGCGTGACAAGGGCGTGGGCGGCTTTCGCCTGGATGTGATCAACCTGATCTCCAAACCCGCGGATTTCCCCGACGACCACACCGATGGCCGGCGCTTCTACACCGACGGCCCCAACGTGCATGACTACCTGCAGCAAATGCACCGCGAAGTCTTTGAGGGCCATGACCTGATCAATGTCGGCGAAATGTCCTCCACCAGCCTGGAGCACTGCATTCGCTACTCCAATCCGGCGTCGAAAGAACTGTCGATGACCTTCAACTTTCATCACCTGAAAGTCGATTACCCGAACCTGCAGAAGTGGGTGGAGGCCGAGTTCGATTTCCTGCAACTCAAGCAGATCTTCTCCGACTGGCAGTCGGGCATGCAGGCCGGTGGCGGCTGGAACGCGCTGTTCTGGTGTAACCACGACCAGCCCCGGGTGGTCTCGCGGTTTGGCGATGACGGCGAGCATCGCGTGGTGTCGGCCAAGATGCTCGCCACCGCACTGCACTTGCTCCAGGGCACGCCTTATGTCTACCAGGGTGAGGAACTGGGCATGACCAATCCGGGCTTCGACAGGATCGACCAATACCGTGATGTGGAGACCCTGAATATCTTTCGCCTCAAGCGCAATGCCGGTGAATCCGAGGCGTCGAGCATGGCCGCGATCATGCAGAAGTCTCGCGACAACGGTCGCACGCCGATGCAGTGGAACAGTCAGCCCGGCGCCGGTTTCAGCAGCGGCGAGCCGTGGATCGGCATCCCGGCCAATGCGGCGCAGATCAACGTCGAGCGCCAACGGGATGATCCTGACTCGGTGCTGCATCACTACCGCGCGCTGATCGCCTTGCGTCGCCGTGAACCCCTGATCCAGGAAGGCATTTACCGCGAACTGCTGCAAGGCCATCCCCAGGTCTGGGCGTATCTGCGCGAAGGCCGGGGCGAACGCTTGCTGGTGGTCAACAACTTCTACGGCACGCCATGTGAAATCCAGTTGCCCGATCAGCTCGTCAACGCAGCGAGCGAGCAACGCTTGCTGATCAGCAATTACCCCGACTGCCCGGTGCGTACCGGCGCGGTGGCGCTGCGCCCGTACGAATCGTTTGTGCTGCACCTGACTGGTTGAAATGCCGCCTGTAGGAGCGAGCTTGCTCGCGAAGATCGTCAACGATAACGCGCCCTTCCAGGTGCAGCGCGGAGCCTGGAAGTGCTTCGCAAGCAAGCCCGCTCCTACAGGCGATCGCGTCACGCAAGACAGTAAGAAAAACAATAAAAATATCGGAGTGCTTTATGAAAACAACAATAAAGCTGGGCCTCGTTGCATCCTGCCTGAGCCTGCCCTTTGGTGCTCAAGCCCTGGAGTTTGGCGGTTACCTGCGCAGCGGCGCCGGCACCTCTACCGGCAGCGGCAAGCAGCAGTGCTTCCAATTGCCGGGCGCGCAAACCAAATACCGCCTGGGCAACGAATGCGAGCAGTACGGCGAACTTGAGTTGCGCCAGGACCTGCTGACCTTCGACGATGGCTCGGTGCTCAGCGTCGATGCCATGGCGTCGCTCTATAACAAGTACGACCGCTCCCTCAAATTCCAGGGCGAGGACAACGGCTCTGCGCGTATGCCGCAGATGTATGCGCAATGGTCCAACCTGCCCAGCCTCAATGGCGGTTCGCTGTGGGCCGGGCGGCGTTACTACAAGCGTAACGACATCCATATCTCCGACTTCTACTACTGGAACCAGAGCGCCACCGGTGGCGGGATCGAGGATGTGTTGATCGGCGGCTTGAAATACAGCTACGCGCTGTCACGCAAAGACAACCTCTACCAGAAGGAATACGCCACCCGGCATGACTTCAACGTGGCCGGCTTCAACACCAACCCTGGCGGCGAACTGGAGCTTGGCTTGAGCTACATCCAAAAGGCTGGCGGGCGTGACACCAACAGCGGCTGGGCGTTGACCGCGCAGCATGTGCAAAGCGCGTTCCTGGGCGGCAAGAACAAATTCGCGTTGCAGTATGGCGAAGGTCCTGGCACCGGCCTGGGCTACACCGGCAATACGCGGTTGGACAACAGCAGCAAAAGCTACCGTGCCGTGGAGTTTTTCGACTGGCAACTGACCCCGCGTTTTGGCGGGCAGGTGCAGGCGGTGTACCAGAAGGATGTGCGGCCCGGGCGTCAGGACCTGAACTGGCTGTCGCTCGGCGTGCGCCCGGCGTATGCCATCAGCGAGCAATTCAAACTGGTCACCGAGCTGGGGCACGATCAGGTCGAGGCCACGGGCGGTACGCGCAAGCTGAGCAAATTCACCTTCGCGCCGACCTGGTCGCCCAAGGGCCCGGAATTCTGGGCACGGCCGGAAGTGCGCTTGTACTACACCTATGCCACTTGGAACCAGGCGGCCAAGCGCGCGGCGAATGAGCTGGCGGCAGGTTCGGCGTTGTCCGACACCGGTGCCTACGGCACGGCGCGGCATGGGTCGAACATGGGGGTGCAAGTTGAATACTGGTGGAAATGACCCGCGAATTTAATGTGGAAGCAGGCTTGCCCGTGATGCGGTGTCACCGTCAACGCATGCATTGACTGGTCCGCCGTCATCGGGGGCAAGCCCCCTCCCACATTTGATCTGCGCAATCCCAGGATTCGTATCCACTCAATGAATGTTAAAGACAACACTACAGGTGAAGCCATGAACCCCTCTCAACCCCTGGAACTGCTGGCACCCCTGTCCGGAATGCTGCTGGCGCTGGATCAGGTGCCGGACCCGGTATTTTCCAGCCGCATGATCGGTGATGGTGTGTGCATCGATCCCACCTCGCAGACCCTCTGTGCACCGCTCGCCGGAGTGATCAGCAATATCCAGGACAGCGGCCATGCGGTCAGCGTCACCGACGACAACGGCGTACAGGTGCTGATGCATATCGGCCTGGACACCGTGAGCCTGGCAGGCAAGGGCTTTACCCGCCTGGTCGAAGAGGGCCAGCGGGTGACGGCCGGCCAGCCGTTGATCGAGTTCGACGCCGACTATGTGGCGCTCAATGCGCGCAGTCTGTTGACCTTGATGCTGGTGGTCAGTGGCGAGCCGTTTGTGGTGCTGGCGGCGCAGGCCGACATGATTGAGGAGGGCCGGCCGGTGCTGCGACTGTCGCCCGGCGAGGCAGCGGCAGACGCGAATGAACAGCAGGGCTCGGCGCTGTTTTCCAAACCGCTGACCTTGCTCAATGCCCACGGCTTGCACGCTCGCCCTGCGGCGGTGCTGGCCCAGGCGGCCAAAGGCTTCAGTTCGAGCCTCTACCTGCACAAGCAGACCCAGAGCGCCAACGCCAAGTCGTTGGTGGCGATCATGGCGCTGCAAACCGTTCAGGGCGACACCTTGCAGGTGAGCGCGGCGGGGGAGGACGCGCAGGCCGCGATCCGGGCATTGACGGCGTTGTTGGCCGAGGGGTGTGGCGAAACGGTGGTGGCTCCGATCGAGCCGGTCGAACCTGTCGCGCCGGTGTCGTCGGCCACGCTGATGCGCGGCGTATGTGCATCACCGGGCTCGGCGTTCGGCCAGGTGGTCCAGGTGGCTGAACCTGAGCTGGTAGTCAATGAAGCCGGTGCAGGCGAAGCCACCGAGCGCGATGCATTGACGCGTGGCCTGCTGGCGGCCAATGAGGCGTTGCAACGCTTGCAGGCCGGCGCCGCCGGCAGTGCCCAGGCGGATATCTTCCGCGCCCATCAGGAGTTGCTTGAAGACCCGACGCTGCTTGAGCAGGCCCACCTGTTGCTGGCCAAGGGCAAGAGCGCAGCATTCGCCTGGAACAGCGCCACCGCCGCCACGGCTAAATTGTTCCAGGGCCTGGGCAATACGTTGCTCGCCGAGCGTGCGGCAGACCTGTCCGACGTCGGCCGGCGCGTGCTTAAACTGATCCTGGGTGTCGAGGATCGCGCCTGGGCGCTGCCGGAGCAGGCGATCCTGATCGCCGAGCAACTGACCCCCTCGCAAACGGCGAATCTCGATACCAGCAAGGTGATGGGATTTGTCACGGTGGGCGGCGGGGCTACCAGTCACGTCGCAATCCTCGCCCGTGCGCTGGGCATGCCCGCCCTCTGCGGTGCGCCCGCTGACGTATTGGCGTTGGCCGAGGGTACGCACGTGCTGCTCGACGCCGACAAGGGCGAACTGCACCTGGCGCCGGATCAGGTCGACATTGACCACTTGCAGGCGGCCCGTGCGCGGCAGGGGTTGCGACGTCAGCGCGAAGTGGCCGCGGCCGCCCAGGCTGCCGTCACCCGCGACGGCCGTCACGTCGACGTCACGGCCAACGTTGCCTCGTTGCAGGAAGTGGAGCAGTCCCTGGCCCTGGGCGGCGAGGGCGTCGGTCTGCTGCGTTCGGAACTCCTCTACCTGGACCGCAACCGCGCGCCCAGCCCCGCCGAGCAGGCCGGCACCTATCGTGCGATTGCCCGTGCCCTGGGCACCGAGCGCAATCTGGTGGTGCGCACCCTGGATGTCGGCGGCGACAAACCGCTGGCCTATGTACCGATGGAAGCCGAAACCAACCCGTTCCTGGGATTGCGCGGTATTCGCCTGTGCCTGGAGCGGCCGGAACTGTTGCGTGAACAGTTTCGCGCAATCCTTGCCTGTGCCGGGCTGGCGCGGCTGCACATCATGTTGCCGATGGTCAGCCTGCTTTCGGAACTGCATCTGGCGCGCAAGGTGCTCGAGGAGGAAGCGCGGGCACTCGGGCTCAGCGAGTTGCCAAAGCTGGGCATCATGATTGAAGTGCCGTCCGCCGCGTTGATGGCGGATGTGTTCGCGCCCCATGTGGATTTCTTTTCCATCGGTACCAATGACCTGACCCAATACACCCTGGCCATGGACCGCGACCACCCACGGCTGGCCAGCCAGGCCGACAGTTTTCACCCGGCGGTGCTGCGCCTGATCGCGGCCACGGTCAAGGCCGCCCATGCCCATGGCAAGTGGGTGGGCGTCTGCGGTGCACTGGCCTCCGAAACCCTGGCGGTGCCGGTGCTGATCGGGCTGGGTGTGGATGAACTGTCGGTCAGCGTGCCGTTGATCCCGAGCATCAAGGCCACCGTGCGTGAACTGGACCTGGCCGACTGCCAGATCATCGCCCGTCAGGTGCTGGGCCTGGAAGAAGCCGGCCAGGTGCGTGAGGCCTTGCGCCTGTACCACGCCGCCACCGTTGAAACCTCATCTGTCGTGGAGCATTGAGCATGTTCGAGAAATTGCAGCAGGCGTTCTGGAAAGCCCTGACGCCGGATCTGATTGCGGAAACGGTCGCGGCGCCGGCGGGGGAGAACCTGTTACCGGTCGATGTGTTGAGTGCATTGGGCGGCGAGGCCAACCTCACGTCGCAACAACGCGTGGCGCTGACGCGGGTGCGGGTGCAGTTGAAAGAGGCGGGGCGGTTGGATGAGGCTGCGCTGAAGGCAGCGGGCGTACCGGGCGTCATGGTGTTGACGGGAGGCGTCGTCCATCTGCTCACCGGCCTCCAAGCCAAGTAGAGATCAAAATGTGGGAGGGGGCTTGCCCCCGATAGCAGAGTGTCAGTCACTACATAAGGTGACTGATCCACCGCCATCGGGGGCAAGCCCCCTCCCACATTGCTCTATGGTGTCTGGAGCATCGGGTTTATAACTGCGGGGTCTCTTCCGGCGGCTTGGTCTTGTCCACACCCGGCACATGCAGGTTGCCTTCCACCACCTGGTTACCTTCCAGCTGCGGCTGGGTCACCCAGGTCAGAATGTCGTAGTAGCGTCGGATGTTCGCCACAAAATGCACCGGCTCGCCGCCCCGGGCATAACCGTAGCGGGTCTTGCTGTACCACTGCTTCTGCGACAGGCGCGGCAGCATTTTCTTCACATCCAGCCATTTATTCGGGTTCAGGCCTTCCTTCTTGGCCAGAAGGCGCGCGTCATCCAGGTGCCCGGTGCCGACGTTGTAGGCGGCGAGGGCAAACCAGGTGCGGTCGGGCTCGGCGATCTTGTCGTCCAGCTCGTCCTTGATCTTGGCCAGGTACTTGGCGCCGCCCATGATGCTTTGTTTGGCGTCCAGACGATTGGACACGCCCATCGCCTGGGCGGTGTTCTGGGTCAGCATCATCAAGCCGCGCACGCCGGTCTTGGACGTCACCGCCGGCTGCCACAGCGATTCCTGATAGCCGATGGCCGCCAACAGTCGCCAGTCGACCTTTTCTTCCTTGGCGTAGGCGCGAAAGTGCTTTTCGTACTTGGGCAGGCGCTGTTGCAAATGCTGGGCGAAGGTATAAGCGCCGACATAACCCAGTACATCGACGTGCCCGTAATAGCGATCTTTCAGACGCTGGAGGGTGCCGTTCTTCTCGACCTTGTCCAGGTAACTGTTGATCTCGTTGAGCAGGCTGTTGTCAACGCCGGCGGCCACGGCCCAGCTCTGGTTGCTGGCATTGCCGAGGTCGAATGCGACCCGCACGTTGGGGAAGTACACCTGGTTCATGGCGACTTCATTGGAGTCCACCAGGGTCAGGTCGATTTGTCCTTCGTCCACCATGCGTAGCAAGTCGACTACTTCAACGGCGTCGGACTCTTCGTATTCGATGGCAGGATTCTGCTTTTTAAGCGCCGCCAACTGCTCGGCGTGGGTGCTGCCCTTGAGCACCATGATCTTCTTGCCGACCAGGTCCGCCGCATTGGTCGGCCGTGACTGACCGTTGCGGTAGATGATCTGCGGCGTCACTTCGAGGTACGGGTGGGAAAAACGCACCTGCTGCTGGCGCTGTTCGCTGCTGACCAGGCCGGCAGCGGCGAGCACCGGGCCGTTGGGCTTGCCCAACTGGCCGAACAGGTCATCGAGGTTATCGGCGGTTTCGATTTCCAGCTTGACGCCCAGGTCATCGGCAAAGCGCTTGACCAGTTCGTATTCGAAACCGGTTTCACCGTTGCGGTCCTGGAAATACGTAGCGGGGCTGTTCCGGGTAACCACCCGCAATACGCCATCCTCCTTGATTCGCTCGAGCGTGCTGGGTTTATCAACACAGGCGCTGAGCATCAGGAAGAGTCCGGTTGCGATGAGCCATTTGGCGCATCGCGGGCGCAAAGCAGTTGGGGAGAACATCTGCGCAGTATACGCAAACGGCCCACGGCGCCATATCTCGACAGCGGCACACTTGTCTGCTAGTCGCTGCAAAACTGTGCTGTATCCCGCAGAAACGCGGCCTGGCGCGTGATTGTGACGGTTAAAATATCTGCGCCCGAGGCCATGGATTATCCCCCGGCGCCGCGCAAACCGTGCCAACTGACGTTCGGCAGCGGCCAGCGGTAGCGTTTCGGGTGCCGTGGGCGAAGGTTTACGCTAGAATGCACGGCCTCAAAGCACACCCCTTCCCGAGGCTGTCCCGAAGATGTTGATCCTGCGCGGCGCTCCTGCCCTTTCTGCCTTTCGCCACAGCAAACTCCTTGAGCAACTGAGCCAGAAGGTTCCAGCTGTTACAGGCCTGTATGCTGAATTTGCTCACTTCGCCGACGTAACCGGCGTCTTGACCGCCGACGAACAGCAAGTGCTCGCACGCCTTCTGAAGTACGGCCCAAGCGTTCCCGTTCAAGAGCCGACCGGTCGCCTGTTCCTGGTTCTGCCGCGGTTCGGCACCATCTCGCCGTGGTCGAGCAAGGCCAGCGACATCGCCCGCAACTGCGGCCTGGATAAAATCCAGCGCCTGGAGCGTGGTATCGCGTTCTACGTGGCCGGCCAGTTCAGCGACGCCGACGCCGAGCTGATCGCCAGCAGCCTGCACGACCGCATGACCCAGATCATCGTCAGCCAGCTGGAACAGGCTGCCGGCCTGTTCAGCCACGCCGAGCCCAAGCCGCTCACTGCGATTGACGTGCTTGGCGGTGGCCGCGCCGCCCTCGAGAAGGCCAACACCGAACTGGGCCTGGCCCTGGCCGAAGACGAGATCGACTACCTGGTCAACGCCTTCAACGGCTTGAAGCGCAACCCCCACGACATCGAACTGATGATGTTCGCCCAGGCCAACTCCGAGCACTGCCGTCACAAGATCTTCAACGCCAGTTGGGACATCGACGGCCAGAGCCAGGAAAAAAGCCTGTTCGGCATGATCAAGAACACCTACGTGATGCACAGCGAAGGTGTTCTGTCGGCTTATAAGGACAACGCCTCGGTGATCGTCGGCTCCGTCGCCGGCCGCTTCTTCCCGGACCCGGAAACCCGCCAATACGGCGCGGTGCAGGAGCCGGTGCACATCCTGATGAAGGTTGAAACCCACAACCACCCGACCGCGATTGCCCCGTTCCCTGGCGCGGCCACCGGTTCGGGCGGCGAAATTCGCGATGAAGGCGCCACCGGCCGTGGCGCCAAGCCCAAGGCGGGCCTCACCGGTTTCACCGTATCGAACCTGCAGATCCCGGGCTTCGAACAGCCGTGGGAAGTGCCGTACGGCAAGCCTGAGCGCATCGTCACCGCGTTGGACATCATGATCGAAGGCCCGCTGGGCGGCGCCGCGTTCAACAACGAATTCGGGCGTCCGGCGCTGACCGGTTACTTCCGTACCTTTGAACAGTCCATCACCACCCCCCGTGGCGATGAAGTGCGCGGCTACCACAAGCCGATCATGTTGGCCGGCGGCATGGGCAACATCCGTGAAGAACACGTCAAGAAGGGCGAGATTCTGGTCGGTTCCAAGCTGATCGTACTCGGCGGCCCGGCCATGCTGATCGGCCTGGGCGGCGGCGCAGCGTCCTCCATGGCCACCGGCACCAGCTCGGCGGACCTCGACTTCGCTTCCGTCCAGCGCGAAAACCCCGAGATGGAACGCCGCTGCCAGGAAGTCATCGACCGTTGCTGGCAGTTGGGCGACAAGAACCCGATCAGCTTCATCCACGACGTCGGTGCTGGCGGTTTGTCCAACGCCTTCCCGGAACTGGTCAACGATGGCGAGCGTGGTGGCCGTTTCGAACTGCGCAATATTCCAAACGACGAGCCGGGCATGGCCCCGCACGAAATCTGGAGCAATGAATCCCAGGAACGCTACGTGCTGGCCGTCGGCCCTGAAGATTTTGCGCGCTTCCAGGCCATCTGCGAACGTGAGCGCTGCCCGTTTGCCGTGGTCGGCGAAGCCACGGCCGAGCCGCAGCTTACTGTTACAGACAGCCACTTCGGCAACAGCCCGGTGGACATGCCACTCGAAGTGCTGCTGGGCAAAGCCCCGCGCATGCACCGTTCGGCCGTGCGTGAAGCCGAGCTGGGCGATGATTTCGACCCAAGCCCCCTTGAGCTGGCCGACAGCATCGAGCGCGTGCTGCACCACCCCGCCGTGGCGAGCAAAAGCTTCCTGATTACCATCGGCGACCGCACCATCACCGGCCTCGTGGCCCGTGACCAAATGGTCGGCCCGTGGCAGGTTCCGGTGGCTGACGTTGCCGTCACCGCCACCAGCTTCGACGTGTACACCGGTGAAGCCATGGCCATGGGCGAGCGCACGCCGCTGGCCCTGCTGGACGCTCCGGCGTCGGGCCGCATGGCCATTGGTGAAACCCTCACCAACATCGCGGCCTCGCGTATCGGCAAGCTGTCCGACATCAAACTGTCGGCCAACTGGATGTCCGCTGCCGGTCACCCGGGTGAAGATGCGCGCCTGTACGACACGGTTAAAGCGGTCGGCATGGAGCTGTGCCCTGAGCTGGGTATTACCATTCCGGTGGGCAAGGACTCCATGTCCATGGCCACCCGCTGGAACGAAGACGGCACCGACAAGAGCGTCACCTCGCCACTGTCGTTGATCGTGACCGGTTTCGCGCCGGTCACCGACATCCGCCAGACCCTGACCCCGCAACTGCGCATGGACAAGGGCACCACCGATCTGATCCTGATCGACCTGGGCCGTGGCCAGAACCGCATGGGCGCCTCGATCCTGGCGCAGACTCACGGCAAGCTCGGCAAACACGCGCCGGATGTCGACGACGCCGAAGACCTCAAGGCCTTCTTCGCCGTGATCCAGGGCCTGAATGCCGACGGTCACCTGCTGGCTTACCACGACCGTTCCGACGGTGGTTTGCTGACCAGCGTCGTAGAAATGGCCTTCGCCGGTCACTGCGGCCTGAACATCGTGCTCGACAGCGTTGCCGAGGATGCCGCCGAGATCAACGGCATCCTGTTCAACGAAGAGTTGGGTGCGGTGATTCAAGTGCGCCAGGACGCTACCCCGGACGTGCTCGCACAGTTCAGCGCTGCCGGTCTTGCCGAGTGCGTGGCGGTCATTGGCCAGCCGATCAACAACGGCGAAGTTACTATCTCGTTCAACGGTGACACGGTCTTTACCGGTCAGCGCCGCTTGCTGCAGCGCCAGTGGGCCGAGACCAGCTACCAGGTCCAGCGCCTGCGCGACAACGTCGACTGCGCCGAGCAGGAATTCGACGCGATCCTGGAAGAAGACAACCCGGGCCTGAGCACCATGCTCAGCTTCGACGTCAACCAGGACATCGCCGCGCCCTACATCAAGAAGGGTATTCGCCCACAGGTTGCCGTGCTGCGTGAGCAGGGCGTCAACGGCCAGGTGGAAATGGCGGCGGCGTTCGACCGTGCCGGGTTCAATGCGATCGACGTGCACATGAGCGACATCCTCGCCGGTCGCGTTGACCTCAATGAGTTCAAAGGTCTCGTAGCTTGCGGTGGTTTCTCCTACGGCGACGTACTGGGTGCCGGTGAAGGCTGGGCCAAGTCGGCGCTGTTCAACAGCCGCGCCCGCGACGCGTTCCAGGGGTTCTTCGAGCGTAACGACAGCTTCACCCTGGGCGTGTGCAACGGTTGCCAGATGATGTCCAACCTCAGCGAACTGATCCCGGGCAGCGAGTTCTGGCCGCACTTTGTGCGTAACCGTTCCGAGCAGTTCGAAGCCCGTGTCGCCATGGTGCAGGTGCAGGAATCCAACTCGATCTTCCTGCAGGGCATGGCCGGTTCGCGTATGCCGATCGCCATCGCCCACGGTGAAGGCCATGCCGAGTTCGCCAGCGAAGAAGCCCTGCTCGAAGCCGACCTGTCCGGCACCGTGGCCCTGCGTTTCGTCGACAACCACGGCAAGGTCACCGAAAGCTACCCGGCCAACCCGAACGGCTCGCCGCGCGGCATCACCGGCCTCACCAGCCGCGACGGTCGCGTCACCATCATGATGCCGCACCCGGAGCGCGTATTCCGCGCCGTGCAAAACTCGTGGCGCCCGGAAGAGTGGAACGAAGACGGCGCCTGGATGCGCATGTTCCGCAACGCCCGTGTGTGGGTGAACTAAGGCGGTGTACAAGCTCGCCTTCTTCGTACCCGACAGCCACGTGGAGACGGTGAAAACCGCCGTCTTCGCAGCCGGCGGCGGGCGCATCGGCGACTACGACAGCTGCGCCTGGCAAGTGCTGGGCCAGGGCCAATTCCGCGCGTTGGACGGCAGTCAGCCGTTCATCGGGCAAGTGGGCCAGGTTGAAGTGGTTGAGGAGTGGAAGGTTGAGCTGGTGGTGGCGGATGCGTTGATCGTGGCGGTTGTGGCTGCGTTGAAACTGAGCCATCCGTATGAGACACCGGCGTATGAGGTGTGGCAGTTGGCGGAGTTTTGATTCGCACGCTGCATAAACAAGAAACCCGCTGGGCCAGTTTGGTCAGCGGGTTTTTTGTTGCCTTTCAAGGCCTCATCGGGGGCAAGCCCCCTCCCACATTCAACTGCATTCCAACGATGAAACTCGCTCCACTGTGGGAGTGGGCTTGCCCCCGATGGCGTCTGCCCAGGCGCCTCAGACCTTTCCGACAAGCCTTTCAGGTTGCCCGTCGGAACCTGTCTCAATAGCCTCCCTGCGACTATCTCGATTGTCGACGGCCCCCAGCGTGATGCAGTGCTGGGGATTCATCGGATGGTGGAGGGCATTCAGTTGATGGGGGATCGAGTGCCGGATCTTCACGAAGTGTCAGCAGCCCCCGCCAACTGATCATTCCCGCGCGGAACATGGCAACGATCAATCCACGCTTGACGCCATTTCTTTCACATGACACTGTATAAATGTACAGTTTGCGGGGCTGCGGTAACTTGCCACGTTCGGTAGGTTGCGCCGCCGCTCATCCCACTGTGCACATGACCAGGACGGTCATGTTTCATCCTTGACTCGATCATCGGGTCCCATGTTGAAAGAGAGGGAACTCCTATGTCTTATCCAGAAAGTAAACTCACCGGCATGACCGGCTTCGCCAAAGCCGCTAAGGTCACTGGCGGCTGGTCCGGTCCGGTTGTCAGCATCACTAACCTGGATCAGCTCAAAACCAATATTGCCGGTTCCACACCCCGCGTGCTGGTGATCAACAGCAATATCTCGGCGTCCAGTTTGACCAAGGTCTCCATGGGTTCAAATAAAACCCTGGTCGGCTCGTTCCAGAACCGCACGCTCAACAACATTCACTTGCGTGCGACACCTGAGTCGCAAAACATCATTTTTCAGAACATCGTTTTCCAGCACTCGGCGGGTATCAAGGCCAATGATGATATCCAGCTGTACCTCAACTACGGCAGCAAGTACTGGATCGATCACTGCTCCTTTGACGGCCATGACTGGTCCGCCAACGATGGCAGCCTCGACAAGCTGTTATACATCGGCGACAAGGCCGACTACGCGACCATCAGCAACTGTTTTTTCGGCAATCACAAGTATGGCCTGATCCTGGGCCATCCGAGCGATGACAACAACACAGCCTTCAATGGCTTCCCACGGCTGACTATTTGCCATAATCGCTTCGAGAATATGGAAGTGCGCGCACCGGGGTTGATGCGTTATGGCTACTTCCATGTCTATAACAACTACATCAACAAGTTTCATCTCGGTTTTACACTGGCGCAAAACGCCAACATTCTTTCCGAGAGCAACAACTTTGGCGAAGGCAGCGCAAGCAACGGCATGTTGGATGATAAAGGCAACGGTACGTTTACCGATATTGGCAGCGTGCCTGCTATCACGAATCAGAAGTCGCCCAAAGCACAGTGGACCGCTTCGTCCAATTACACCTACACGTTGAGGACCGCCGCGCAGGCAAAGGATTTCACCGTCAAGAATGCGGGGGCCCAGTCGGTAAGCCTGGTGTTCGGTGGCTAAAGCCTGGCGGATTCTTGATCGGCTGGCTGCATAAACAAGAAACCCGCCGGGCCAGTTTGGCCGGTGGGTTTTTTGTTGGCTGCAAGGGCCTCATCGGGGGCAAGCCCCATCCCACATTCAACTGCATTCCAACGATGAAACTCGGTCAACTGTGGGAGGGGGCTTGCCCCCGATGGCGTCCGCCCAGGCGCCTCAGACATTTCCGACAAGCCTTTCAGGTTGTCTGTCGGAACTCGCACAACTAACCTTCTCGAGTCGCTGCCAATTCAGTGACCGGGACTGCAAGCCCGCCGAAATAATATTAGAGGCTCGGAAGCGCCGCTATAATCGTGGCGCTTTTCATGGTCATCGTTTTCTGGTGGCTGTGCGCGGGAGACCTTTGGGTCTGCCGAGGTGCTTCTGACTCGGTCTTGCAGGCCCGCGCACAGCTGCCACCCATCATCTGCAAGTGATGCTGGCAGCTCCTATTTTTCAGGAGGTTTACCATGATCAAAGACAGCCCAACCCCCCCATCTGATTCTCCGCCCACCGACCAAATCTTCACCGTCCTGACCCACCTGAACAGCGAAACCCTGCTCGCCAACGCCTCCCAAGACCTGGCATCCGTACAGGCACTGGCGGGGAATCTGGCTTTTGATGTTGACGGCCCCCAGCGTGATGCAGTGCTGGGGATTCATCGTATGGTGGAAGGGATCCAGCTGATGGTGGATCGAGTGCTGGATCTTCACGAAGTGTCAACAGCCACCGCCAACTGATCGTTCCCACGCTCCGCGTGGGAATGCATCCTGTGACGCTCTGCGTCACCCTTGCGCACGGCGGGACGCGGAGCGTCCGGGGCGGCATTCCCACGCGGAGCGTGGGAACGATCGATCAGGCGTTGATTGGGCGGGCAACCAACCGCTCCAGCGCCTCACCCAACCCGGACGCCTTGTCCCCAATCAACAGGTGCCAAACACCGCTCTCAAGCTGACTCACACCCTGGCAACCGAGCGCAGTAAGTTGAGCCTCAGACAACCCTGAATCATCACCCAACTCTACCCGCAACCGGGTCATCGCTACCGCTTCCAGCTGGCGCACATTCCCCCGGCCCCCCAGCGCATTCAGCCATTTTTCTGCCTCGTGTACATTCACAGCCACCGGCTTATCCACAGGCGCAACCGCTACAGACGCTGCTGCAACAAACCCCGGCATCGCCAAGCGAATTTCATCAGCAATGCTATCGGCCATCGGCCCAACCACCACCTGCAAACTTCCCCCATTCCCCGGCCGCACTACAGCCATGGCGCCCAGCGCTTTCAACTGCGTATCCACCGCCTTGTTGCGATCCACCATGTCCAGCCGCAGGCGCGTGGTGCAGGCACCTACACTCAGCAGATTCTCAGCACCACCCAACGCCTGGATATAAGCCGTGGCGCGCTGGTTATCGCTCATTGCTTCGGCCTGCACCACCTGTATATCTTCCCGACCCGGCGTCTTCAGGTTGAAGCGGCGGATGCAGTAGCTGAACACCGTGTAGTAGATCACCGAGTAGGCCAGGCCTACCGGTACCACCAGCCAGCCGTTGGTGGACTTGCCCCAGCCCAGCACCATGTCGATAAAGCCACCGGAGAAGGTAAAGCCGAGGTGGATATTGAGCAGGTTGGTCACGGCCATCGACAGGCCGGTGAGCAGTGCATGCAGCAAGTAGAGGAACGGCGCCAGGAACATGAAGGCAAATTCAATCGGCTCGGTCACCCCGGTCAGGAACGAGGTCAGCGCCATCGACAGGAAAATCCCGCCCATCACTTTGCGGCGCTCCGGCAACGCGTTGCGGTACATCGCCAGGCACGCGGCGGGCAGGCCGAACAGCATCACCGGGAACATGCCGGTCATGAATTGGCCGCCTTTGGGGTCGCCGGCGAAGTAGCGGGTCAGGTCGCCGGTCACTACCGCGCCGGTTGCCGGGTCGGTGAAGGTGCCGAACACGAACCACGCCATATTGTTGAGGATGTGGTGCAGGCCGGTGACGATCAGCAGGCGGTTGAACACGCCAAACACGAAGGCGCCCAGGCTGCCGCTCTCCATCAGCAACACGCCGAAGCTGTTGATGCCGTGCTGGATCGGCGGCCAGATCAAGCCGAAGATCACCCCCAGACCGACTGCACTGAAGCCGGTGACAATCGGCACAAACCGTCGCCCACCAAAGAACGCCAGGTACTCCGGCAGCTTGATGTCCTTGAAGCGGTTATACAGCCCGCCCGCCATCAGGCCACTGGCGATACCGGCGAGCATGCCCATGTTAATGGTGGTATCCATCACCTTGAGGGTCGAGATCATCACCAGGTAGCCAATCGCCCCGGCCAGGCCGGCCGTGCCGTTGTTGTCGCGGGCAAAGCCGACGGCGATGCCGATGGCGAAGATCAGCGCCAGGTTGGCGAAGATCGCTTGCCCGGCATCGTGCATCACCGCGATGTTGAGCAAGTCCGTGTCGCCCAGGCGCAGCAGCAGGCCGGCGATTGGCAGGATCGCAATCGGCAGCATCAGGGCGCGGCCCAGGCGTTGCAGGCCTTCGATAAAGTGTTGGTACATGGCGTGTCTCCCTATTCTTGTTGTTTTCAGCTCAGCGGCCAGTGGTGTTGACAGGCGTGGCGAACGGCCTTGGCACTGCTCAGGTCGAGCAGCTCAAGGCTCAGTTGCCGGCATTGCGCCGCGTCCAGGTGGCGGACGCGGTCCTTGATTTCTCCGATCTGCGGCGGGCTTACCGACAGCTCGCTGACGCCCAGGCCGACCAGCACCGGCGTGGCCAGCGGGTCGGAGGCCAGGGCGCCGCACACACCGACCCAACGCCCATGCTTGGCCGCACCGGCACAGGTCTGGGCGATCAGCCGCAGCAAGGCCGGGTGCAGCGCATCGACGCGGGCGGCCAAGCCTGCGTGGTCGCGATCCATGGCCAGGGTGTACTGGGACAGGTCATTGGTGCCGATGGACAAAAAGTCTGCGTGTTCGGCCAATTGCTCGGCCATCAGCGCGGCGGCGGGCACTTCGATCATCACCCCCAGTTCGGGGCGCTGCGTCAGTTTCAGCTCCACGCACAACTCATCCAGGCGCTGGCGGATCTGCAGCAGTTCGTCCACCTCGCTGACCATCGGCAACAGGATGCGGCAACGCGCCAGCGGCGAGACTTGCAACAGGGCGCGCAGTTGCTGGTCGAGCAGTTCCGGGCGCACCTGGGCCAGGCGAATGCCGCGCAGGCCCAACACCGGGTTGGCTTCGACAGGCAGCGGCAGGTAGTCGAGCTGCTTGTCGCCGCCCACGTCGATGGTGCGAATGATCACGGATTTGTCGCCCATGGCATCCAGCACGGCCTGATAGGCCTGGCGCTGTTCCTGTTCATCCGGCGCGGTGCGGCGGTCGACGAACAGAAATTCGGTGCGCAACAGGCCGACGCCATCGGCGCCATTTTCAAACGCCAGCCGCGCCTCGCTGCTGGAGGCGACGTTGGCGGCGATTTCAATGCTCACGCCATCGGTGGTGCGTGCCGGTTGTTGCGCCTGGGCTTGCTGCTGCTGGCAACGCAGTTTTTGCGCGTCGCGAATCTGCTGCACTTCAGCATGGCGCGCGTCTGTGGGGGCCAGTTCCAGTCGGCCATTGACGGCGTCCAGCACCACACGCTGGCCCTGGGGCACATCCAGCACCTCGGCACCCAACGCGACCACGCAGGGCAAGCCTTTACCCCGCGCAAGAATGGCGACGTGTGACGTGGCGCCGCCTTCGGCCATGCAGATACCCACGGCCTGCTGCTCACTCAACTGCAGCAAATCCGACGGGGTCAGTTCGTGGGCACTGACGATCGACCCGGCGGGCAGTTCGAAGTGCCAGGCCTCGCCCAGCAAGGCACGCAATACGCGTTGCTGCAGGTCGCGCAGGTCGTTGGCGCGCTCGGCAAACAACGGCTTGCCCAGTGCCAGCAGCACCGCGCACTGGGCCTGGATCGCATCGCGCCAGGCATGGGTGGCGGCGCTGCCGTGGGCGATGGCGGCGCTGGCCGCTTCCAGCAGCGCCGGGTCTTCGAGCAGCGCGAGGTGGGCGGCGAAGATGTCTTCTTCCTCGACGTTCTTGCGTTGGCGGGCATGCTCGAGGGTGCTGTGGATTTCATCGCGCACCTGCTCCAGTGCCGTGTCGAGGCGCTGTTGTTGTTCGGCGGCCGAATGGTTGCCGGTGTCTTGCGGCAGCTCGATGCCGGTCAGGCGGAACAGCGGACCGCACACCAGGCCGGGGGCTGCACAAACGCCTTGCAGCACATCGGTTTCTACACTGGCACGACGGGGCGCAGCAGCGACCACGGGGGCGTGATGGGCTTCGCTGACCGCTACCGACAATGCCGCGAGCAACCCTTGCAAGGCGGCCTCGGCGTCTTTGCCACGGCAACTCACGCGCACTTCGTCGCCTTCGCCAATGCCCAGGCCCATCAAGCCAATCAGGCTGTCGCACGACGCCGACTTGTCAGCAAAATGCAGGTGCGACTGGCTGCTGAAACCCTGGGCCGTCTTGCGGATCAAGGCGGCGGGGCGGGCATGCAAGCCGCCCCGGTGGGTGATGCGTACGCTGGCGCTGGCTTCGGAGCCGGCTTCGCAATTGGAGTTATCCACCGCTGCTTGAACGGTGGCGGTGGAGCGCGCGGCAATGTGCATCAACGGCTCACCGACCTTGACCGTCTTCAGCGGCACCGGCGTCAGCTCAAAGCGATCACTGTTGGTCAGGATGATCAGGCTCACCAGGCTCTTGCACTGACGCGCAATACGGTCCAGGTCAAACCGCACCAGTGCCTGGCCCTGGCTCACCCGTGCGCCTTCCTTGACCAGCAAGGCAAAGCCTTCGCCATTGAGTTCCACGGTGTCGATGCCCACATGCATCAATACCTCGGCACCGTTATCGGCGCGGATGGTCAGGGCGTGCCCGGTGCGGGCGACATGGATGATCACGCCGTCACAGGGGGCCTGCAGACAGTCGTTCAACGGGTCGATAGCGATACCGTCGCCCATGGCGCCGCTGGCGAACACTTCGTCGGGGACGCTGTTCAGGGCCAGCACCGGCCCACTCAAGGGGGCGCTGAGGGTCAGTACATTATTGTTGTTGGACATGGGCACGGTACTCATCAGGAAAACGCCGCTTCAGTGGGTGCGGGTGACTTTGCTCAGGTGGCGCGGCTGGTCCGGGTCCATGCCCCGTGCCTCAGCCAGGCTGGCGGCCATCACATAGAAACTCTGGATCGCCAGGATCGGGTCCAGGCTCGGGTGTTCGGCACGGCTCAGAGTCAGGTCGCGTTCGGCGATATCGTCGGGCGCGGCCAACAGCACGCGGGCACCGCGTTGACGCATGTCGGCGGCCAGGCTCAGCAGGCCGGCCTGTTCAGCGCCGCGTGGGGCGAACACCAGCAGCGGGTAGTGTTCGTCGATCAAGGCCATCGGCCCGTGGCGCACTTCGGCGCTGCTGAAGGCCTCGGCCTGGATCGCCGAGGTCTCCTTGAGTTTGAGCGCAGCTTCCTGGGCGATGGCGAAACCGGCGCCACGGCCGATGACCATCAAGCGCTGGCTGCCTTTGAGGGCGTCGACTGCCAGGCGCCAATCCTGCCTGGCGGCGTCGCGCAGGCCGTCGGGCAGCGCCTGGCAGGCTTGCAGCAGATCGGCTTCCTGATTCCAGTGGCCGATCAACTGCGCGCTGGCGCTGAGGGTGGCGATAAAGCTCTTGGTCGCGGCCACGCTGAGTTCCGGCCCGGCGCACAGCGGCACATGGAATTCACACGCGGCTTCCAGCGGCGAATCTTCGGCATTCACCAGCGAAATGCTCAAGGCCCCGCGTTTGCGCAACAGGCGCAGGCTGTTGACCAAATCCGGGCTCTGCCCCGACTGGGAGAACCCGAACGCCACTTGGCCGCTGACTTTCATTGGCGCCTGCAACAGGGTCACCACCGACATCGGCAACGACGCCACCGGAATGCCCACATGCTGCATGGCCAGGTAAGCGAAGTAGCTGGCGGCATGGTCCGAGCTGCCACGGGCAATGGTCATCGCCACTTGCGGCGGCTGGCGGCGCAGGCGACCGGCGACTTCCTCCAGCAACGGGTCCAGGCGTTGCAGTTGTGCGGCGACGGCGTCGCAGGAGGCCAGGGCCTCTTCAAGCATTTTTGAAGTCAATGGTTTCTCCTTCGACCATTACGTCGGTGAGTGTCAGGGAGCGGTCCAGGCGCACGCAGTCGGCAAAACTGCCGGGTTGCAGGCGGCCGCGTTCTTCCAGGCCCAGGTAGTCCGCAGGAAATTGCGACAGGCGTTGTGAGGCTTCGCTGATGGGCAGGCCGATCTTCACCAGGTTGCGCAGCGCCTGGTCCATGGTCAGCGTGCTGCCGGCCAGGGTGCCGTCGGCCAGGCGCACCCCGCCCAGGCATTTGGTCACGGTGTGGCTGCCCAGCTTGTATTCGCCATCGGGCATGCCGGCGGCGGCGGTGGAGTCGGTGACGCAATACAGGCACGGGATCGAGCGCAGGGCCACGCGCATGGCACCAGGATGCACGTGAAGCAAATCCGGGATCAATTCGGCGTATTGGGCGTGGGCCAGCGCGGCGCCGACGATGCCCGGCTCGCGGTGATGCAGCGGGCTCATGGCGTTGTACAAATGCGTGAAGCTGGTGGCGCCGGCGGCGAGGGCGGCGACGCCTTCTTCATAGCTGCCCAGGGTATGGCCGATCTGCATGCGCACGCCGCGTTCGCTGAGGGCGCGGATCAGGCCGTCGTGGCCGGCGATTTCCGGGGCGATGGTGATCACCCGGATCGGTGCCAGGCGCAGGTAGGCTTCGACTTCGGCCATCAAGGCGGTGTGGGCGAAGTTGGGTTGGGCACCGAGTTTGCCTGGATTGATGTAAGGGCCCTCCAAGTGCACGCCCAGGACCCGGGCGCTGCCCGTCGGACGTTGTTCACAGAACTTGCCGAGCTCACCGAGCACTTTGGTGATTTCTTCCACCGGCGCCGTCATGGTGGTGGCCAGTAGCGAGGTGGTGCCGAACCGCACGTGGGTACGGGTGATGGTCTGGAAGGCGTGCGCCCCTTCCATGATGTCCGCACCGCCGCCGCCATGCACATGCAGGTCGATAAAGCCTGGCAGCAAGTAGGGCAGCTCGTTGTCGGCCGGGTCGCACGGGGTGCCTTCAACGGCGACCACCTTGCCGTGCTCGTGCACCAGGCGGCCGCGCATCCAGCCGCTGGGCGTGAGGATATTGTCTTCTGACATGGGCAGTTCTCTAAATTCGCAATTCGGCGGAGTAGTCATGACGGCGCAGCTCTGCGACAAAGTCGTAGTAGTCGTTGCGGCAGTAGGTGTCGGTGATTTCAATCGGCGTGTTGTCGGCGGTGTAGCCCACGCGGGTCATCAGCAGCATGGCGGTGCCGGGGGCGATGCCCACCAGCCTGGCGAACTCGTCCGACGCATTGATCGCCTGGATATGCTGCAGGGCGCGCACGATGGGCTTGCCGATGCCTTCCAGGTATTCGTACAGCGAATTGCCGATGGCTTGCGGCTGAGGCAGCACCGAGGCGGGCAGGGTGGTCATTTCAATCGCCATTACCGTGTCATCGGCTTTGCGCAAACGCTTGAGGCGCGCCACTTTGTCGGTGGGCGACAGGCACAATCGGATCAGCTCTTCGTGGGTCGGCGGGGTGATGTCGCGCTCCAGCCATTGGGACGTGGGCACAAAGCCCTTGAGCCGCAACATTTCACTGAACCCCGACAGGCGCGACAACGGTTGTTCCAGGCGCGGCGTGATAAAGGTGCCGGAGCCCTGGCTGCGGCGAATCAGGCCCTGGGCAAGCAACACCTCCAGCGCTTTGCGGGCGGTCACCCGCGAGATGCCCAACTGCTCGCTGAGCGCACGCTCCGAGGGCAGGGCCTGCTCGGATTTCCACTGGCCGGCATGGATCGCCGCTTCAAGGCTGCGGGCCAGTTGCAGGTACAGCGGCGTGGATTGCTTGTCGTCGGGGCGCAGGGCCAGGATGGGATTCATCTGTCAGGTTTCCGATGCGTTATTGGAATGTTGTCGCCCGGTAATGGCCGGAAATTAATACCACTTAAATACCATGTCAATGCTGCCAAAACGGTGCGAACCCCGGTTTCAGGGCGTGCTAATGGTGCATGGTATCAAGTGGTATTAGAGAGGTCTTTGTTGCGCGCACAAACGCACAGCGCGCGCGGTGAACTGGTATTCACCGGCAGGCGCTGCCCTGGGCAGGAAATATTTTCGAATTATTTTACGAGCGGTCGCAGATCAGGGCCGAATCTCGATCAGGGTGCCGTCCTTGACCAGGCTCCAGACTTCGCGCATGTCCACATTGCGCATGCCGATGCAGCCGTCGGTCCAGTCCAGGGTGTGGAACCACTGTTCCGGGTAGTCTTCGGTGTCGGGCGTGCCGTGGATCATGATCATGCTGCCCGGTTTCACCCCTTCGCGGCGCGCGCGGGCGGCGTCGCTGATATTGGGGTAGGAGATGTGCATGGCCAGGTTGAAGCGTTCGCTGGTCTTGCGCCAGTCGATCCAGTAGAAGCCCTCAGGCGTGCGACGGTCGCCCTCGATCAGTTTGTGACCTTTCGGGTTTTTTCCCAGGGATATGCGATAGGTCTTGAGCGGCTTGCCGTCGTTGATCAGTTGCAACTGGTGGGCGGATTTGAGCACCAGGACCTTTTCGACCGGTTTGCCGCCGAGGGTTTGCACCGTGGAGGCCGAGGACAGGGCAGCGAACGACAGGCAGATCAGAGCAAGCAACCAACGCATTGAAACGATTTCCCTTTGGCGACGAGTGGCCGGCTTGTTATTGGGCGGGCTTGGACTGGGGCGGCACGGACTCGCTGCGCACCGGGAACAGCTGTTGCGCACGGTCAGCGAAGAAGCATTCTAAGGTACGCCCGACCGTGCGGAAAGCCAGCTCGGACCAAGGGATGTCGGCCTCGGCGAACAGCTTCACTTCCAGGCTTTCGATGCCTGCGGCAAAGTCCAGGTCGGCCAGCTCGGCGCGATAGAAAATATGCACCTGATTGATGTGCGGCACGTTGATCAAGGTATAGAGGCTCAGGTTGCGCACGCGGGCGCAGGCTTCTTCCAGGGTCTCGCGCATGGCGGCCTGTTCCACGGTTTCGCCGTTTTCCATGAAGCCCGCGGGCAGGGTCCAGTAACCCAGGCGCGGCTCGATGGCGCGACGGCACAGCAGCACTTTGTCGCCCCATACCGGCACGGTACCGGCGACGATATTGGGATTCTGGTAATGAATGGTCGAGCAGTGATCGCACACATAGCGCAGGCGCGCGTCGCCTTCGGGAATGCGTTGGGTGACCGGTTTGCCGCACTGGCTGCAGAAATTCATGCTGGGGTTCCTGGAGAGTGGGCACATCTTGGCTTGGTGCCAGGCGTTCCTGCAAGTTGTCGTTTCGCGACACTCCGGTGGTTTTGGGGTTGGGCGCCTGCGCGCTTTGGTGCATGATGCAAGGTAGCCAACAGACCGAGATGACTCATGCTGGACGAGCTACTTCGCCGGGTAAGCAACCACACCCCCCACTCGCTGGAGACCGACGGGCGTTTCCCCGAGGCCGCGGTGCTGGTGCCGATTACCCGCAGTGACGAACCCGAGCTGATCCTGACCCTGCGCGCCAGTGGCCTGTCGACCCATGGCGGCGAAGTGGCCTTTCCCGGCGGACGCCGTGACCCCGAAGACCCGGACCTGATCTTTACCGCCCTGCGCGAAGCCGAAGAAGAAATCGGCCTGCCGCCGGGTCTGGTCGAGGTCATTGGCCCATTGAGCCCGTTGATCTCCCTGCACGGTATCCGTGTAACGCCCTATGTGGGCGTGGTCCCTGATTACGTCGAGTACCTGGCCAACGACGCCGAAATTGCCGCTGTCTTCAGCGTGCCCCTGGATTTTTTCCGCCAGGACCCACGCGAGCACACCCACCGCATCGACTATCAGGGTCGCAGTTGGTATGTGCCAAGCTACAGGTTCGGCGAATACAAGATCTGGGGCCTGACGGCAATCATGATCGTCGAGCTGATCAACCTGCTCTACGACGACGCCAAGATCAGCCTGCATCAGCCACCCAAGAGCTTCATCAATATCTGAGCCATCGTTTGAATGGCGAGCCGTGAGGAACAACCATGAAATACCGCCTGGGCGATGCCCGCGTCGAGACGCATCCCAACAGTTGGGTAGCACCCAATGCCACGCTGGTGGGCAAGGTCAAGCTGGAGGAGGGCGCCAACGTCTGGTTCAACGCGGTATTGCGTGGCGACAACGAACTGATCCTGATCGGCAGGAACAGCAACGTGCAGGACGGCAGCGTGATGCACACCGACATGGGCTACCCGCTGACTCTCGGCACCGGCGTGACCATCGGCCACAACGCCATGCTGCACGGCTGCACCGTCGATGATTACAGCCTGATCGGCATCAACGCGGTGATCCTCAATGGCGCGAAGATTGGCAAGCACTGCATCATCGGCGCCAATTCGCTGATCGGCGAAGGCAAGGAAATTCCCGATGGCTCGCTGGTGATGGGGTCGCCCGGCAAGGTGGTGCGTGAGCTGACTGAAGCGCAGAAACGCATGCTCGAAGCCAGCGCCGCGCACTATGTGCATAACGCGCAGCGGTATGCGCGTGATCTGGTCGAGCAGGAACAATGAGTACGGTTGAACGGCCTGTCGCTTCGCCTTGTGTGAGTATTTGCGCACTGGATGATGACGATATCTGTACTGGTTGCCAGCGTACCGTGGACGAGATTACGCGTTGGAGCCGCATGGACAATGCCGAACGCCGGCTGGTGTTGGGGTTGTGCCATGAGCGGGCGGTGGCGAGTGGGTTAGTGTTTATGGTTTCTGGTAAATCCGGCGCCTGACTGCTGCCCCCCCCCTGTAGGAGCGAGCTTGCTCGCGAAAAACCCAAGAACACCGCGTATAGTCAGATTCCCCGCGTCATCGTTAACGTTTTTCGCGAGCAAGCTCGCTCCTACAGGTTTTCGCCCCATGCTCTTCCTGATCGCCTACATCAGCAGCGTCGTGCTGATCAACTTTGCCTTTTCCACCGCCCCGCACCTGGACGTGATCTGGTCCGCCTGGGGTGGCCTGGTCTTCATTCTGCGCGACATGGTGCAAACCCGCTTCGGCCACGGTGCGATCATCGCCATGCTGGCGGCGCTGGTGTTGTCGTATATCACGTCGGACCCGTCCATCGCCCTGGCCAGCGCCACGGCGTTCGCGGTGTCCGAGTGCATCGACTGGCTGGTGTTCAGCATCACCCGGCGCCCGTTGCACGATCGCCTGTGGATCAGTTCGGCGCTGAGCATTCCCTTGGATACCTTTATCTTCTTCGGCCTGATCGGCGCGCTGACGCCGGCGGTGGCGGGCACCGCGCTGGTGTCGAAATTCGCCGGGGTGACCGTGGTGTGGCTGGTCATGGCCTGGCGCATGCGCCGGCGCGCCGTTGCTAACTGAGGCCAATCTCTACAGTTCATGTAAAATGCCGGCCTTTCTCCCCCATGATCCGCTCCCCTGAGGACCTGAGATGACCCGAATCGGAACTCCATTGTCGCCAACCGCGACCCGCGTTTTGCTGTGTGGCTGCGGTGAGCTGGGCAAGGAAGTGGTAATCGAGCTGCAACGCCTGGGCGTTGAAGTGATTGCCGTGGATCGCTACGCCAACGCGCCCGCCATGCAGGTGGCGCACCGTAGCCATGTGATCAACATGCTCGACGGCGCCGCCTTGCGTGCCGTCATCGAGGCGGAGAAGCCGCACTTCATCGTGCCGGAAATCGAAGCCATCGCCACCGCTACCCTGGTCGAGCTGGAAGCCGAAGGCTTCACCGTGATCCCGACCGCGCGCGCCACCTCGCTGACCATGAACCGTGAAGGCATCCGTCGCCTGGCCGCCGAAGAGCTGGACTTGCCGACCTCCCCATACCACTTCGCCGACACCTTCGAAGACTACAGCAAGGCCGTGCAGGACCTGGGTTTCCCGTGTGTGGTCAAGCCGGTGATGAGTTCGTCGGGCAAGGGCCAGAGCCTGCTGCGCAGCGCGGACGATGTGCAGAAAGCCTGGGACTACGCCCAGGAAGGTGGGCGCGCCGGTAAAGGCCGGGTGATCATCGAAGGCTTTATCGACTTCGACTACGAAATCACCCTGCTGACCGTGCGCCATATCGGCGGCACCACCTTCTGCGCGCCGGTCGGCCATCGTCAGGAGAAGGGCGACTACCAGGAATCCTGGCAGCCCCAGGCCATGAGCCCGATTGCGCTGGCCGAGTCCGAGCGCGTCGCCAAAGCCGTGACCGAGGCCTTGGGCGGCCGGGGTCTGTTTGGCGTGGAGCTGTTTATCAAGGGTGATCAGGTGTGGTTCAGCGAAGTCTCGCCGCGCCCCCATGACACGGGCCTTGTGACCCTGATTTCCCAGGACCTGTCGCAATTTGCCCTGCACGCCCGCGCCATCCTCGGCCTGCCGATCCCGTTGATCCGCCAGTTCGGGCCTTCGGCTTCGGCGGTGATCCTGGTGGAAGGGCAGTCGACCCAGACCGCATTCGCCAACCTGGGCGCCGCGTTGAGCGAGCCGGATACGGCGTTGCGTCTGTTTGGCAAGCCGGAGGTCAATGGCCAGCGCCGCATGGGCGTGGCGCTGGCGCGAGATGAGTCGATTGAGGCTGCTCGGGCCAAGGCGACCCGGGCTTCTCAGGCTGTGGTTGTAGAACTCTAAAACCGCCCCTGACGCCGATCGTTCCCACGCTCCGCGTGGGAATGCATCCTGTGACGCTCCGCGTCACGACTTTAAAAGCCGACGCAGAGCGTCCAGGGCAGCATTCCCCACGCAGAGCGTGGGAACGATCATCGCGATCAGGCTTCAGGCGACCTTGTTCAAATCATTATCCCGCGTCTCTTTCAGGCACAGCACCGCGATCAAGCTCAGCAACGCTGCCGCCGACACATACCCACCCACATAACTCAGCCCGCCCATCGCCACCAGCTTGGTTGCGAAGAACGGTGCCGCCGACGCGCCCACGATCCCACCCAGGTTATACGCCGCCGAAGCGCCGGTATAACGCACGCGGGTCGGGAACAGTTCCGGCAGCAGCGCACCCATCGGCGCGAAGGTTATGCCCATCAGGAACAGTTCCAGCGCCAGGAACAACGCTACGGCCCAGGTCGAACCGTGGGTCAGCAGCGGCTCCATGGTAAAACCCGACAGTATCGCCAGGATCGCGCCGACGATCAGCACCGGTTTGCGCCCGTAGCGGTCGCTGGCCAGCGCCGCCAACGGCGTCGCCAGGCCCATGAACAGCACCGCGAAGCACAACAGGCCGAGGAAGGTTTCACGGCTGTAGCCGAGGGTCGACACCCCGTAACTCAGGGAAAACGCCGTGGTGATATAGAACAGCGCATAGCACACCACCATCGACGCGGCGCCCAGCAATACCGGCAGCCAGTGCTGGCTGAACAGCTCCACCAGCGGCACTTTCACCGGTTTTTCATGGGCCACGGCGTTGGCGAACACAGGCGTCTCGTGCAGCTTGAGCCGTGCGTACAGGCCCACCATCACCAGCGCCGCGCTGAGGATGAACGGAATGCGCCAGCCCCAGCTGCGGAACTGCTCATCGTTCAGGCTCATGGCCAAAATCAGGAACAAACCATTGGCCGCCAAAAAGCCAATCGACGGGCCCAGTTGCGGGAACATGCCGAACCAGGCGCGTTTGCCTTTGGGCGCGTTCTCGGTCGCCAGCAAGGCCGCGCCGCCCCATTCCCCGCCCAGGCCCAAGCCTTGGCCGAAGCGCAAGACACACAACAGGATCGGTGCCCAGGCGCCAATGCTGTCGTAGCCGGGCAGCAAGCCGATCAGGGTGGTACACACGCCCATCAGCAGCAGGGAGGCCACCAGCGTCGACTTGCGACCGATGCGGTCGCCAAAATGGCCGAACAGCGCCGAGCCCAGCGGGCGGGCGATAAACGCGATGCCGAAGGTCAGGAACGACGCCAGCATCTGCGCGGTGCCGGACGTCTGCGGGAAGAACACCGGGCCGATCACCAGCGCGGCAGCCGTGGCGTAGATATAGAAGTCGTAGAACTCGATGGCGGTGCCGACGATGCTCGCGGTCGCCACGCGAGCCGTCGAGTTGGTCGGGGCAGCGGTGGTGGCCTCGTTATAGGGGGGGCTCATGGCGGTAATCCCTGACGGTCATTGCGCGTTTGGACGCGGATTATTATTGGTCGTACACCCATGGATCAGGGTTGTGCGCGCAGCGGCTTGGGTAAGCCGCAGGGATTATAGGAAGGGGGGTGGAATTACAACAAGTGGCTGAAGTAACACAGATCCAATGTGGGAGGGGGCTTGCCCCCGATGGCGGCCTCTGGGCCGACCAGGATGTTGGATCAGATCGAGTACATATCCGTTTCTGCGGTAACGGCTGCT
>NZ_CVTU01000096.1:0-257 GCF_900004965.1 Pseudomonas sp. 44 R 15
GTTACCCACGGATTCAAGCCTGCGTTCGGCCAGCGTGGTTTAACGGGTCGCCTGAGATCAAAAGCAAAAGCGCGGCGGCCTTGGAGCCGACCGGTGTTTTGTGCCGAGCCCGGTGAAAATGTGGGAGGGGGCTTGCCCCCGATGGCGGCCTCGGGGCTGGCCGGGATGTTGGATTGGAACGAGTACATATCCGTTTCTGCGGTAACGGCCACTTAGGGTTCCGCCCTGACGGCGGGTCACTTTGGAAAAGCCCCAAA
>NZ_CVTU01000096.1:307-581 GCF_900004965.1 Pseudomonas sp. 44 R 15
GTTACCCACGGATTCAAGCCTGCGTTCGGCCAGCGTGGTTTAACGGGTCGCCTGAGATCAAAAGCAAAAGCGCGGCGGCCTTGGAGCCGACCGGCATCATTTGCCGGTCCGCGATCCAAATGTGGGAGGGGGCTTGCCCCCGATGGCGGCCTCGGGGCTGGCCGGGATGTTGGATTGGACCGAGTACATATCCGTTTCTGCGGTAACGGCTACTTAGGGTTCCGCCCTGACGGCGGGTCACTTTGGAAAAGCCCCAAAGTAACCAAAGGGCTCT
>NZ_CVTU01000018.1:0-31616 GCF_900004965.1 Pseudomonas sp. 44 R 15
CCGCCGCAATGGGCCATCCATGGCCCAGTGCGGCTAACCCGGCGTCCTGCCGGGTTGCCCACGGATTCAAGCCTGCGTTCGGCCAGCGTGGTTTGACGGGGCGCTTAAGATCAAAAGCAGATCAAGATCAAGATCACGAGCGGCTCGCTTCGCATCGTGGTTACGGTTGGGCACTGCGCAGGCATGTCAGCTGTCACGTTTAAGCCTCTGCAAATCCGAACGAACGTCCTCAAGTTGACACAGTCTGATATTAGGCCCGAGCACGGGTAGCCGCACAGACCTGCCAAGTCAATGAAATATTGGGATTTTCTGATGTGCGCAAAAAACGCCCGATCTGACTGCAGGCCTTGTAGTCCGTGGCTTTCAGCCATGAAAAAAGGCTCTGTTCACAAGGTTATCCACAATTTGTGTGGATAACCTTTCTGTCGTATGGAACTGGAGTGACACATGAAACCACCCTTCAATTTCACCCGTTTCCTGCCTATAGCCGCACGCTTGCTGGGGCGTGGTCGTTTGCCAACCCTGCTGTTTGCTGTCGCGGCCAAAGGCTCGAGCCAGGGCAATCGGTTGGGCCAGCTCAAGGATGACCTCAAGCTGCTTCAGGCCCTGTGCCTGGCCTACTGGCGCGGCGAGTATCGGGCGATCAGCCCCAAGGCGCTGATTTCGGTGGTGGCGGGGCTGATGTACTTCGTCAGTCCGATTGACGCGATTCCGGATTTTATTCCCATGTTCGGTATGTTCGACGACATCGCCGTGCTGGCCTGGGTCATGAAGACCCTGAGCGGGGAGCTCAGCGCGTTTCGCGCCTGGCGCGATGCGCAACGCCCGGAAAAGCTGGCCGTGGTCGAACGTCTTCCGGCCACACCCGAGCTGCTCGCCCAGGAAAACCCACAAAAAAACTGATGCTTTGGGCTATCCCCTGCGACCTCCGTGGCTGTTAGGATTACACTTCCAAGGAAGGAGTAAGGAAATTACTTACTTGGTAAGTGTTTTTATCCTACGGGGCAGTCATGGATATCCAGATCATTTCACGTAATGGCGAACCCGAATATGCGGTGTTGCCATGGGACCAGTACCAGGCGCTGCTGAAAGCGGCCGGTCAGCAACAGCCCACACTGGCTTCTTCCCCCGCCGCACCGATTACTCCCGACCAGGACGTGCACCCGCTCGCAGCCCTGCGCGGCCTGCGTGAAGCCAAGGGCCTGGCGATCGAAACCCTGGCGCGCACAGTGGGTATCAGCCCCTCGTATCTTGGTTTGATCGAAAGGGGTGAACGACAGCCGGATGCCGCCATTCGCCGCAGCCTGGCCTGGGAATTGGGCGTTGCAGGTTGGAGGGATGAATCTTGAGCCTACGTATCAGCCGTCAACATTGGGATGGCTTACTCAACGAACTGGACCAGGCGCGCCGTCAGCGCCATCTGCTGACCTACCGTGCGCTGCTTGAGCGCCTGCAATTCCCGACGCCGGCGATGCAGACCCTGGCCGCCGCCCTGGAGCACCTGGCGGCGCTGGACGCCAAGGCCGAGCAGCCGCTGCGCAGTTCCCTGGTGATCAGCCAGGGTGCCAGCCGCCTGCCGCGCACCGGGTTCTTTGAATGCGTGGAGCGCCTGGGGCGTTTCAGCGGGCCCTCCGACGGTGTGGCCGCCGCTTCCTGGCACGCTTCGGAGGTGGTGCGGGTGTTCGAGTACGAATATCCCGAATCCGCCGAGGCTTAAGCCGGCAGCAGGTCCAGGCTGTCGATCACATGGATGCTGTAACCGGCGATGTCCTTGGCCTGGTGCTTGGCCTGCGACGCCAGCTCCGCCAACTGGCTGGCATCGAGTTGTGCACAGGCCTGTGGATACAAATGCACCACGCCAATCGACAGTGAAAGCAAGGGGAATTCCTGGCGCACGCCCTGGCGGTTGAGTGCGGTGAAGCAGCCGGCGTCGAGGTGCTCGGCGCGGTAGAAACGTCGGCATTGGGTGTGAAAGTCGTCCAGCAGTTGATTGAGCCGTTTGCGCCAGTCCTGTGGGCCCAGCACCAGCAGAAAGTCATCACCACCGATGTGCCCGACAAAGTCGCGGCTGGGATCGACCCGGTCGTTCAGGCACTGCGCCAGGCACAACAGCACCTCATCCCCGCGCCCATAACCATAGATATCGTTGAACGGCTTGAAGCTGTCGATATCCACATAGCAGATCACCGACTCACGCTGTTGCTGCAGCAGGCGCGTCAGGCACTGCTGGATCGGCACGTTGCCCGGTAGCAGCGTGAGCGGGTTGGCGTAGCGCGCCTGCTGGATTTTCAGTTCGGTGATCAGTTTGAGCACATCGATGACCCGTCCCAGGCCCAGGTAGTCGCCATTCAATGTAATGATGAAATCTTCTTCGATGCGTTGCCGCGCGCGGCTGGTGAGCAAGCGGCTGACCTGTTGCAGGGACTGGCTCAACTCCACGGCCAGGAAGTCATCGCTCATCAGGCGGCTGATCGGCTTGCGGGCGAACAGGTCGGTCGCGAAGGGTTTGAGCAGCGCGTCCGACAGCGAGTGTCGATGCACGATACCCACCGGGTGGTCGCGGGCATCGAGCACCGCCAGTGAGTTCAGGTTGGCCTGGCGACGGAATGCTTCGAGCACCTGGGCGGTTGCCGTGTCTTGATCCACCGCCGGCTGTTCAATGAGCAGCGCGCTGAGGTCACTGGCTTCTTCATTCAGGGCGATATTGGCGTGGTCCGGCTTGGGCAGCATCAAGCGTGCTTCCTGCGGTGGATGCTCCTGAGGCCGGCAGAGCAGGTAGCCCTGGACCAGGTCCACGCCCATTTCCGTCAACACCGCCAACTCTTCCGGCAGTTCAATGCCTTCGGCGATCACCTGGGCCCGGGAGGCCTTGGCGATCTGCATGATCGAGCCGACAAATTCGCGTTTGAGCGCGTCCTGGTGGATGCCGTCGATAAAGTGGCGGTCGATCTTCACATAATCCGGGCGTAGCTCCGACCATAAACGCAGGCTGGAGTAACCGGCGCCCAGGTCATCCAGGGCAATGGCAAAGCCCATGTCGCGATAGTGATGTAACGCGGTCTGCAACAGCTTGAAATCATCGGTGGGCGTCTGCTCGGTGAGTTCGATCACCACCTGGCTGGGGGGAATACCGAACTCGCGCAGCAATTGCAGGGTGCGCCCCGGTTGGTGCGCCGTCTCCACCAGGGATTCCGGTGAGATATTGAGAAACAGCTTGCCCGGCAGCTTCTGCTCGCTGAAGCGCCGGCAGGCACTCTCGCGGCAGGCCATTTCCAGTTCGCTCAGGCGCCCGGCATGGCTGGCGATGGAGAACAGGGCGACGGGGGAGTGCAACGGGCTGTTGGACGGGCCGCGACTGAGGGCCTCGTAGCCGAGGATGCGGCGTTCAGACAGGCAAATGATCGGTTGGAACAGGCTGTGCAAACTGCGTTGAGCCAGGATAGAGCCCAATGCATCCAGCTGTTCGGTCATGGTCATGGCACTCTCGGTCGAAAAAAAAGGACCGCAGGCTTGAAACCTGCGGTCCTTATATTTCACGACAGAATGATGTCTATATGATGACACTCCAGGGAGCAATCACATTAAATTGACATCATTTACTGCTTGGCTACCTGCTTGGTGATTTTCAGGTAGTCCAGCAGGATGCGACCGGTCTCGGCCAGATAGGCGTCGTCTTCCGGCTTGGTTTTTTCCGCCTCGGTCGGCAGCGCATCTTCATCTTCTTTCTTCAGTTCCTTGAGCGGGTCCTCGCCCTTGGCCTTGCGGCGCACGTTTTCCAGCACCAGTTGTTGATTCTCGATGTCGGCGTGCTGCTTGCGACGGTCCGCTTCGTTGAGGCTGACGGTTTTCTCTTCCATCAACTTCTTGGCCAGGGCCAGCTTGTCGCGGATGAAGACGAACTCGGCGTCCTTGGCGGAGCGCGTGTCGTGGTCAGCTTTCAGCTGTGCCAGGAACGGCTTGAACGGGTCGGATGCCGGCTTGATCGCAGGGCGGATGGTGTCCCACGGCATGGCTTCGGGCAGGGCGCTCTCGCCGATTTCCTTGGTGTCGATGATCGACGGGAAGTCGATGTCCGGCAGTACGCCCTGATGCTGGGTGCTCTGCCCGGACACCCGGTAGAACTTGGCCAGGGTCAGCTTGAGTTCGCCGTGGTTCAGCGGCTGGATGGTCTGCACGGTGCCTTTGCCGAAGGTCTGGCCACCGATGATCAGCGCACGGTGGTAGTCCTGCATGGCGCCGGCGAAGATCTCCGAGGCCGAGGCCGAGAGACGGTTGACCAGCAACGCCATCGGGCCTTTGTAGAAGGCGCCCGGGTTCTCGTCTTCGAGTACGTCGACACGGCCGTCGGCATTGCGCACCAACACGGTCGGGCCCTTGTCGATGAACAGGCTGGTCAGCTCGGTGGCTTCCTGCAGGGAACCGCCGCCGTTGTTGCGCAGGTCGATGACCACGCCGTCGACTTTTTCCTTCTGCAGCTCAGTCAGGATTTTCTTCACGTCGCGGGTGGTGGACTTGTAGTCCGGGTCACCGGCGCGGAAGGCCTTGAAGTCCAGGTAGAAGGCCGGGATTTCAATCACGCCCAGCTTGTAGTCCTTGCCATCCTGCTTGAGGTTGAGGACTTTCTTCTGCACGGCCTGGTCTTCGAGCTTCACCGCTTCACGGGTGATGGACACGATCTTGCTGGTCTGGTCGTTGGGTGCATTGGTGTGCGGAATCACTTCCAGGCGCACCACGCTGCCCTTGGGCCCGCGGATCAGCTTGACCACTTCGTCCAGGCGCCAGCCGACCACGTCGACCATCTCTTTGTCGGCCTGGGCCACGCCGATGATCTTGTCGGCCGGGGCGACCTGCTTGGTCTTGTCCGCCGGACCTGCCGGCACCAGGCGCACGATCTTGACCTGGTCATTGTCGCTTTGCAGGACGGCACCGATGCCTTCCAGGGACAGACTCATGTTGATATCAAAATTTTCCGCGTTATCTGGCGACAGATAATTGGTGTGCGGGTCGTAGGACATCGCGAAAGTGTTGATGTAAGCCTGGAAGATGTCTTCGGCACGGGTCTGGTCCAGGCGCGCCAGCTGATTCTTGTAGCGCTTGGTCAACAGCTCCTGGATGGCCTTGGGCTCTTTGCCGGCGATCTTCAGGCGCAGCACTTCGTCCTTGACGCGTTTGCGCCACAGGTCGTCGAGCGCGGCGGTGCTGGTCAGCCAAGGAGCGTCCTTGCGGTCCACCAGAAGGGTTTCCTTCTCGGTGAAATCGAGCTTGTCGATGCCTTTGTTCAACTCACCCAGGGCGAAGTCCAGACGCGCTTTGACGCGGTCCAGGTAACGCTTGTAGATGGTGAAACCGGGCTGCAGGTCGCCGCTTTTGAGGAGGTCGTCGAACTGGGTCTTCCACTTGTCGAACTCAGTGATATCACTGGCCAGGAAGTAGCTGCGCGACGGGTCCAGCAGCTTGAGGTAGCTGTCGTAGATGATCACCGAGCGTGCGTCGTCCAGCGGCGGCTTGCTGTAGTGATGGCGCTTGAGCAACTCGACGACGTTAAGGCTGGCAATCACCTCATCGCGATCAGGCTGAAGGTTGTCCCAGCTATTGGCTGCGAACGTATTGGTCGACATCGACGCGAAGCCGAGACCAATGAAAAAAGCGAGGGCGGTGCTGGGGAACAGATGCTTCATGCTGATTCGACGCGGGGGCAATTGATAACGCATATTAGGCCGTCTTTGAGGGAGCCGGTTCCATATGGTCCGGTCGCATAATGCAAAAAGCCCGACGCTACTGCAACGGGCTCAGTCCGGACTCACTATGGAGGCACTGTGAGAGCATTGCAAGGCGTCGAGGGTCATGTCGAGCGGTGTAAGAGCTCGGTCCTACCTGCAATGTAGGTCAAGTTCGCGTTCGCGTGTTGGAAGCGGGCGCTCATCGTGTTGAATATTCCGGAGTTGTAATAGGGCCTATGTAGGAGGGGGCTTGCCCCCGATAGCGGTATGTCAGTGAAGAATGTTTCATCTGATCCACCGCCATCGGGGGCAAGCCCCCTCCCACATGGGGATCTTCTGCAGGGAGATCTTGGTAGGTTCAGGCCCAATGGTGAATCGGCCAGCCCGCCTGTTCGGCGTGGGCCCGCAATACCGGGTCGGGGTTGACCGTCTGTGGGTGATCCACCTTCAGCAATAACGGCAGGTCATTGCGCGAATCCGAGTAGAAACAGGCACCTTCCAGGGTTTCGCCTTCCTGCTCAAGCCATTGCAGCAAGCGCGTGATCTTGCCTTCGCGGTAAGTCAGCACGCCCTCGGTCTTGCCGCTGTACACCCCGTGGCTGACCTCCAGCTCGATGCCCAGCACTTCGTCGATGCCGATGCGCGCCGCAATCGGCGTGACCAGGTGCGTGCCCGAAGCGGAGATCACCAGGATCCGGTCTCCATTGGCGCGGTGTCGGGCGATGGTTTTGGTCGCGTCGCTGTAGATCAGCGGCTCGATCACGTCCTCGACCCAGGGTTCCACCAGGTGTTCGATCTCTTGCGGGGTGCGGCCGATCATCGGCTCCAGGCTGAAATCCATGAAATCCTCCATGCGCAGCTCGCCTCGGCCGTAGGCCGCCATCAACTCGTCGTTCCTGCGCATGAATGACTCAGGGTCGACCCAGCCCAGACGGCCCATCTGCGCGCTCCACAAGGTGGCGCAGTCGCCATGGATCAGGGTGTCGTCCAGATCAAAAATTACCAATGCCATCCGAAATGCTCTCTCATTCAGTCGTTGCCCGTCAGGCTACTTCACACAGCGCGCTGGGGTCGATGGAAAGTGCCAGGCGCTGGCCGTCCGGATGCAGATCGTCGGCAGAGCGGTTCAGCACATCCACCACCAACTCCACGCCACGGGCTTCGATACGATAGCGAATCACGTTGCCCAGCAGGCTGTGGCTGCGCACCAGCGCGTCAAGGTCGCCGTTACGGCTCAGTTCGATGGCTTCGGGGCGGATCGCGATGCGCCCACTGATCGGTCGTTGCAGCAGTTGGCTGGCCTTGTCGGCATCGAGCAGGTTGTAGTTGCCGATAAACCCGGCGGCGAACACATCCACCGGCGCAGTGTAGAGGGTCTCGGCATCGCCGCTCTGTACGATTCTGCCCTGATTCATCAGGAAGATGCGGTCCGACATGGTCAGGGCTTCCTCCTGGTCATGGGTGACGAAAATGGTGGTCAAGCCGAGTTCGCGCTGGATCTGGCGGATCTGCTCGCGCAGGTGCTTGCGAATCCGTGCATCCAGCGCCGACAGCGGTTCATCCAGCAGCAACAGGCGCGGGCGGGTCACCAGTGAGCGGGCGAGGGCGACGCGCTGGCACTGGCCGCCGGACATCTGGTGCGGATAACGACCGGCCAGGTCCTTGAGCTCGACCAATTGCAGCACCTCCTGGACCCGCTTGTGACGGTCGTCGGCGTTGACTTTCTGCATGCGCAGGCCGAAGGCGACGTTCTGTTCCACGGTCATGTTGGGAAACAGCGCGTAGCTCTGGAACACCATGCCGATATGCCGTTTCTGCGGGCTTAGCGGGACGATGTCCTGGCCATCGAGCAGAATTTTCCCACTGTCCACCGAGGTCAGCCCGGCGATGCAGCGCAGCAAGGTCGACTTGCCGCAACCGGACGGGCCGAGCAGGGTGACAAACTCGCCCTTGGCGATTTCGCAATTGATATCACTGAATACCGGGGTGCCGGTATAGCTCTTTTGCAGGTGTTGGACGCTGACGAAGCTCATTGGCTTTTGTCCTTGTTCAAGATATTGGCGGCCCAGGTCAGCACCAGCACAAAGAAGAAATAGGAGATCACGACGGCACTGGTGAAGTGGCCGCTGCTGTTGCGCATGTTGTTGAGGTACACCTGCAGGGTTTCATAGCGGGTGCCGACCAGGATGTTGGCGAACACGAACTCACCGAACAGGAATGAGAACGACAGCAGAAGCGCCACCATCAGGCCTTTGCGCAGATTGGGCAGCACGACCAGGAACGCCGCTTGCCAGGTGCTGGCGCCGAGCAGTTGCGAGGCGTCCATGAGGTCGCGCAGATTGATCGCCTGCAGGTTGTTGGTGATTGCGCGGTACATGAACGGCAGCGCCACGGTGAAGTAGCAACCGATCAGAATCCACGGCGTACCCACCATTGCCAGCGGCCCGGACCCGTACAGTTGCAGCAGCCCCACCGACGACACCACCGGCGGCACCGCGAACGGCAGCAGGATCAGGATGTTCATCAGCGCATCCAGCCTGGGGAAGTGGTAATGCACCACGAACAGCAGCGGCAGGATCAGCACCACCGACAGGATCAGCGCGCCCACGCACACCAGCAGCGATTGCCCGAAGGCCATCAGGAAGCGCGGGTCGCTCCATAGCTGCACATACCATTTCAGGCTGAAGCCGGCAGGCAGGATGGTGGCCGACCAACTGCTGGAGATCGAATAGACAAAGGTGCCTGCCAGCGGCAGTACCAGGATCAGGAACAGCCCGTACACCACCACCCGATGGTAGAGGGACGCCGGGCCGGCATCAGCGCGAGACATGGTAGCTCCTCTTGAGCAGCAGTTGATGGACCACCGTGACCACGGTCATCAGCGCCACCAGCACTACGGCCAGGGCGCTGGCCATGTTCGGGTCCAGTGACACGTCACCGGAAACCAGCCCCGCGATGCGGATCGGCAGCACGTTGAAGTTGCCGGTGGTGAGGGCGTACACGGTGGCATAGGCGCCAAGGGCGTTGGCCAGCAGAATCACGAACGTGCCGAGCAGGGCGGGGGTCAGGACCGGCAAGCCGATGTGCCGCCAGAACTGCCAGCCATTGGCGCCGAGCAGGGCGGCCGATTCGCGCCAGTCTTCGCGCAGCGCGTCAAAGGCCGGGTACAGCAGCAGGACGCCGAGGGGGATCTGGAAGTAGGTGTAGAGGAGGATCAAGCCGGTTTTGGAGTACAGGTTGAAGTCCTGGATGATCCCCGCCTGCTTGAGCATGATGGTAATGCTGCCGTTGAACCCCAGCAGGATGATGAACGCGAAGGCCAGGGGCACGCCGGCGAAGTTGCTGGTCATGTTGGCAAACGCCGTGACGAAATTGCGCAGCGGCGAATCGACCCGGCGCAGGGAGTAACTGCCCAGCGTGGCGATGATGATGCCGAAGACGCTGGAGTAGAAGCTGATCTCGAGGCTGAACTGGATCGCCTGCAGGTAGAACTTCGAACTGAAAATGCGCGTGAAGTTTTCCAGGCTCCAACCGCTGTCTTCGGTTTGCAGGCTGTTGATCAGCACCCAGGCCAACGGCGCGATCTGGAACACGATAAAGAACAGCGCGAAGGGCGCCAGGCACAGTAAGGCCAGCCATTTGCCGCGAACCATGCCACTCATTTGAGCAACTCCCGGCAGACCGGTTTGTCGTGGGGCACGCCGAGCAGCGCGCAGACGGTACCGCACAGGTCGGTCTGTTTCGGCGCGGCGGCGGCATCCAGGCTGAAGGCGTCGCCGAGTACAAACAGCGGCACTTCGCGCTCCTCCGGCAGCAGGCCGTTGTGGGAGCGGTCGTTGTTCATGCCGTGGTCGGCGGTGACCAGCACCTGGTAACCGGCGTCGAGCCAGCCTTGCAGGTAGTCGGCGAGAATAATGTCGGCCGAGCGTGCGCTGTTGCGGTACTGCGCAGTGTCGAGGCCGTGCTTGTGACCGGCGTCGTCGATGTTCATCGGGTGCACCAGCAGAAAGTCCGGCGCGTGCTTGAGGCGCAGGCTTTCGGCGTCGGCAAACAGGTGGGAGTCCGGGTAGTGGTCATTCCAGTAGAAATGCCCATGCTGGATCGCCAGCGCCGCATCGTCGGTATGACGATCACGGGCGGCGAGAAAGGGGGTGCGGTTATACAATTCGCTGACCCAATGGTAAGCCGCCGCCGCGGTGGTCAAGCCGGCACGGGTGGCGTAGTGGAAAATGCTGCGCTGGCTGGACAGGCGCGCGACGTTGTTGTGGACGATGCCGCTCTGGATCGGCGGCACACCGGTCAGGATGCATTCATACAACGGGCGGGACAGGGCGGGCAGTTCACATTCCAGTGTGTAGAAGGCTGCGCGTCCTGCGCCGACATAAGCCTGCAAGTGCCCCATGGCGTGCCGGGCGACCCCGGCGTTCAGGCCGTCGAGCACGACAAGGATGACAGGGTGCTTCATGGGGGCTGGGGCTCCGCGACAAGATTGGACTTCACTCGATTTCCCGCTGGAAACCGGATGCAAGTGTGGGAAGAGGCAAGCCCTGATGCCAGTCCGTTAAACGTACACCGCCCTCTGTAGGAGCGAGCTTGCTCGCGAAAAACGTCAACGATAACGCGTGCTTCTGGATGAACGCGGTGCCTGTGAATTTTTCGCGAGCAAGCTCGCTCCTACAAAAAGCCCTAACTGACTGGCATCAGGGCAAGCCCCCTCCCACATTGGATCTCCAGTGGATCTCCAATGTGGGATTAAACCCTCACTTCATTTCGACAATCACCTGCTCGTTCCACAGCTGCGGCAGCTTCTTGGACGTCGCTTCCCAGGCATCGGCATCCTTGATCGGCTGCGGGTTGGCCTTGGTGTATTGTTCACCCGGGATCAGGTTCTTGGCGATGTCAGCCGGCAGTTTCAGGTCGGTCTCGGCGCGGATCGGACGGGCATTGCCTTTGGCCAGGTTGAGTTGGCCGGCATCGCTGAAGATGTATTCGCGCGTCAACTTGGCGGCGTTCGGGTGCTTGGCGTACTTGTTGATGATGGTGGTGTAGCCGGACTTCACCGAGCCATCCGATGGGATCAGCACCACGTAGTCATCCGGGTTGGCCATCTTGGCCTTGTAGCTCAGGCCGTTGAAGTCCCAGACGATACCCACTTCGACTTCGCCTTTTTCCAGGGTGGCGATGGTCGGGTTGGACAGGCCGAGGCGACCTTGCTGGGCAATCTTGGTGAAGAACTGCAGGCCCGGTGCGATGTTTTTCTCGTCGCCCTTGTTGGCGATGGCGGCGGCGAGTACCGCGTTGGAGGCTTGGGCGGCGGTGCTTACGTCACCCACCGAGACCTTGTATTTGCCGGTTTGCAGGTCGGCCCAACTGGTCGGGACTTCGGAGCCGTGGAGCAATTTCTTGTTGACGATAAACGCGATAGTGCCGGTGTAGGCCAGTGCCCAGTGGCCGTCTTTGTCCTTCGCCCAATCCGGTACCGAAGCCCAGGTGGAGGGTTTGTACGGCTGGGTCACTTCCTGCTTCACCGCGATGGGACCGAAGGCGGCGCCCACGTCGCCGATATCCGCGCTGGCATTGTCTTTTTCGGCCTTGAACTTGGCGATTTCCTGGGCCGAGCTCATGTCGGTGTCGATGTGCTTGAGGCCATGGATGCGGGCCAGGTCGTCCCAGGTGCCTTTCCAGTTGGCCCAGTCATCGGGCATGCCGACGCTGTTCACGGCGCCCTCGCTCTTGGCGGCGGCTTCCAAGGTTTTTAGATCGGTATCAGCGGCCATGGCGGCGGTGCACATGGCAATGGTCGAGCCTAACAGTGATGCCAGGAAAAGCTGTTTCATCCGAAGCTCCTTTGGGCGTTTTACACGCGGCGTTTTATATGAACGTTGGCGAGGGTGTGGTCTAGGTCAGCAATACCTGAGCCAATCTAGGCCCGATGGATGACAGTTTCATGTCGATGTCGTTTTTGAAGCACGGGTGTCGCTCCGTTCAGACTTAGCGTAGACCATGCCCAAGTGCCCGCAGGCCATGGACTTGGCCGATGTATTGCAGGGTGTGGTGCGGGCAGCGACCTGCGTTGTCATCTGTCGGTCATCTGCAATGCCTAGGCTGGCAAGCAGCAGCACGAGCCCATCAAGAGCGCGTTTTATGCACCCGAACAGTGCTGGTCTAGTCCAGATAGGTAACGTTGATGCGTGACGAGGCAATCAAGGCGGTAACCTCCATCGGCCTGGCGCTGCAAGAGCAGATCGATCATGGCCTGTTGCCGCCTGCCAGCAAACTGCCCGCCGAACGCAAGCTCAGCGAGTTGTTTGGTACCACTCGGATTACCGTGCGCGAAGCTTTGTTACAGCTGGAGGCCCAAGGGCAGATCTATCGCGAGGAGCGCAGGGGCTGGTTCGTCTCGCCACCCCGGCTGGCCTATAACCTGATGCAACGCAGCCACTTTCACGCGATGGTCAGCGACCAGGGGCGTGTGGCGTCCACTGAGGTTATTTCGGCGCGCCTGCAACCGGCGTCGGCGGCGGTGTGTGCGTGGCTGCGGCTGCCGGCGTTGTCCAGCGTGATCCAGATTTGCCGGGCGCGCAGGATCGACGGGCGTCTGGTGCTGTACGTGGAGCACTACCTGAACCCCCACTATTTCCCGGACATCCTGGCGTGCGATTTGAATCAGTCGATGACCGAACTCTATGCGCGCAAGTACGACTTGCACTATGGGCGGGTGCGTTTCGAGATCGTGCCGACCTCATTGCCGGTGGAAGCCGCCGCTGCGTTGCGCGTATCGGTGGGCAGCCCGGGCTTGCGGATCGCCCGGGTCAACTATGACCAGCACCAGCGCTTGATCGATTGCGACCTGGAGTTCTGGCGCCATGATGCGATTCATGTGGGGGTGGACGTTAAGGCATCAGTGTCTTGATCACCTGATTCACATTGGTTTCCAGCTCTGTCACAGGATCGGCACCGTCTACATTCAACACCAGCAGGTTGGCGCCGCCGGCACTGACAGCCGCTTTCACCGCCTCACTCGGCTGGCGGTGGTGCAGCACCAGCGCCACCTCATTGTCCTTGAGCTGCGCACTGAGCGTTTGCAGCGCCTCAGGCGTCCAGTCTGCATCCGGACGCGCATCGGTACCGAGCACTTCCAGGTTCAAGCTGCTGACCAGATAGGCGAAGTGATCGCTCAAGCTGACCACACTCAGATTATCGGCCCTGGCCAGGCGCGCCTCGCTGTCGGCGGTGAGCTTGAGCAGGCGTTGCTTGAGCGCGGCCAGGTTAGCGTCGATCTGCGCTTTGGCGCCCGGCGCCAGGCGGCTCAGGTCGGCCGCCAACACATCGGCCATGCGTCCCATGTTGTTGCTCGACTGCCAGGGTTGGCTGTTCAAGCCATCGCTGACGCCCGGCTGCACGGCGATGCCCGGCAAACCGCCGTCCACCGGGCGTGCGGCGTCGACTTCGACAATACGGATGTTGCTGCGTCGCGCCACGGGGTAGAGCGGGTCATCGGCCCACAGCGAGCGCAGGCCGATGGCGGCATCGGCATCCTGGGCCAGTTGGCTCAGCGCCGACGCACCGCGCCCGGTGAAGTAGGACACTTGCCGCGAACCGGGCAAATTGGCGGGTGCCGCGCGTTCGAGCTGCACTTCGCAGCCTTTGAGCAGCACTTCAGCAAGGCCGTAGGTGATCGGCAACGACGCCAGCACCTTGACCGGTTTTACCGATTTGGCCTTGGTCAGCGCGGCATGGCCAAGGCCATGGTTGGCAACGAAGTCCCTGGTTTGAAAACCATCCACGACGGCGAGCGCCGAGGTGCTGAGCAAGCAGGCAATGGTCAGGGCCAGTGGGCGAAAGACAGGGCGCATTATCCAAGATTCCCTTTGAGGCTGGGCACTGTGCCGCGCGCGATGGCGGCGAAGGCGAAGGCGATGCCGGCAACCAGAATGATCGCGGCACCGGAGGGTACAGGCAGGTCGAAGATGATCGGCAGCAGGATGCCGCACAGGGTACTGACGGTAGCGATGGCCACCGAAACCCAGAAGAAGCCCTTGAGCGATTGGCTCAACAGCCGCGCCGCCGCCGCCGGAATCACCAGCAGGGCACCGACCAGGATTGCGCCGATCACCTTGACCGCCGCGACGGTGATCAGCGTCACCAGAATCACGAACAGATAGTCCAGGGTCTTCACCGCCACGCCGCGCACTGCCGCCAACTGCGGGTTGAAGCTGGCGAGCATGATGCGGTTGTACAGCGGCAGCGCCAGGGCCATCACCAGCGCACCGACCACCGCCAGCACCAGCAAGTCGTTGCCGTTGACCGTCAGCACCGAGCCAAACAGCACGTTTTCCAGGATGTGCACATTGATCTTGCCGGCCAGGGTCAACAGCAGGCTGGCGCCCAACGCCAGGGACACCGACAGGAACACGCCGATCAGCGTATCCGGCGCCAGGCCGGTGCGGTTGCGCAGGTAATTGAGCAGGATGCCGAACAGCAGGCAATAGCCGAACAGGCTGCCGTAGGGCCCGGTGTAGGGTTCACCGAGCAGGATGCCCACGGCCACGCCGGTCAGGGCGGCATGGCCGACCGCTTCGGAAAAAAACGCAAAGCGCTTGACCACCACCAGCGTGCCCAGTCCGCCCAGCACCGGGCCGATCAGCAACCCGGCGAGCAGCGCGTTGACCACAAAACCATAGGCCAGCGCCTCCGGCAAATAGCCGGAAGAGGCCCAGCCCTGGACCATCAAGCGAAACGCTTCATAACTCATTGCGCCGGGCTCCGAGGGTGAGTGGAAAACAGGCTCAGCAGGCGATCCGGGGTCAGCGCTTCCCGGGGCGTGGCGTCGAACAGCACGCGGCGGTTCAGGCCGGTGACACGGTCGGCCAGACGGCCAACGGCTTCCAGGTCATGCTCGACCCACAGCACGGTGATCCCGGCCAGTCGCCAGTCCCTGAGCAAGCGTTCGAACACCTGGATACCGGCTTCGTCCAGCGCCGACATCGGCTCATCCAGCACCAGCAACTGCGGCGCCGGAATCAGGCCCTGGGCCAGCAGCACACGCTGGCGCTCGCCACCGGACAGCGCGCCCATGCGCCGCTTGCGCTTGTCCTGCATGCCGACCCGTTCCAGCGCCTCGCCAATCGCACCGGCGTAGTGCCGGGACAGGCCAAGAAACGCCGGCCGCCGCTGGCACATGGCAGCCATGAAATCATCCACCGTCATCGGCAGCCCCCGGTCGAACTCCAGGGCCTGGGGCACGTAGCCAATGGTGCCGGGCGTGGTCGGCCATGCGAGGCTCAATCGGCCCTGATGCGGCGTTTGTCCCAGCAGGGTCTTGATCAGTGAACTCTTGCCGCCGCCATTCGGGCCGACCAGCGCGTGGATGCTGCCGGGCTGAACCTGGAAGCTCACGCCATCGAGAATCACGGTACGGCCCAGGGTCAGCGCGACGTTGTCGAAGTCCAGCGTCGGGCCGCTGCTTGCAATGTTCAGATGTTCTGCCGCCGTCATGTTCCCGACTCCTGGATCGCCCGGACCACGGTATTGAGGTTGCCGGTCATTTCCACTTCGTACTTCTGGGCGCTGTATTCGCCGTAGGAAATATGTGACAGCGGATACAGCTTGACCCCGGATTCACGCTGGATCGTATCGACATAGGTGGACGGGAAATCCATTTCCGAGAAGATCACTTTCACGTCCAGGGCGCGCAGTTCATCGATGGTTTTCTTCAGCTGGCTGGGGCTCGGTTCGATGCCGTGGGCCGGTTCGACCACGGCGGTGACTTCCAGGCCGAACTCGCGCAGCAGGTAGTCGTAGGCCGCGTGCACCGTGGCTACGCGCAGGTCCGGGTTGGGTGCGCTGGTCAGCTTGGCCAGGGCGTCGGCGCGCATCTGGCGCAGACGCTTGCCGTAGGCGCGGGCGTTCTGGGTGTAGGCCTTGGCGTTGTCCGGGTCGAGCTTGCCCAACTCGCGGGCGATGTTATTGACCTGGGCAATCGACGCGCTGATCGACAGGAACGTGTGCGGGTTGACCACCTTGCCCGCACCGCGCGCGGCATTGCCGGTGGCGGCCAGCAGCGGCACATTGGCGTTGGCTTCGATCACCGGGATATCCGGGCGCTCGCTGGTGGCGATCATGCGATCGGCGAAGTCGTCATGCCCCACGCCATTGAGCACGATCACGTCCAGGGTGCCGATGCGCTTGATGTCTTCGGCGCGCGGCTCGTAGGCATGGGGGTTGAAGCCCGCCGGAATCAGCGGCACCACGTCGGCCTTGTCGCCGACGATGTTGGCCACGTAGCTGTAGTAAGGATGCAAGGTGATACCGATGCGCAGGCGTTTGCTCGCTTCGGCATTCGCCAGGGGAGCGAGGACCAGGCTGAACAGGCCAACCAGCAACAGGCGCAACAGGGGAGATGAAATGGACATGGGCAATCGGTCTTCTCGTTCAGTGGCGGTGCTGGCGGGTCACGCCGGCATCGAATTGCGCGACCACCTGCTGCCAGCCGGCAGCGATCAGCGCCTGGTCAGTGAGGTCGAAGGGGACGGCCAGGTGTTTGCCACGGTTGAGCCAGATATCCGGCTCGGCGCCTTGCACGCGCATCAGCAGCGAGCCACTGGTGTCGGTGGCCTGGCTCAAGCCCAGATAGGTCGAGGGCGCGAGCAGTTGCCAGCGATGATCGCCACGGCTGACGGAACTGGCGTCCTGGGCGAACGGTGCAAAGCCTTCTTGCGCCAATTGGTCCGGCGTGGGCAGGGCGTTCTGCTCTTGTTGCAGCAAGTGGATTTCATCCAGGGTCACCCGCAGGTCGGCGTAGATGCCTTGTTCGGCCGCGCTCAGGTCGCGCCGGGCATCCAGCTGATGACTGGGCACAGCTGCGACCTCTTGGGTTTCACCGTGCAAGGCCACCACCGTTCCCGCCACCGCCAGGATGATCAGGCACAGCAACAGCACATAGAGGGTTTCATGCCCCGCGCCGGCGGGGCGCACTACCTGTACGGTACTCATTGCGCCTGGATATCCGCTTGGTCGATTTCCACCACGTGACCGGGGCCGGCATCGAACAGTACATAGAATTCGGCCGTGGGTTTCTTGAAGGTCAGGGTCGAATCCTCACCGAGCTTGCCCGGTACCAGGATGGTCTCGTCGTAGCCGATCACATCCAGGGTCACGCCCGGAGCGCCGCTGCCGTCGGAGAACCCGCCCTTGCACTGGATCTGTTCACCGGGGATTTCCTTGCACTCGCACATCGGGTTGTGAGCGAGGGCAAGTTGACTGAAGCCGGTACTGAGCAACAGTACGCAACCGGCAGTCAGGCGTTTGAATATCATGGTTTGACTCCTTGCTTGTTCAACCAGGCAATGGTGGCAGGCGAGGCCTGGCTCAGCGGGATGGAACCCTGGTGCATGGTGCCGTCCCAGCCTTCCATGGTGACCCACAGCTCGGCATCGACCGGCGTGCGTTCCGGCACCGGCACGATGGCGCCCATGCGGTACGGCGTACCGAAGAAGATCACCCCGGCGGCCCGCAGGCTGCGGGGCTTGCCGATGCGCAGGTAGGTGGCCTTGACCTGCTCGGCACAGGTGGCGCACAGGGCGGCGTTAAACGCTTTCATCGGGCCGGCCGGGTCCGGGCGCGGGCCTTCGTTGCGAAACTCGGCGAGGGTCAGGCTCCAGGGGCCGACTTGAATGTCCCCGGCGACCCGCTCGCCAATGCCGGCATCCCCGCGAAACAGGGCGGCATCGGCAAAATACTTGGGCATGAAGCCCAGCGGCACCAGCAACAGCAGGATGTTTATATGGAAACGCCACTTCAGCCACCAGGCCCGCAGGGGTGAAGAGGGTTTGGCCGCGACTCTGCTCATCAGTGAGTCTCCGAGGTTTCAGCCTGCAAGGCTGGGGTGGGCACAGGCTGGCGCTGGGTCTTGGCCTCGCGTTTGAAAGCGTTGAGGGTGGCGAGGGCGGTGCGCTTGGTCCAGATCAGCAAGCCGCTCAACACCATCATGCTCAGCACCAGGCCGAAGAAGGCCCAGATCAGCTTGATCCACAGGCCGCCAAAGTCACCGGTGTGCAGCGGGCGCATGGACTCGGTGACGAACTCCAGCGCGGTGCGGTCGGACAGCAGGTGCGATACGGCGATTTCACCGCTGTAGGGATTCAGTTGCGCGGTCTGGAACATCAGCGGGTACCAGCCGCGCCCGCCGATCTGCAGGTGGCTGTAGGCATTGAGCGGCAGGAAGGCAAAGGTGGCTTCCAGCCCGGGGATGCGCTGGGTGGCGATCTTGATCGCGTCGTCCAGGGCAATCATCGGGGCCGGCACGCCGGGTGCGGACAGCGGCACCTTTTCCCGGGCAATCACCGGCACGATGGGCTCGCTGGAAATGGAGATCTGGTTGTCACCCAGAATCGCCTGGATCAGGAACCAGGTGCCGGTAATGGAGATGACGGCGATGAACCAGATCGACCAGATACCGCTCAAGCGGTGGAAGTCGCCCCAGAAAATCCGTGCGCCGTGACGGATGCGCAGGGTGGGCCGCAAAAAACCTTTCCAGAAACGCTTGTACACCACAAGGCCAGTGACCAACGAGGCCAGCAGCGGCAGGCCGAGCAGCGACACCAGGTACCAGCCCCAACTGAAGCCATTGGTAAACGGCACCAGCCACCAGCCGTGCAGGGCGCGGGTGAATTGCTGGAAGTCGAAGGCCGGGCTGATCCCCTGGAGGGCGCCCGTGTAGGGGTTGGCATAGGCATCGACCGAACGCCCGTCCGGATAGCTGAGGCCGACCATCAACGCGAAGTGCGATTCGTCGGGACGGATGATCGAGCGCACGATGACCTGGGGCTCGTCGCGCTTGATGGCGGCGATCACCTGGTCGAAGCTCAGCGGTTGGGCATCATCGGAGGGCTTGCTCGCGCGGATATCCGGGTTGGCCAGCCAGACGATTTCCTGGCTGACCACCGCCAGGGTGCCGGTGACGCAGACGATCAGGACAAAGAACCAGATGGGCAACGCCAGCCAGCTGTGTACGAGAAACCAGAGTTTTGAGCGTGACTTCTTCGACATGTGGATGAGGGTCTTGATGGAAGGGGCGATGGAGGCCCGGAAAAGGCCGGTCGTAGCTTTTGCTGACGCGACGGGCTGTATCTAAATTAAGACGAATGAGAATGAGAAATCCCCAGGCGAGAAATGAAAGAAAATGTTTCAGGCGCACAGCGGCCTTACGCATGGGCGCTGATCTTGCGTGATTGCTCCCACGGACTGGGTGCACGCCGAGGCAGAGTGATAAGCGCGCAACTACGTAGTTATATAAGTATAAAAATAATCTCGCGGGAAGCTGAACGGGTTATTGACGGTGTTATTTACTTTTTAAATGAATGCATTTTAACGGCTGAATACCTATGGTTGCGGGAGGTGGGCGCAGGCGTGGGTTGAAACCTGAAAAAAAGCAGGGATATTGTATTGACGCTGTCGAAGGCTTCGGCTTTAGTAGGTGTCGGCATGGAAGTCAGATAATTTTAAAAAAAGGAAGTGTATTAAATGACCGTCTCCGTCGCTTATCCGACCCCCCTTATAATAAGTTGTTGTTACTTTCCTGCGTGGCTGATTGCATCGGCCAATTGATCGCCGCCTGCCTCCCAAGTCGATTGTCATTGTTGCGAATATCGCTGTTCCCGCCAGGGAAGGGCACGCGTTCATATGCCTTAACAGAGAGTACCTACTCATGTCGATTTTTGATCAAGAAATTCACCGCTCGGTGCAGTGGCAGGACTGGCGTTGGCAGCAGAAGAATGCCCTGCGTGATGAACCGAGTCTTCGTGCTGCCTGCGGTGGTTGGGATGAGCAGACCACGGCGCACATCGAACATAACCTGCTGGGGCGCAAGATGCAGATCACGCCGTACTACATTGATCTGATCAGGCGCTCCGTCACCAGTGGCACCGTCATGGACCACCCGCTGTGGCGGCAAGTGGTGCCGTACTGGAGCGAGCAGGTCGAGGGTGATTACGATGGCACCTCCGAGAACTGGGAGCTGGGCCATGAAATGAAGACGCCCATCTGCCAGCACAAGTACGACAATCGCGTGATCCTGCGCACCACCAATACCTGCAATGCCTATTGCCAGTTCTGCTTCGAAGCGCTGCGCACGTTGCAGGTGGGCACGGACAAGGCCAACGCCAGCCGGGATTCCTTCATGGAGTCGGTGGAGTACATCCGCGCCAACCCGGCCATCGAAGAAGTGATTCTCAGCGGCGGCGATCCGCTGATGCTGGCCGACCGCAAGCTCGAAGAGTACCTGGCCGCGCTGCGCGGGATCAGCGACGACCTGCTGATCCGCGTTCACTCGCGGGCCTTGAGTTTCAACCCGTTTCGCGTGACCGATGAGTTGATCGCGATGCTGGAAAAGTACAAGGTCAATGCTTTTGGCGTGCATGTCTGCCACCCGCTCGAACTCAGCGCTGACTTTGCCGTGGCGGTCAAACGTATTCAGGGTGTGGTGCCGATCGTGTTTTCCAATATGCCGTTGTTGCGCGGCGTCAACGATGATGAAGCCACACTGCATAAACTGTTTATCGATCTTTATCGTTTGGGTGTGAAGCCTTATTACTTATATCACTTCATGCCGTTTTCTCCCGGCGCCTCTGAATACAAGGCGTCGATCAGTCAGGCCATCGCCATCATGGATCGCCTCAAGCGGCGAGTATCCAATATTGCCCTGCCCGAATATGTTCTACCGCACGCCCAAGGCAAGTTTACGGTGCCGCTGCTGGACTTTGAAAAGCCTGAGGACTTGCCGTACTTCGAAGTTCGCGATGGGCAGCGTCATTACCGTTTCCGTAACTGGGAAGGGCAGTGGTGCAGTTGGCAGGATGCCTGAATAAATTGATGGACTAAGGCGGTATAAAGCATGAAACAGGACGCCATTCTTTTTATCGATGTCGATGACAGTACGTCTGTTCGTTATAACTACCGGGAGCCGCACTTCGCGGCTGCCCGCGCACAGGGCCTGGTGTGCTTGACGGCGGGTGTGGCAGGGCGCAGGCATGTGCAACGGCTCAGGGATGACAGTGACGCGGTGTTCCTGATCGACGCACTCAACGAGCAGGCCATTCTGGCGTTGGTCGGCCAGCTCGATGGGCAGTATCAGATTCGCGGGATCTTCTGCCAGGCCGGCCATCCGTCCGCGCTGGGCGAAGTCGGTTGTATCGTTGCGCGAGCTTCCCAGCGCCTGGGCCTGGTGCATAGCCGCCCCGAGGCGGTGGCGGCGTGCAACAACAAGTTCCTGATGCGCAGGGTGCTGAAACAGCACGGCATTGCCTCAGTGCCGTTTGCGTTGTGCAATAACGAAGAGCAACTCCAGCAACAGGCCGAACGGGTCGGTTACCCGCTGATCGCCAAACCGCCGTTTGGCGGCGCTTCGGCGTTTATCAGGAAATGCGCCAATTGGGCGGAACTGCGCAGCCACCACGCGCTGTTTGTCAAAGACCACGCCACGGCGGCGTACGCGGACTTCTATGGCTGTGCGCACACCCTATTGGAGGACGACGGCCAACGGCATGCCTACATTCCCGGGCGCAGTCTGTTGCTGGAGGGCTACATCCCCGGTATCGAAGGCAGTGTGGAATGTGTGGTGGCCGGCGAGCGTGTGCATCCACTGCTGATCAACGAAAAACTGTTGCTGACCGAGCGCAGCGGCACGGTGCTCGAAAACCTGCTGATTTCCCCTCCGACCTCCTTCACCGACCGCGAGTGCGAGCAGATCCGCGCGTACGCCGTAGCGTGTCTGAAAGCGGTCGGCCTGACCAACGCCGTGGTGCATTTCGAGTTCCGCATGACCCCGCAGGGCCCTGTGGTGATCGAGATCAACCCGCGCGTGGGCGGGCTCTATGTGAACGCGGCGTTCCGCGATCTGGCCGGTATCGATCCCTATCAGCTGTATCTTTCGTTGCTGACGGGCGAGCAGGGCATCGACGCGCAATTGGAAGCGGGTGCTCGCAAGGTGGCCGAGGCCGGGCAACATTACGCGATGCTGGCGATCTACCCGCAGCACAGCGGTCGGTTTCAAGGCATTGAAGGCGTGGAGTTCCTGGAACAGAACGTTGCGGTGCTCGAGTATGCCCAGCAGGAGCCGGGGCACATGATCGATGCGGATATCGAGGAGCACTATCTGCTCAAGTGCTGGGCCAGAGTCGCGGACGCTGCCGATGCGCGCGCACTGCATGACGCGGTCGGCCAGCACTTGCGCGTCATCATCGACAACCCGGTGGCAGGCTAGCGATATGGATATCCCGACAATTTCCGCGCACTTGCGCGAGCACCATTACTGCCATCGGCCTGACTTTGGCGAGTTGGTCAGTGTCGAGGCGGGCGAAGAGCAGAGCTTTCGTGCGTACTGGGCCAACCTGGTGCGCGACGAGGCGTTCAAGGCGTACACCCATCGCGAGCGGCGTATTCTGCGCTATCGTTTATCACCGTCACGGCAATTGCAGATCGACAGGAGCACCGCGTTCAAGTCGCCTGTCACCTATGCCGTCAACTATCGCCAGGGGGTGAACCATTTGAGCTACAGCGAGGAAGGTTTTATCGAACATCCACTGATGCGCAAGCTGCTGGCCACCGACCTGGCGGTGATCGCACCGCACCTGGACGAGCAGAGTCATACCATCGATATCCACCAGTTCCGTGTGCGGGCGGACGCGCAAGCGTGCAGCCCCACCACGTCGGGGATTCACCAGGATGGTCTGGATTGGGTGTTCATGCATTTTATCGGCGAGCACAACACATTGCCGGTGGTCTCGGAAGTGTTTACCAGTGATGAGGAACGCAGCCGCGTGTTGAATCTGCCGATGACCCGCTTTCTGGAAACCCTCGTGATCGATGACCGAGGGCTCTACCACCGCGCCGGCGATGTGCGCCCGAAGGTAGCGTCGACACCGGCCTGGCGCGACATGCTGCTGGTCAGCCTGCGCAGCGTGCCGGATGATCAAGCGGCGCCGCCTGCATGAGCCACGATCAACAGCTGTACCTGTCGATCCGCAACGCGCGGCTGATCATCTTTGCTCGCGGCGTGTCGGACTTTGGCGCTTTCCTCAACATGGTGGCCTTGTCCACCTATGTCTACTGGCTCAGCCAAAGCGTGGTGTTCGTCAGCATCTTCCTGGCGTGCCGCGTAACCGGTGGCATTGTCGCCAGCCTGTTCGGCATCCCGTTTTTCCGGCGTTTCGCCGGGCGCGGCACCCTGGCCGGGCTGGACCTGGCGCGAGCGCTGTTGCTGACGCCGTTGTTGCTGCTGATCCCTGCGCATCAACTGAGCCTGCTGCCGTTTATCGCCTTCGGTATCGGCCTGTGCAATTCGCTGTTCGCCATCGGTCTCAACAGCCAGTTGCCCACCTGGGTTGCCCTTGAACAGCGGGTCGATACCAACGCCTGGATCACCTCGGCGGCCGCGACCGGCGCCGTGTTCGGCAGCTTGCTGTCGGGGCTGCTGATTGCCACGGGGGGATTCGAGGCGGTATTCGCGGTGAATATCGGCACCTATGTGATAGCTGCTTGCCTGGTCATGCCACTGCGTGCGTTGTACAGCGTTACCGTTGCCACGCATCGCGGCCTTTCGGCGGAGTGGCGCGCGTTGACCAGGGGGCTGCGCGGCGCGCCGGTGCTGGCCGCGATGTTGTTGATCAGCATGCTCGACACCCTCGGCAGTGCGGCGCATAACGTCGGCTGGCCGGTGTTGTCCCAGTACATTTCCCCGGACACGGCCAAAACCGTGATGGGTTACCTGCTGGCGGTCTGGGCCTGTGGCAAGTTCATCGGGGCGCGTATCGCCAGTGCGCTGTTGAAGGGGCGCGGCACGCCAGGCATGGAGCGGTTGTTCATGTTTGGCGTGGCGCTGATGTCCAGCGGGTTTATCCTGACGTTCCAGCAAACCGAATTGTGGCTGGCGCTGCTGTTGGTGGTGTGGGCAGGATTGGGCGACGGGCTGTCCGAAGTGGCGTTGGTCTCCCGCGCGCAAAGCGAACCGGACAGCTTGCGCCTGCCGCTGTTCAGCCTGTTGGTCCTGATTCAGATGGTGGGCTTTGGCGTGGGGATGCTGGTAGTCGGGCCGTTCTACGTGACGTGGACGCCGGCCCAGGTGATCGTGCTGTTCCACGGGCTACCGCTGACGGCGTTGGGCGTGATGACCGTGTGGCTGGGGTGCGCGGCTTACCGGGGCCGGCCGGACGCGTCGGGTTCACCGCCCACCCGTTGATCGCCTCTGTGGAAGGGCGCCGGCGTCCTTGCGCAGGGGCGTGAGTTCAGGACTGCGCCGTAGGCTCCAGCAACTGCGCGCCCGGTCCGCGCTCACCGAGTTGGTCGCCCTGGTTGCGCAACGGGCACGCCTCCATCGACAGGCACCCGCAACCTATGCAGCCATTGAGCTTGTCGCGCAGCATCGACAGTTTATTGATCCGCTCATCCAGGTCTTCCCGCCAGCGTGCCGACAGGCGTGCCCAATCCTTGGCGGTGGGCGTTCGGCCATCGGGCAATGCCTGTAATGCCTCGCCGATGGTCGCCAGCGGAATGCCCAGGCGCTGGGCGATCTTGATCACCACCACCCGCCGCAACACATCCCGTGGGTAGCGCCGCTGGTTGCCGGCGTTGCGATTGCTTTTGATCAGCCCCTTGGTTTCGTAGAAATGCAGCGCAGTGACGGCCACGCCGCTGCGGGCAGCCAACTGGCCAACGGTGAGTTCCTTGTTGAGCATAAAAACCCCGATTCAGCGCTTGACCTTGACTTAACTAGAGGTTTTACCCTGCATGGCACTGGATCGCAAGATTCTGCCTACAAAGAAAGGGGAGTGTTCATGCAGGTATCAGAGAAGAGTCGCGGCTTCACACAGGTGATCGAATTTCACATCGACCCGCGTCATCAGGCGGCCCTGGTGGCGGCCTTGACCGTGCAAAGCGAGCGACTGGCGCAGAGTCATGACGGCTTTTTGCGTGCGAGCGTGCAGGTCAGCGATGACGGGCGGCGGGTGCTCAACTACCTGCAATGGCAATCCCGCGAGGATGGCGAGGCGGCATTCAGGCGCTTCGAGCAGGGCGGCGAGGATTTCTGGACGCTGATCCGCGTGCACCGGGCCAAGGCGGTAATCTTTGATTCGTTCCAGGTGCTGCGCAGTTTTGAGCGCAGCCATGACGACGCCTTGCACTGCCGCCTAAATGGATAGGTGCAGCATCCGCTCGCCCTGCAGGTTTTCCCCCGGCCTGCGCTTGTTCACCGCCAGCTCGCCGATCTTGATCAGCCGCGCGCGCGTGACGTTGCGGCTCAAGCCCAGGAGGCTGGCGGTGTGCACCTGGTTGTAGTGGCTGAAGCGGTAAGCGGCGCGTAACAGCGCGTCCTCGACTTTTTCGTGCAGGGCGCCGGCCTGTTCCTCGAACAGTTTTTGAAAGGCCCGCGCGAGCAACGCTTCGGCGCTGTTGTCGAGGCATTGCTGGCTGTCGTCCTGGCGTTCGATGCGCAGGTTCGACAGGCGCAGATCGTCGCGTTCGATCACGCTGTTGCGGCAGATCAGCAACGTGTGATGGATCACGTTTTCCAGCTCACGAATATTGCCCGGCCAGCTGTAGCTCTTGAGTTTGTGCTCGGCCTCGCGGCTGATGGTGACCGGGCCATAACCCAGGCGTCGGCTGTAGGTGTCGATAAAGTGTCGGGTCAGCGGCAGGACATCGCCCGGGCGCTCGCGCAGTGGGCTGAGCTCCAGGCTGACCACGTCGAGACGGTAGTAAAGGTCTTCGCGAAAATGCCCGGCGTTGATGGCTTTTTCCAGTTGTACATTGGTTGCCGCCAGTACCCGCACGTCGATAGGAATACTCTTGCGCGAGCCCAGGCGTACCACTTCACGTTCCTGCAGCACCCGAAGCAGCTTGACCTGGATCGGCAGGGGCAAATCGCCGATTTCATCGAGGAACAAGGTGCCGCCATCGGCCTCTTCGAACCAGCCCGCCTTGGCGCAGAGGGCGCCGGTAAAGGCGCCTTTTTCGTGGCCGAACAGCTCGGCTTCGACAAGGGATTCAGAAAACGCCCCGCAGTTGACCGCCACGAATGGCCGGTTGCGCCGCGCACTGAGGTTGTGGATGTGCCGGGCTACCAGCTCCTTGCCGGTGCCGGTTTCGCCGATGATCAGCACGCTGGCTTCGCTCGGCGCCACTTGCTGGATGTGGTCGAGCAGGGCCTTGGATTTCGGGTCTTCGAACACCTGGGCCGTGGCACGAATGGAGGTCGCGAGCGCGGGCGAGGGGGGGAGGGTTAATAACTGCATGGACACCTCTCTTGGAAATAAAATACGGGAATTGCCTTTGGCGAGTCGCGGCAACGTTGGCGGGCAGCGTTGTTTATAGAGGGATTCTCATATTCCGTAAATTAATTGATTTACATATTTATAGATCATAAAGAAATAACGAGTTGTGATTATCGAGTTTGCCGCAACGGTTGATAGCGACTATCGAGGACGGTGATTTTTCAGCGTGCGAGGGCGGGAGTAGCCTGTGTTCATTGATTCGACACCTCCTTTGCAGGGCCACCGCCATGATCCGCTCACTCGCTGTTTCGCTGTTGCTTGTCACCTCTGTCCTCGCCGGATGCGCGACCCATCCATCCCCGGAGCTGCGCCCCTACTCCGTCCAGGAAACCCGGCAACTGGCGCTGGAAGCGCTGAGTCGTCGCGGTTTGTCATTCGATGACTATCAACACCAGCGCGCGGCACTGACCGGCCAGCCACTTAAGTCGTTCGGTTTTGATCATCAGGGCGAAATGAATGCCGAGCGCAGCGTAGCCCTGAAGGATCGTCCCAGCTGAGCGGTGCTGTCGCGGTGAAGAGCCCGGGTTTCCCATAAGGAATCTCGGGTTTTTTGTTTTCCATGGCGTGACTTCAGCCTGTTAAGCTGAATTTCAGGAGCGTTCCTACGCACATTTTCATAAAGTGGTCCTTCTTTAACGGCATCCGATCAGTTAAACCTGACAACCTCTGATCTGTTCGATGCCCCCGCGACACTGCTCTCGGGAACACGCTCTGCGAGTTTTTAACACCATGAATAAACGTCCGTTGTATTTCGACTACGCCGCCACCACGCCGGTGGATGAGCGGGTCATCCAGGTGATGGTTGAGTGTCTGGGCTTCAATGCCAATTTCGGTAACCCTGCGTCCAGCTCCCATGCGTTCGGCCAGGCGGCCCGGCAAACGGTCGAGCAGGCGCGTCAGCAGGTGGCCGAACTGGTCGGCGCGCAGCCCGAGCAAATTGTCTGGACCTCCGGCGCCACCGAGTCCAATAACCTGGCGATCAAAGGTGTGGCCCAGGCCCGTGGCGTAACCGGCGGGCATATCATCACCAGCCAGATCGAGCACAAGGCGACGCTCGACACTGCGCGGCAATTGCAGGATGCCGGTGTGGCGGTGACCTACCTGGTGCCTGATGCCGACGGCCTGATCAGTGTCGAAGCGGTCAGTGAGGCGCTGCGTGAAGACACTTTCCTGGTGTCGCTGATGCTGGTCAATAACGAACTGGGCACGTTGAACGATATCCCGGCCATCGGCGCCCGGGTGCGTGAGCAGGGGGCGTTGTTCCATGTGGACGCGGCCCAGGGCGCGGGCAAGGTCGCCATCGACCTGGCGCAGTGGCCGGTGGACTTGATGTCGTTTTCGGCCCACAAGCTTTATGGTCCGAAGGGCATCGGCGCGTTGTACGTGGGGCCTCGCGCGCAGCAGAAGGTACTGGCGCAGATTCATGGCGGCGGTCATGAGGGTGGCTTGCGTTCGGGTACCCTGGCGACTCACCAGATTGCGGGCATGGGTACGGCGTTCGCCCTGGCGGCGGTGTCTTTTGCCGAGGAAAAGGCACAAATCGTGGCCTTGCGTCAGCGTCTGCTGGATCAGTTGGGGTCGATTGCGGGCGTGCGCCTCAACGGCAGCCCCACCCAGCGAATCCCTCATACTCTGAGCCTTACGTTCAGCGAAGGCGAATTCAACCCCAGTGCGTTGAGCGCCGGCATTGCCTTTTCGGCGACTTCAGCGTGCAATTCGGCGAGCAACGCGCCGTCCCATGTGCTTCTGGCCCTGGGGCATGACGCGCGCAGCGCCGGCCGTACCATTCGTTTGAGTCTCGGCCGCTTTACCACCGAGCGGGATATCGACGAAGCGGCACAACTGATCAAGTCGGCCCTGGCCAGCGCACCGGCGTTCTGGGCGGTCTGAAACTTGTCCGCAGTCCATAACAATTATTAGTGGTTAGCAGGAGACACAATGAGTACGCAGCCTTTGACCTCTGGAACGGTTCCCCAGCGCCTGGCGCAGACCCGTGAGCTGATGCGCCGGGAGGGCATTCACGCCCTGTTGGTGCCGTCCGCGGATCCGCATTTGTCCGAGTACCTGCCGGGATACTGGCAGGGGCGCCAATGGTTGTCGGGATTCCATGGTTCGGTGGGAACGCTGATCGTCACCGCCGATTTTGCCGGTGTGTGGGCCGACAGCCGCTACTGGGAACAGGCGACCAAGGAACTCAAAGGCAGTGGCATCGAACTGGTCAAACTGCAACCGGGCCAACCCGGCCCGCTGGAGTGGTTGGCTGAACAAACCCCGGAAGGCGGTGTGGTGGCGGTGGATGGCGCGGTAATGGCCGTGGCGTCGGCACGGACCCTGGGTGGCAAGCTGGCTGAGCGTGGCGCGCGCTTGCGTACCGATGTCGACCTGCTCAATGCAGTCTGGCACGACCGCCCGACGCTGCCGAACCAGCCGATCTATCAGCATTTGCCCCCACAGGCGACCCTCAGCCGAGGCGACAAACTCGCAGCCCTGCGCGCCAGCCTGAAAGACAACGGTGCTGACTGGCATTTCATCGCGACACTGGATGACATCGCCTGGTTGTTCAACCTGCGCGGCGGCGATGTCTCGTTCAATCCGGTATTCGTGTCTTTCGCCTTGATCAGTCAGCAGCAGGCCACTCTGTTCGTGGCGCTGAGCAAAGTTGATGCCGAGCTGCGCGCGGCACTCGAGCGTGATGGCGTGACCGTACGCGATTACAGTGACGTGGCCGACGCGCTGCGAGCTGTACCGGCAGGGGCAAGCCTGCAAATTGATCCGGCACGCGTCACGGCCGGTCTACTGGAACATCTCGACGCCGGTGTGAAGCGGGTGGAAGGCTTGAACCCAACCACCCTGGCCAAGTCGCGTAAAAGCCTGGCTGATGCCGAACATATCCGTCAGGCCATGGAGCAGGATGGCGCCGCCTTGTGCGAATTTTTCGCTTGGCTGGAAACGGCCCTGGGGCGCGAGCGCATTACCGAATTGACCATCGATGAGCATCTGACGGCGGCGCGTACCCGTCGTCCGGGTTATGTATCGCTGAGTTTCAACACCATCGCGGCCTTCAACGCCAACGGCGCGATGCCGCACTACCACGCCACGCCAGAAGAGCATGCGGTGATCGAAGGCGATGGCTTGTTGCTGATCGACTCGGGCGGCCAGTACCTGGGTGGCACGACGGATATCACGCGAATGGTGCCCATCGGTACGCCGAGTGAAGAACAGAAACGCGATTGCACGCGGGTGCTCAAGGGTGTGATTGCCTTGTCCCGCGCTCATTTCCCCAAAGGCATCCTGTCGCCGCTGCTCGATGCCATCGCGCGTGCGCCGATCTGGGCCGAAGGCGTGGATTACGGTCATGGTACGGGGCACGGTGTAGGGTATTTCCTCAACGTGCATGAAGGCCCGCAAGTGATCGCCTACCAGGCGCTGGCCGCACCGCAGACGGCGATGCAGCCGGGCATGATTACGTCGATCGAGCCGGGTACCTACCGCCCTGGGCGTTGGGGCGTGCGGATCGAGAACCTGGTGTTGAACCGCGAAGCGGGGACGACCGAGTTTGGTGAATTCCTCAAGTTCGAAACGCTGACGTTGTGCCCGATCGACACCCGTTGCCTGGAGCCGTCCTTGCTCAGCGCTGATGAGCGCGAGTGGTTCAACGCTTATCATGCCCAGGTACGCGAGCGTCTGAGCCCGTTGCTCAGTGGCGATGCACTCGAGTGGTTGCAGGTGCGTACAGCGGCTATCTGATTCAGGACTGGCTCGGGGCTTCGAGTACGAAGTCCTGACGGTCCCGGCTGAAGACCGCGTCGCATCACCGGCGCTGACTACCCATGCGACGCTCTTGTTGTGCGTCGCTCAGGTACCTATTTGCAAATGACGATCATGCTGCGACTGGTATAGCCGGCAGGGTTGAGGCCGAACGGATAATCCCCTGGCTCCTCGGAGTTCTCGCCGGATTTGGCGATAACCCGATATCCCTTGGCACCGCATGAATTGGCTGCGCTGGTGTAGCACTGGTCCCATGAGGAGGAGAGGCCCGAACAGTTGATGTGCAGCCCTTTCTTGCCTCGTTTCACTTCTGTTTTTGTGGTCGCGGCACACCCAGCAATGCCTACGACCAGCAACAGTATCAAAATTCGATTCATTCCAATCCTTAAATAGCCGCTTCGCAAAAGGATCGAAGCCGGCCTTTACTCGCTCTCGAGCGTAGCGTTCATGCTGTCCGTGTCGAACTTCTCCATGAAAGACATCGTTTACCAGCCTAAACATGGCCTAAATGAGCGTTAAATACCAGAGCTGCCTGCAAAGAGCGTCAGTCGGCGGCTACCAGCGGTTTGGATTCGTTGCGCATTGTCAGCGTCGCACCGACGGAGGCCAGGATAATGCAGGTGATGGCCAGCCATTGCGCGAGCGTCAGTTGCTCATGCAGGAAGAACAGGCCGGAGAGGGCGCCAAACGCCGGCTCGATACTCATCAAGGTACCGAAAGTGCGAGCGGGCAGGCGGGTGAGCGCAACCATTTCCAATGTGTAGGGCAGGGCCGTGGACAAGATAGCCACGCCGATGGCCACAGGAATCAGCGCGGGGCTCAGCAACGCGGTGCCGGCGTGCACGATGCCGATGGGCGCGACGAACAGAGCCGCGATCATTACGCCGAGCGCGGCGGTCTGCACCCCGTTATCGTTCCCCGCCTTCTGGCCGAACAGAATATAGAGCCCCCAGCAAACGCCGGCGCCGAGTGCATACGCGGCACCCACCACGTCAATGCCACTGCTGGCTTCGCCCATCGGAATCAACAGGAGCAGACCGATGACCGCGAGCGCGACCCACAAAAAGTCCACTGCCCGGCGCGATGCATAGATGGCGACGGCGAGCGGGCCGGTGAATTCCAGGGCAACCGCAATACCCAGGGGGACGGTGCGCAGCGACATATAGAAGAGAAAGTTCATGCCGCCCAGCGCCATCCCGTAGACCACGACCGTGCGCAGGGACCTGGCCGTCAGCTTGGCGCGCCATGGGCGCAATAGAAGCAGCATGATCACGCTGGCGAAGATCAGGCGCAGGGTGGTGGTTCCTTGCGCACCAATAATCGGGAACATGCTTTTGGCCAGCGAAGCGCCGGACTGGATGGATGCCATCGCGATCAACAGCAGGCCAACGGGGAAGAGTGTGCAGGCCAGGCTGCGGGGTGGGGTGGTCATTGAAGGTGTTGTCCGAAGTCATATATAGAAGGGCAGAGGGGTTATGATGCTTAACTGCCGCGAACTGCGCAATATATTGCTCAGTTGAGCAAGTGCTGAGGGGTTTCAAACGCAATTGATAGAAAGTTCATATTATTGATTGACGTAGAATTTTATCTGTCTATAATTCGCCCCACTTCCGGCGCAGTCGAAACGGAAAACTCCTTGGTAAACAATGAGTTAAGTGGTTTTCGACAGCAGGCCGCTTCAGTTCATCGAAGCCAAAAGGAAGTTGAAAAAAGAGGTGTTGACAGCAGCGTGTAACGCTGTAGAATTCGCCTCCCGCTTACGAGAGATCGCAAGCGCAAGTGGTTGAAGTTGTTGAAGAAA
>NZ_CVTU01000020.1:0-259 GCF_900004965.1 Pseudomonas sp. 44 R 15
CTGGCCCAGTGCCGGACACAGCGCGCGGCTTTACCAGACCTTTCCCACGCCCAAAAGAAACTCGCCCCACCGGCCAATTGCCGCTCAAGAATGACGTGCTGTTCGTCGTACCGATAAGCCTCGCGTTCACCGACGGCATTGGTCGCCGACACCAGTCGTCCGGCGTCGTCGTAGGCGTAGGAAACGACGTTCTGCTCGGTCACCCACACGAAGGGTTCATGGCCTTTGGCGCGATGAACCTGGTAGTCCACCGCCACAA
>NZ_CVTU01000033.1:0-17703 GCF_900004965.1 Pseudomonas sp. 44 R 15
CCGCCAGCTGTGCTTCGGCCCGGGCGAGGTCGGGGCGCCGGCTCAATAACTGGCTGGGCACCCCGGGCCCGATGGTTGGCCAGGTCAGTGCCGGGAACGCCTCGCTGCCCAGTTCCAGCGCCTGCACGGGCTGGCCGAGCAATGCGGCCAGGGTGATGCGCGCCTCTTCGGCCAGTTGCTCGACCAGCGGCAGTTGCCGTTGCTGGCCGGCCACCAGGCTTTTCTGTTGCGCCAGTTCCAGGGCCGTGGCGGAACCGGCGTCGTAGCGGGTTTGCACCAGCTTCAGCACTGCGCGCGCATTCGCCAGGTTCAGCTCGGCGATCTGCACGCGTTGGCGCGCCGCCAGGGTTTGCGCGTAGCGATCGGCGACGTTGCTGAGCAGGGTCAGTTCCACGTTGGCCTGGTCGAACCGGCTGGCCTGCAGGCTATGCAGGGCGCCGTCGCGCGCAGCGGCGCGACCGCCCCAGAAGTCGAGTTCGTAGCTGGCCGTGAGGTTGGCGTCATAGCTGGTGACGGTTTTATTGTTTTCGGTGGCGTTGAGGTCCGAATTGCCGCTGCCGCGCAGCAGCTTTTCGCGGGTGGCGGTGAGGTTGAACTTGACCTCGGGCAGCAGCGGTGCGCCGGCAATCACCGCTGTTGCCTGGGCCTGGCGCACGCGGGCCATGGCGGCGGCCACATCGAAACTGTCACGCCGCGCCTGGTCGATCAGGCGGTTGAGCGACGGGCTGCCAAAGTGCGTCCACCAGCGCTGGTTGGTGGCTTGGCTGGCCGCGCGTTCGGCAGAGTGCCAGGCGGCGGGCGGCGTGATGCCGCTGTCGACGGCGCCGGGGTTGCCGGCGCAGGCGCTGAGCAGCAGGCACAGTCCGAGCAGGGAAAGCGGTGTGGCAAGGGAGGGTTTATTCACTGGTCAATGCCTTAACCGGATCGAGCCGGGCAGCTTTACGGGCCGGCATAAAGCCGAATACGACGCCGGTGACCAGCGCGCAGCCAAAGGCACCGAGCATCGCCACCAGGGAAAACTGCACGGCCACTTCGGCCAGCACCAGCACGCCGCCCACCAGCAGCGCCAGGGCGATACCGAATAACCCTCCGACCACCGAGAGCATCACCGCCTCGGTGAGAAACTGGCGCAGGATGTCGCGCTGGCGGGCGCCGGTGGCCATGCGGATGCCGATTTCGCGGGTCCGTTCACGTACCGTCATCAACATGATATTCATCACGCCGATGCCGCCCACCAGCAGGGAAATCGCCGCAATCGAGCCGAGCATCAGCGACAGGGTATTGGCCGTGCGCGCCTCGGCCTGGATCATCGCGGCGTTGTTGGTCAGGTGGTAGTCGTCCTTGCCGTGGTGCAGTCGTTTGAGCAACTGATCGATGGCCTGCTCGGCGGCGTTCACCCGGGTGGCGTCGGCGGCGGCAATCACCACGTACTCCGGGTTGTAGCTGCCGAACAGGCGGATGCTGGCGGCGGAGTAGGGGATGGCAATGCGATCGTCGCTGTCCTTGTTGCCCGAGCTGGAGCCTTTTTCCTGGAGCACGCCCACCACCTGGAAGGGCACGTTTTCGATCAGGATGTACTGGCCGATGGGGTTGACCAGGCCTTTGAACAGCTTGTCGCGCACCCGTGCGCCGATCACCGCGACGGTGGCGGCGTTGCGTTCGTCGGCCTCGGTGAAGTAGCTGCCCTCGACCACCGGCCAGTTGAAGATGGTCGGGAAATTAGTGTCGTTGCCGCCCACATAGGCCATGTAGTCAATGTTGCCGAAACGCACGCCGGCTTCGGCGCCGTTGACCGGCATGATCCGTTTCACCTGCGGCAGGGTGGCCAGGGCGGCCACGTCGGCGGGGGTGATGATGCCCAGGGGCGTGCGCGGGTTGGGCGACGAACCGCTGACGTACAGAATGTTCGAGCCGAACGCGCCCATCTGCGCCATGACCTGGCGCTTGCTACCTTCACCCACGGCCAGCATGACCACCACCGAGGCCACCCCGATAATGATGCCGAGCAGGGTCAGCGCGGTGCGAAACCGGTTGATCCACATCACGCGCCAGGCCGCTTGCAGCGCGTCGAGCAGTTCGGCTTTCCAGGCACCGTTGTGTTCGGCGCCATCGGCCAGGCGCTGACGCAGGTCCACGGCTTGCAGCGCCGCGCTGTTCGCGGGGGCGGGCGCCTCGGTCTGAGGGGCGGGCGAGTCGCTGATGATCAGGCCGTCGCGAATCTCGATGATGCGGTTGGCTCGCGCCGCCACTTCGCGGTCATGGGTAATCAGGATGACCACATGGCCCTGGCTCGCCAGTTCGTCGAGCAGGGTCATCACCTCGGCGCCGCTGTGGCTGTCGAGGGCGCCGGTGGGTTCGTCGGCGAGGATGATATGCCCGCCGTTCATCAGCGCACGTGCAATGGACACCCGTTGCTGCTGGCCACCGGAGAGCTGGTGCGGACGGTTGCCGGTGCGCTCGGCCAGGCCCAGGCGGGTGAGCAGGGCATTGGCGCGGGCGTGCCGTTCGCCGGCACTGATACCGGCATAGATCGCCGGCATCTCGACGTTTTCCTGGGCCGATGCCGACGGGATCAGGTGGTAGCCCTGGAACACGAAGCCGAACGCTTCGCGGCGCAGCCAGGCCAGTTCGTCGCTGCCCAGTTGGGCGACGTTTTCCCCGGCGAACAGGTAGTCGCCTTCGCTCGGGCGGTCGAGGCAACCGAGGATGTTCATCAACGTCGACTTGCCGGAGCCCGACGCGCCGACGATGGCGACGAATTCCCCGGCGTGGATCGACAGGTCGATGCCGCGCAGCACGTCGACCTGCGGGCTGTCGCCGCCGCCGTAGGATTTGCGGATGTGCTTGAGTTCGATCAGTGGCGTGGTCAACTCAGCCCCCGCTGCCGTCGGCTGGGCCGATCAACAGGTGATCGCCTTCGTCGAGGCCCTCCAGCACCTGCACGCGCAGGCGGTCGCTGATGCCCAGGCGCACCGAGCGCTGCTCGATGCTGCCGTTTTTCGCCACCACCCGGGCGAGTTGCGTATCCGCCGTAGGCACGCCTTGCAGCGCGGCGACCGGCACGGTCAGGGCGTCCTTGACTTGGCTGGCGACGAAAAACACCTGGGTGGTCATTTCCGCCATCAGCGCGTTATCGGCGTTGTCGACGTCCAGTAACACCGTGTACAGCACCACGCGGCCGGTGCCGCTCTTGCTGTTGCTCGGGCTGCCGCTGCCCTGGGTTTCGTTCAACGGCTTGGGCGGGATCGGCAGGATCTGGCGCACGGTGCTGGTCCAGCGCCGGCTGCCGCCGCTCAAGGTGGTGAAATACGCACTCATGCCGGGTTTGACATGGCCGATATCCGCCTCGGACACTTCGGCCCACACCGTCATCGGCGACAATTTGGCGATGCGCAGGATCAGCGGCGTTTGTTGTTGCGCGTTGAGGGTCTGCCCGACGCGCGCATCCACCGCCACGACGGTACCGGCCATCGGCGCGTAGATGCGTGTGTAACCGAGTTCCGCTTCGTCGCTGCGCAGGCTGGCCCGGGCCTGGCGAATCTGGGCCAGGAACATGTCGACCCGCGCCTGGGTAGCGTCCAGCTCGGCCCTGGCGGTTTGCACATCTTCTTCGCGGGTGGCGTTACCGGCGCTCAGGCGTTGCTGACGCTGGTATTTCTGGCGCGCCAAGGCGTGCTGGGCGTTCTGCTCCTGCAATTGCGCCTGCAGGTTTTCGATGGCGTAGCGGCTGGCGTCGAGCTTGGCTTTTTGCGTCGACGGGTCGATCTCCACCAGCAACTGGCCTTCCTTGACCTGATCGCCGGCCTCGACGTGGATCTTCTGGATCTGCCCGGAGGCCTGGGCGCCGACATCCACATACCGCCGTGGTTGCAGGGTGCCCAGGGCCGTGACGCTGTTTTCGATATCGCCCCGGGTGACCGTCACGGTGGCCAGGGCGTCGCGGCCCGGCGCAAGGGCTTGCCAGGCGACAAACGCAACGATGGGGATCAGGCACGCCACCACAAGCAGGGCGCGTCGGGCAGGTCGAGGGCGTTTCATGCGTAGGTTCCAGCCAGGAAAGATCGGGGCGCAGTCGCGCAGAGCTGACAGGTAAACGAAGAAAATCGCCGGGGATTTAGGCTGTTACACGCGCGGTTACAGGTCGAGCGAAGAAAAAAATCGACCGTTGATGCGAGACTTCTTTAAAAGTAGATGAGAATTACTATAAATTGCACACACTCAAACTGCCATCATTGATGGCTGTGTTTCTACGCAGGTTGGCATCGTCCGCACCACGGCCATGGGGCCAGGAGTCATGTTGGAAAACTACTATCGCGAGCTGGTGTGTTTCCTCAACGCCAAGCTGGGCAACCGTCAGGTGGCCGAGGATGTGGTGCATGACGCCTATGTGCGGGTGCTGGAGCGCTCCAGTGACACGCCGATCGAACAGCCGCGCGCGTTCCTGTACCGCACCGCGCTGAACCTGGTGATCGACGGCCATCGGCGCAACGCCCTGCGCCAGGTGGAGCCGCTGGAGGTGCTGGACGCTGAAGAACGCTTCGCGCCCTGTTCACCCCACGCCAGCCACGACCAGAGCCAGCGCCTGGAGATGCTCGAACGCGCCCTGGCCGAGCTGCCGGCGGCCTGCCGCGACAGTTTCCTGTTGCGCAAACTCGACGGCCTGTCCCACCTGCAAATCGCCGAGCGTCTGTGCATTTCCCGCGCGCTGGTGGAAAAGCACATCGTCAATGCCATGAAGCACTGCCGGTTGCGCATGCGTGAGTGGGAAGCGCACTGAAGCGCTGTTAGTTAAATTTTATTTCACTGTCCTCGTTTCCTATCAACACACGGCCTGTTGTTCAGGCCATGAAGGTATTCCGCCCCAACCGCCAAGGGGCTTATCCAGAGGACACTGGAATGACACAGGCAATTGCTTCGCCCGCGGTTCACGACCTGATCGGCATTGGCTTCGGCCCTTCGAACCTGGCGCTGGCCATCGCCTTGCAGGAGCGTGAGAAAGCCCAGGGCAAACTGGACGTACTGTTCCTCGACAAACAGGCCGACTACCGCTGGCACGGCAATACCCTGGTGACCCAGAGCGAATTGCAGATTTCCTTCCTCAAGGACCTGGTGACCCTGCGCAACCCCACCAGCCCGTATTCCTTCGTCAATTACCTCAAGGCCCACGACCGCCTGGTTGACTTCATCAACCTGGGCACCTTCTACCCGTGCCGCATGGAGTACAACGACTACCTGCGCTGGGTCGCCGGGCAATTCCAGGCCCAGGCCCGCTACGGCGAAGAGGTACTGGCCATCGAGCCGATCCTGCACCAGCAACAGGTTGAAGCGCTGCGCGTGATTTCCCGCGATGCGCTGGGCGAGCAGCATGTGCGTACCACACGCTCGGTGGTGGTCAGCGCCGGTGGCACGCCGCGTATTCCCGAGGCGTTCAAGGCGCTCAAGGGCGACAGCCGGGTGTTCCACCATTCCCAGTACCTGGAGCGCATGGCCGGCCAGCCGTGTGTCGACGGCAAGCCGATGCGCATCGCGGTGATCGGCGGTGGTCAGAGCGCCGCCGAAGCGTTTATCGACCTCAACGACAGCTTCCCGTCGGTGCAGGTCGACCTGATTCTGCGCGGTTCGGCGCTCAAGCCGGCGGATGACAGCCCGTTCGTCAATGAAGTGTTCTCGCCGGCCTTTACCGACCTGGTATTCCAGCAAGTCGGCGCCGAACGTGAGCGCCTGGTCGCCGAGTACCAGAACACCAACTACTCGGTGGTGGACCTGGACCTGATCGAGCGCATCTACGGCATATTCTATCGCCAGAAAGTGTCCGGCATCGCGCGCCAGGCATTTCGCACCATGACCGTGGTCGAAAAGGCCACCCCCGGCCCGCTGGGCATCGAACTGACACTGCGCAACAACGCCACTGGCGAAACCTGTGTGAATCACTACGATGCGGTAATCCTTGCCACCGGTTACGAACGCCAGATGCACCGCGAACTGCTCGCGCCGCTCCAAGCTTACATAGGCGATTTCGAAGTGGCCCGCGACTACCGCATCGTCACCGACGAGCGCTGCAAGGCCGGCATCTACATCCAGGGGTTCAGCCAGGCCAGCCATGGTTTGAGCGATACGTTGCTGTCGGTGCTGCCGATTCGCGCCGATGAAATTGCCGCGTCGTTGTACGAGAACGATCGCAACCGTGGCACCGCGCGTTCGGTGCAGGACCTGCTGCTCGCCACTGCAAGCTGATCTGAGTCAGTAGGAGCGAGCTTGCTCGCGAAAAACGCGAGGGCGCCGGGTTGATTCAGAAGGGGCGCGTTATCGTTGACGTTGTTCGCGAGCAAGCTCGCTCCTACAGGCGGTACTTGTGACAAGGAGTTGCTGCTGATACTGTACAAAAAACCAGTATCGGTAGCTCTCCATGCAGTTGATCGAAAAGCTCAGCATTCTCGCCGACGCCGCCAAGTACGACGCTTCGTGCGCCAGCAGTGGCGCACCCAAGCGCAGCTCCGAAGGCAAGGCCGGGCTGGGTTCCACCGACGGCATGGGCATTTGCCACAGCTATACGCCCGACGGCCGTTGCGTGTCGCTGCTCAAGGTTTTGCTCACCAACTTCTGTCTCTATGACTGCCAGTATTGCGTCAACCGCCGTTCCAGCGATGTGCCCCGCGCGCGCTTCAGCCCGGAAGAGGTGGTCACCCTGACCCTGGACTTCTACAAGCGCAATTGCGTCAGCGGCCTGTTTCTCAGTTCCGGCATCATCCGTTCAGCCGACTACACCATGGAGCAGTTGGTGCGGGTCGCCAAGTTGCTGCGTGAGGAGCACGATTTTCGCGGCTATATCCATCTCAAGACCATTCCCGAAGCCGACCCCGCGTTGATCGCCGAGGCCGGGCGCTATGCCGACCGCCTGAGCGTGAATATCGAGCTGCCTACCGATGCCAGCCTGCAAACCCTGGCGCCGGAAAAACAGATCGTCTCGATCAAGCAGGCCATGCAGACCATCTACACCGGTGAACAGACGGTGCTCAACGAACCCCGCGCTCCGCGCTTCGCCCCGGCCGGGCAGAGCACACAGATGATCGTCGGCGCCGACGACACCGATGACAGCACCATCCTGCACGGTGCCGAAGCCTTGTATGGCAACTACAAGCTGCGCCGTGTGTATTACTCGGCGTTCAGCCCGATTCCCAACAGCCCCAAGAGCGTGCCCCTGGCTGCGCCGCCGTTGATGCGCGAGCATCGCTTGTACCAGGCCGACTTTCTGTTGCGCAGCTACGGCTTCAGCGCCAATGAACTGTTCGAAGGCCCCGGCGACCTGGCCCTGGATATCGACCCCAAGCTGGCGTGGGCCCTGGAGCATCGCGAGGTGTTCCCCCTCGATCTTAACCGCGCCGAACCGACCTTGATCGCGCGTATCCCCGGCATTGGCCTGCGCACCACCCAGCGCCTGGTGGACCTGCGTCGCGAACGCAAGATCCGCTTCGAAGACCTGGCGCGCATGCGCTGTGTGCTGGCCAAGGCCAAGCCGTTTTTCATCACCAGCGATTACCACCCACAGCAGGCCGATAGCACCAGTGTGTTGCTGCGCGAACAGCTGCGCGATCGCCCGCAACCGCAACAGATGGGGTTGTGGGGATGATCAGCCTGGAATGCGACAACCTGTTCAGCACCTGGCGCGAACAGGCGCGCTGGCTGCTCAGCCATCAGGTCGACCCCAGCCAGGTGAGCTGGGGTGCAACCGAGGTGGCGGATCTGTTTGCCACCGACGAGCCCATTCCTTCCGGGTTGGGCCCGTTCCAGGCGCGCATTCCCAAGGCCTTGTTGCAACTGCTGGAGTCGGCTGCCTGCTACCAGGGCGATCAGCGCTGGAGTTTGTTGTATGAGGTGTTGTGGCGGGTCAGCCATGGCGACCGCACGGCCATGTTGGCAGGTGACAAATTGGGCAGCGAGTTGCAGCGCCGCATCAAGCAGGTCAGCCGTGAAGCCCACCACTTGCATGCGTTTGTGCGGTTCATTGCACTGCCGGCCGAGGCAGGGCCCGAGCTGCCGGAGTACGTGGCCTGGCATGAGCCGGCCCATGATATTTTGCACAGTGCCAGCCAGCATTTTATCGGGCGCATGGGCCGGCATCGCTGGATGATCGCAACGCCCCTGGATGGGGTGTATTACGACGGCGAGCAATTGATTCACCAACGCCGGTGCCCCGAGGCGTGGCAGCAACTGGCGCAAAATGTCGACGACCCGCACAGCGCCATGTGGTTGACCTATTACAGTCACATCTTCAACCCGGCGCGCTTGAACCCCAAGGTGATGGAAGGGCATCTGCCGAGCCGGTTCTGGAAGAACCTGCCGGAAGGCAAGTTGATCCCCGGGCTGATCAGCGAGGCGCGCACGGGCAAGCAGAAGGATGGACAGGCCAGGCTGGTGGGCACCAAGCCCGGCAAACGCATTTCAAGCGGGCACAGTTAGAACATGTGGGTAGCGCTTGGTATGGTGGTGTCTGTCAGAGCGCCCTCAGCCAGGAGCAATCATGTCTACCGCTGTTCGTCTTGCCCAAACCGCCGATGCCGAAGGGATCAGCCAGGTCATCCTGGCGGCCTTGCATAGCAGCAATGCACAGGATTACCCGGCGGACGTGATTGCCCGAGTGGCCAGTCATTTCACGCCCGAGGCCGTGCTGGCGCTGCTCAAGCGCCGTGTCGTGCTGGTGGCCACCCGGGATCAGCTGATCGTCGCCACCGCCGCGCTTGATGCCAATGTGGTGCGCTCGGTGTTCGTCAACCCGGCGCTGCAAGGGCAGGGCATTGGGCGACTGTTGATGATCGAGATCGAACTGCGCGCCCGCGAAGCCGGGGTGACGGTGTTGAGCGTGCCGTCCTCGCTGACCGCCGAGCCGTTCTACAGCAAGCTGGGGTTTCACACGGTGCGCGATGTCTATCATGGCAATGAACGCACGCTGGTCATGGAAAAGGCCCTGCTGTCCCGGCATCCCATCGGCCCGTATCGCGACCGTCAGCACCGTGCGCAAGTGGTTGAGTTATGGCAGGCGGCGTTCGGCTATGACACCGCGCATAACCTGCCGAGCCTGGCGATCGATAAAAAGCTGGCGGTCAATGACGGGTTGTTCTTTGTCGCGACCGATAAAAAAGCCGTGATCGGTACGATTCTCGCCGGCTACGACGGCCATCGTGGTTGGCTGTATTCGGTGGCGGTGCATGCCGACTATCGTCGCCACGGCCTGGGATCATCGCTGGTGCGTCATGCGGAACAGGCGTTGACGGCGTTGGGTTGCATGAAGATCAACCTGCAGATCAATGGCGGCAATGACGCAGTGGTGGGGTTCTACGAGGCGTTGGGATATGGGGTGGAACCGAGGATCAGCATGGGCAAGAAGATTGCCGGGAATATTCCTGCCCAATCTTAAGAACACTGGAGATCAAATGTGGGAGGGGGCTTGCCCCCGATAGCGGTGTGTCAGTCACTGAAAATATTGACTGATCCACCGCTATCGGGGGCAAGCCCCCTCCCACAGGTTTTGCAGTGTTGCTGAGGCAGTGGCTTAGACCTTGACGATCCAACCCGCCGGCGCTTCAACGTCACCGGTCTGCACGCCCGTCAGCTCTTGGTAGAGCCTCTGGGTAATCGGGCCCACTTCGGTTTCGCTGTAGAACACGTGCATCTTGTCGTTGTACTGGATGCCGCCGATCGGCGAGATCACCGCAGCGGTGCCGCAGGCGCCGGCTTCCTTGAATTGGTCGAGCTTGTCGATGAACACCTCGCCCTCGACCACGGTCAGGCCCAGGCGGCTCTGGGCCAGTTCGATCAGCGACAGGCGGGTGATGCCCGGCAGCACCGAAGGCGACTTCGGCGTGATGAACTGGTTGTCGTGGGTGATGCCGAAGAAGTTGGCCGAGCCGACTTCTTCGATTTTCGAATGGGTCATCGGGTCCAGGTAGATCGCGTCGGCGAAGCCGGATTTCCTCGCTTCCGAGCCCGGCATCAGGCTGGCGGCGTAGTTACCGCCCACTTTGGCGGCACCGGTGCCCTGTGGCGCGGCGCGGTCGAAGGTGGAGATCTGGAAGTTGTGGGGCACCAGGCCGCCTTTGAAATAGGCACCGACCGGGATGGCGAACACCGAGAAGATGAACTCCGGCGCGGTGCGCACGCCGATGTTTTCACCGGTGCCGATCACGAACGGGCGCAGGTACAGCGCACCGCCGCTGCCGTAAGGCGGGATGAAGCGCTCGTTGGCCTTGACCACCTGTTTGCAGGCTTCGATGAAGTCTTCGGTCGACACATGCGGCATCAGCAGGCGGGCACAGCTGCGTTGCATGCGCGCGGCGTTCTGGTCCGGACGGAACAGGTTGATCGAGCCGTCCTTGCAGCGGTAGGCCTTGAGGCCTTCAAAGCACTGCTGGCCATAGTGCAGGGCGGTGGAGCCCTCGCTGATGTGCAGCACGTTGTCGTCGGTCAGGGTGCCTGCTTGCCATTCGCCGTTTTTCCAGACCTGGAGAAACCGCTTGTCGGTCTTGATGTAGTCAAAACCCAGCTTGTCCCAATTGATGCTTTCGTTACCCATGACACCCTCTAATCTCTGGTCAAGTCGGATTTTTTTCTGGATGGGCTCAACAATACTTCATTCTTGGCCGGTGTGGGAGCGGGCGGTTGGACCATTCCACATCTCTATTGGCTGATCCACTGCTATCGGGGGCAAGCCCCCTCCCACATTTAAAATGCATTCCAAATGTGGGAGGGGGCTTGCCCCCGATGGCCTCGCCACGGTTTTACAGATGCAACGCATGCCCCAACGCCCGCAACGCCGCTTCCTGCACGGCCTCACCCAAGGTCGGATGGGCGTGGATGGTGCCGGCCACATCCTCCAGGCGCGAGCCCATTTCCAGGCTCAGGCCAAACGCAGTGGACAGCTCCGACACCCCGGCTCCCACTGCCTGCCAGCCGACAATCAGGTGATTGTCACGCCGCGCCACCACCCGCACGAAGCCGGTTTTCGACTCCAGAGTCATGGCCCGCCCGTTGGCGGCGAACGGGAAGCTCGACACGATGCAGTCCAGGCCGGCAGCCTTGGCCTCGTCCGGGGTCTTGCCCACCACCACCAGTTCCGGGTCGGTAAAGCACACCGCCGGAATCGCTGCCGGGTTGAATTCGCGGGCTTTGCCGCTGATCAGTTCGGCGACCATCTCGCCCTGGGCCATGGCCCGATGTGCCAGCATGGGCTCGCCGCTCAGGTCGCCAATGGCATACACATTGCGCATGCTGGTCTGGCAGCGGCTGTCGATCTTGATCGCGGCGCCGTTCATGTCCAGGTTCAGCGCTTCGAGGTTGAAGCCCTGGGTGTTGGGTTTGCGACCGACGGCCACCAGCACCTGATCGGTTTCCAGCGACAGGGTGTCGCCATTCGGGTCGCGCACTTGCAGGCAGTTATCGGCAAAGCCGCTGACGCTGTGCTTGAGGTACAGCTTTATACCGAGTTGCTTGATCGACTCGTTAACCGGCTGGGTCAGTTCGGCGTCATAGGCCGGCAGGACGCGCTCCTGGGCCTCGACCACGCTGACGTCGGCCCCCAACTTGCGATAGGCGATGCCCAGTTCCAGGCCGATGTAACCGCCACCCACCACGATCAGCCGCTTCGGTACGTGGTTCGGGGCCAGGGCTTCGGTGGATGAAATGACCGGTCCGCCCAGCGGCAGCATCGGCAACTCGACGCTTTTCGAACCGGTGGCCAGCAGCAGGTGTTCGCACTGGATGCGCTGCTCGCCGACGTCGACGGTCTTGCCGTCCACCACGTTGGCCCAGCCATGGATCACCTGCACCTTGTGCTTTTTCAACAACGCGGCGACGCCGGTGGTCAGGCGGTCGACGATGCCGTCTTTCCATTCCACGCTTTTGCGGATGTCCAGGGTGGGCACGTCCACTTCGATGCCCAGTGGCGAGCCCTGGCTGTGGTGTACCGTCTGCTGGAATTGCTCGGCCACATGGATCAAGGCCTTGGACGGAATGCAGCCGATGTTCAGGCAGGTGCCGCCCAGCGCCTGGCCTTCCACCAAAATGGTCGGGATGCCCAGTTGGCCGGCGCGAATCGCGGCGACATAACCGCCAGGGCCGCCGCCGATAATCAGCAGCGTGGTGTGTAGTGTCTGAGTCATGCCCTTACTCCAGGAACAGGCTGGCGGGTTGTTCGAGCAGGCCACGCACGGCCTGGATGAATTGCGCCGCGTCCATGCCATCGACCACACGGTGATCGAACGAGCTGGAGAGGTTCATCATCTTGCGTACCACGATCTGGCCCTTTATCACCATCGGCCGCTCGACGATGCGGTTGACGCCGACAATCGCCACTTCCGGCAGGTTCAGCACCGGCGTGCTGACAATGCCGCCCAGCGCGCCGAGGCTGGTCAGGGTGATGGTCGAGCCCGACAGCTCCTCGCGGCTGGCCTTGCCATTGCGCGCGGCGTTGGCCAAACGTGTGATTTCTTCGGCAGTGCCCCACAGGCTGCGGGCTTCGGCGTGGCGCACCACCGGCACCATCAGGCCGACGTCGCTCTGGGTGGCGACGCCCACATGCACGGCGCCGAGGCGGGTGATGACCTGGGCTTCGTCGTCATAGCGCGCGTTGATCTGCGGGAAATCGCGCAGTGCCACCACCATGGCGCGCACGATAAAGGGCAGCAGGGTCAGCTTGCCGCGCGTGGCGCCGTGTTTGTCATTGAGGTGCACGCGCAACTCGTCCAGCGCGGTGACGTCGATTTCTTCCACGTAGCTGAAATGCGCGGCGCGGCGGGTGGCGTCCTGCATGCGCTGGGCGATCTTGCGGCGCATGCCGATCACCGGGATCTGGTGCTCGTCGTTGCGTTCGGTGTAAGGGTTGGCGGCGGCCGAGGCTGGACTGGCGCCTTGCTGAAGGTAAGCCTCGAGGTCTTCATGCAGGATCCGTCCGGCCGGGCCGGAGCCCTGTACCAGGCGCAACGGGATACCCGCATCCAGGGCATGCTTACGCACGGCGGGGGAGGCCAGCGGGCGCTCATTGGCCTCCCGGGCCACGGGCGCCTGGACTTTGGCCGCGACAGGCGCGGGCTTGCTTTGAACCGGTTCCGGCTTGCTCTCCACCACCGGCGCAGCTTTTTCCACCGGTGCGGCCACGGCCGGCGCTTCCCTGGCGTTACCGGCGCCTTCCACTTCAATGCTGATCAAAATACTGCCCACCGCCATGACTTCACCCGGCTCGCCACCCAGGGAAATCACCTTGCCGTGGACCGGCGAGGGAATGTCCACCATCGCCTTGTCGGTCATCACATCCGCCAGCACCTGGTCTTCGACGACCAGGTCGCCGACCTTCACATGCCACTGCGACAGTTCAACTTCCGCGATGCCTTCGCCAATGTCCGGCATCTTGATAACGTGCGTGCCCATTCAGACCTCCATGACCCGTTTCAACGCTGCGCCCACTCGGGACGGGCCTGGGAAATACGCCCACTCCTGCGCGTGCGGGTAGGGCGTGTCCCAGCCGGTGACGCGCTCGATCGGCGCTTCCAGGTGATGGAAGCAGTGCTCCTGCACCAGGGCGACCAGCTCGGCGCCAAAACCGCAGGTGCGCGTGGCTTCGTGCACCACCACGCAACGGCCGGTCTTTTTCACCGACTTGACGATGGTGTCCAGGTCCAGCGGCCACAGGCTGCGCAGGTCGATGACTTCGGCGTCAATGCCGGTTTCTTCGGCGGCGACCTGCGACACATACACGGTGGTGCCGTAGGTCAGCACGGTCACGGCCGAACCCGGACGCACGATGGCGGCCACGTCCAGCGGCACGGTGTAGTAACCGTCCGGCACTTGCGCTTGCGGGTGTTTCGACCACGGGGTGACCGGGCGGTCATGATGGCCATCGAACGGGCCGTTATACAGGCGCTTGGGTTCAAGGAAGATCACCGGGTCATCGTTTTCGATGGAGGCGATCAGCAGGCCCTTGGCGTCATAGGGGTTGGACGGCATCACCGTGCGCAGGCCGCAGACCTGGGTGAACACCGCTTCAATACTCTGGCTGTGGGTCTGGCCGCCGTAGATGCCGCCGCCGCACGGCATGCGCATGGTCAGGGGCGCGGTGAACTGGCCGGCGGAGCGATAACGCAGGCGCGCGGCCTCGGAAATAATCTGGTCGGTGGCGGGGTAGACGTAGTCGGCAAACTGGATTTCCGCGACCGGGCGCAGACCGTAGGCGCCCATGCCCACCGCCACGCCGATGATGCCGCTTTCGGAAATCGGCGCGTCGAATACCCGCGAGCTGCCGTACTTGGTCTGCAAACCTTCGGTACAGCGGAACACGCCGCCGAAGTAACCGACGTCCTGGCCGAACACCACCACGTTGTCGTCCCGTTTAAGCATCACATCCATGGCCGAGCGCAGGGCCTGGATCATGGTCATGGTGGTGGTGGTCATGGCGGTTTCCAGTTCGATGCTGTTGTTGTGATCGTTCATGTCAGACCCCCAGCTCTTGACGCTGGCGCTTCAAGTGCTCCGGCATCTCTTTATAAACGTCTTCGAACATGGTCGCGGCGCTTGGAATCTGGCCGCCGGCGAGGGTGCCGTACTGTTCGGCCTGTTTTTGCGCAGCGATGACTTCGGCTTCAAGTTCGGCACTGACCGCCGCGTGTTCCTCATCGGACCACTGGCCAATCCTGATCAGGTGCTGTTTGAGGCGGGCAATCGGGTCGCCCAACGGGAAGTGGCTCCAGTCATCGGCGGGGCGGTACTTGGACGGATCATCGGAGGTGGAGTGCGGACCGGCGCGGTAGGTGACCCACTCGATCAGGGTCGGCCCCAGGTTGCGCCGTGCGCGCTCGGCGGCCCAGGCTGAGGCGGCGTACACGGCGATAAAGTCATTACCGTCGACGCGCAGGGAGGCGATACCGCAACCGACGCCGCGTCCGGCGAACGTGGTGGCTTCACCGCCGGCAATGGCCTGGAAGGTGGAGATGGCCCACTGGTTGTTGACCACGTTGAGGATCACCGGCGCACGGTACACGTGGGCAAAGGTCAGGGCGGTGTGGAAGTCGGATTCTGCGGTAGCGCCGTCGCCGATCCAGGCCGAGGCGATCTTGGTATCACCCTTGATCGCCGACGCCATGCCCCAGCCCACACCTTGTACGAATTGGGTGGCGAGGTTACCGGAAATAGTGAAGAAACCAGCGTCCTTGACCGAGTACATGATCGGCAACTGGCGACCCTTGAGCGGGTCGCGCTCGTTGGACAGCAGTTGGCAGATCAGGTCCACCAGCGGCACGTCGCGGGCCATCAGGATGCTTTGCTGGCGATAGGTGGGGAAGCACATGTCGTCGATGTTCAAGGCCAGGGCCTGGGCGCTGCCGATGGCTTCTTCGCCAAGGCTTTGCATGTAGAACGACATTTTTTTCTGACGCTGGGCGACCACCATGCGGTTGTCGAAGATGCGCGTCTTGAGCATCGCGCGCATGCCTTTGCGCATGACGTCGGCGCTGACGCCCTCGGCCCACGGGCCCAGGGCCTGGCCCTGGTCGTCGAGCACGCGGATCAGGCCCTTGGCCAGGTCGGCGGTGTCGGACGGTTCTACGTCGATGGCGGGTTTGCGTACCAGGCCGGCGTCGGTCAGGCGCAGGTAGGTGAAGTCGGTCTTGCAGCCTGGGCGGCCCGAGGGTTCGGGAACGTGCAGGCGCAGCGGTGCATACGGCTGGGTCATGGCTTTCTACGCTCGATCTTGTGAATTTCTTGTAGTGGGCGCGCTAGCTGACAGTCAGTCTTCGGGTAGAAGAAATCTTGTCCTACAACAATCATAGGCGTGGCGTAGAAGAATATTTATCTGTGTTTCGTTGCGCTCCCGATCATTTACGGATAAAAAATCTGCATAAACATAATAAACAGGTGACTTTGTCTCATGCGCAAACTGGACCGTACCGATATCGGCATTCTCAACGCCCTGCAGGAGAATGCCCGCATCACCAACGCGGACCTTGCCCGTTCGGTCAACCTGTCGCCCACGCCGTGCTTCAATCGGGTGAAGGCGATGGAGGAGTTGGGGCTGATTCGCGAGCAGGTCACGCTGCTGGACGCCGACCTGCTGGGGCTGCATGTCAACGTGTTCATCCATGTGAGCCTGGAAAAGCAGAATGAACTGGCGTTGCAGCAATTTGAAGGCGCGATCTCGGACCGGCCGGAAGTGATGGAGTGTTACCTGATGGCCGGCGACCCGGATTACCTGATCCGGGTGCTGGTGCCGACGATCCAGTCGCTGGAGCGTTTCATGATGGATTTTCTGACCAAGGTGCCGGGGGTGGCGAATATCCGCTCCAGTTTTGCCTTGAAGCAGGTGCGCTACAAAACCGCGCTGCCGTTGCCGGCCAACGGCATAAACCTGGGCTCCTGATTCAACACGGAACAACATGTGGGAGGGGGCTTGCCCCCGATAGCGGTGTGACAGTGTGAGGTGGTCAACTTTTTCCGGACACCTCAATCGGTGTTTTCAGGCTGTTTGCCGCTCGTACTGATTGGGCGGCAAATAGTCTAACGATGAATGCATTCGTCGTTCATTGTAGAACCGCACAATGTAATCCGTGACGTCCCTGATTGCTTCATCATGATTGGCATAGTCCTTCCTCCAAACACGCTCCATCTTCAGGTTCAAGAAGAAACGTTCCATGACTGCGTTGTCCCAGCAGTTGCCCTTGCGGCTCATGCTGCAGCGCAAGCCATGTCGTGTCAGCATGGCTTGGTAAGTAGCGCCTGCATACTGGCTGCCCCGATCTGAGTGCGCGATCAGACCCGGTTTAGGCTGCCTCTGTGTGATGGCTAGTTGCATAGCACTGCACACCAACTCTGCGCGCATATGCGGAGCCATGGACCAGCCTACGATCTTGCGTGAATACAAATCCATGACAGCCGCCAAGTACAGCCAGCCGCTTCGAGTGCGAATATAAGTGATGTCAGCAACCCATGATTGGTTGATCTGCTCGGGGTTAAACTGGCGGTTGAGCAGGTTCTCAGCTACCGGGAAATTATGATTACTGTTGGTGGTATGAACGAACTTGCGCTTCCAGATCGGGCGTAAATCCTGTTGTTTCATCAGCCGACGGACCTTGTGCCGCCCAATGGATACGCCATCGCTACGCAGTGCTTTCATCACCCGACGACTGCCATAACAGTGCTCATTGGTCATGAACGTAGCTTTGACCTGAGCTGCAACCGGACAGACAGCTTTTGGCTTAAAAGACCGCTGACGAGCTTCATAGAACCCCGAACGGCTGATCCGCAAAACCCGGCAGATACGTATTACCGGGTAGGCCTTGCATTGCATTTGGTGAACCAATTGGTGGATCACTTCAATTCGCGGGCAAAGAAGGCCGTAGCTTTTTTTAATATATCGTTGTCAGTCTTCAGCTCGCGGATCTGCTGCTCAAGCTGACGAATACGCTGTTGCTCGCTGGTTAACGGTTTACCAATCCCTGTACCACCTAACTGCTCGGCTTGGTACTGCTGGACCCAGCGGCGCACGGCAGTGTCACTCAAGTCTAAATCGGTACAAACGGAGTTCACGCTCAGGCCTTGGTCAACAATCATCTTGCAGACTCTTAGCTTGAAAGCGGCGTCGAATTTTCTGTACTTCTTGGTCATGGAATACTCCTCAATAGGTGTAGTTTCACCTATTGAGGTGTCCGGGACTATTAGACCAGCTCA
>NZ_CVTU01000048.1:0-49771 GCF_900004965.1 Pseudomonas sp. 44 R 15
GGAGCCTGGGCCGGAGCGGTCGCTGCGGGAGCCTGGGCCACGGGCGCTGCGGGAGCCGGCGCGGGTACGGATGCAGTCGCTGCAGGTGCGCTGTCGGCTTGCGGAGCGGGTTGTTCAGCGGTGGCAGGCGCTTCCGGCGTGACTTGTCCTTCGACGACCGCCTGGTCTTCCGGCTCATCCAGCGGATGAATCTGGGTGGTGCCGTCGGCGCTTTCGACTTCGACGTGCTCCAGCGCGTTGCTGGTCAGGTCTTTATTGCGCTGGGAAGTCTGGTCCTGCCACCAGACGAAACCACCCCCGATCACGGCAATCAGCAGCAACAGGCTGACAATGCGCAGGATCGTGTGGGAAACCCGGGTCGGCTCTTCAATACGACCGAGGCCATGCACATTGCTGCCCTGGGAGTCGGTGCCGGTGAACTGGTCGAATTGCTGGACCAGTGCGGTCTGGTCGATACCCAGCAACTTGGCATAAGCGCGGATATAGCCGCGGGCAAACGTGTGCCCGGGCAGCTTGTCGAATGCGCCAGCTTCCAGGTTGGCCAGGGAGGTGCTGGTCAAATTGAGCTTGAGGGCCACTTGCGCCAGCGACCAACCATTGCTTTCGCGGGCCTCACGCAAGGTGTCGCCTGGGTTTACGCGATTAGCTGCTACAACTTCCGGGTGCGCGGCTTTCATCATTGCTCCGACAGGTATTGCTGATATTCCGGCGTACCGGGATAGAGTCGTTCGAGTTGCTGGCCAAAACGTGCGGCCGTGTCGCGTTCTTCATGAACCGTCGCCAGGCGCACACCGAGCAATAGACTACGTGCATTGTGCCCGCTGAGCAGGCTAAAACGCTCGTAATAGTCACGTGCCGGCACATAATGCCTGTCTTCGTAGGACAACTCAGCCATTTCAAGCAAAGCGCGTGGTTGGCGAGCGTTCAGGTGCAGGGCTTTTTCCAGTTGCTGGCGCGCCAGTTCGCGCTGTCCCAGGTGTATCGACGTCACCCCAAGGTTCTCGAAGATGCGCGAACGCTGGGAATAAAGGGTGTCGGTGCTGGCCTGGCGGAAATAAGCGGCCGCCTGTTCATACCGTTTCTGCTCGAACAGGAAACTGCCGTAGTTGTTCAGCAACCGCGCGTCGCCAGGACGGGAAGCCAGTGCCGTGGTGAAATACCGATCAGCCAACTCGGGCTCGGCCTGAGCCTGGAAGACCAGCGCCAGCGCGGCATTGGCATCCGCATCGTCGGCATCCAGCTCCAGGGCCTTCTTCAATGGCACCTTGGCCTGCTCGCTCATGCCTTGTTGCAGATAGCCCAGCCCCAGTTGCACATACGCCACTCGCGCCGCTTCACGACCCTTGTCGGTTTGCAAAGGGCTGTCGTAGCCCGATGAAACACAACCGGCCACGAGACCGGTAACAAGTAAAAGCAGCGCAAGGCGCAAGGGCATAGAGATCCTCTCTCAGATTCGATTTACAGCAATCAGCGGCAAATCGTCGGCGGCGTTCAGTTCGCGTCCGGCGATATAACGCTCGCTGCGGCGGGTGCGGTCCATCACCTGCCCTACCAATTGGCCACAGGCGGCATCGATGTCTTCACCACGGGTGGTGCGCACGGTGACGTTGTAGCCGGCCTGGTGCAGTTGATCCTGGAAACGGCGGATGGCGTTGTTGCTCGGCCGCTCGTAGCCAGAATGGGGAAACGGGTTGAACGGAATCAGGTTGATCTTGCACGGGGTGTTCTTGAGCAGCTCGATCATCTCGACCGCGTGCTCGACCTTGTCGTTGACGTCCTTGAGCATGGTGTACTCAATGGTCAAGACACGCTTTTCGCCCAAGGTCGCCATATAACGCTGGCAGGATTCGAGCAGCATCTTAAGCGGATACTTCTTGTTGATCGGCACCAATTGGTTACGCAATGCGTCATTGGGTGCGTGCAGCGACAACGCCAGGGAAACGTCGATGTGCTTGGCCAGCTCATCGATCATCGGTACCACGCCGGAGGTCGACAGGGTCACACGGCGCTTGGAGATGCCGTAGCCCAGGTCGTCCATCATCAGGTGCATGGCCGCAACCACGTTGTCGAAGTTCAGCAGCGGCTCACCCATGCCCATCATCACCACGTTGGTGATGGCACGGTCGACGGTCGCCGGGACGCTGCCAAAGGATTTGTTGGCAATCCACACCTGGCCGATGACTTCGGCGGCGGTGAGGTTGCTGTTGAAGCCTTGCTTGCCGGTGGAGCAGAAACTGCAGTCCAGGGCACAGCCTGCCTGGGACGAAACGCACAAGGTGCCGCGCTTGCCCTGGGGAATGTAGACGGTCTCGACGCAGCTGCCGGACGCCACGCGCACCACCCACTTACGGGTGCCGTCGCTGGAGATGTCCTCGCTGACCACTTCGGGACCACGAACTTCGGCAATGGCCTTGAGCTTGTCGCGCAGGGCCTTGCTGACGTTCGTCATGGCGTCGAAATCGTCGACGCCAAAGTGGTGAATCCACTTCATTACCTGACCGGCACGGAAACGCTTCTCCCCGATTGAGTCGAAGAATTTCTCCATTTCCGGCTGAGTCAGACCCAGCAGGTTGGTTTTAACAGTCGATGTAGTCATGGATTCACCCTCACTCTTTAAGCCGATGCTTAGCGAGCGGTTACTTCAGTAGCAGCGAAAAAGTACGAGATTTCGCGAGCAGCAGCGGCTTCGGAGTCCGAACCGTGAACAGCGTTGGCGTCGATGGACTCGGCGAAGTCAGCACGGATGGTGCCGGCAGCCGCTTCTTTAGGGTTGGTAGCGCCCATCAGCTCACGGTTCAGAGCGATAGCGTTCTCGCCTTCCAGCACCTGAACAACAACAGGACCGGAAATCATGAAGGCAACCAAGTCGCCGAAGAAGCCACGAGCGCTGTGCTCAGCGTAGAAGCCTTCAGCTTCAGCCTTGGACAGTTGCTTGAGTTTCGAAGCTACAACCTTCAGGCCGGCTTTTTCGAAACGAGTGGTGATCTCGCCGATGACGTTTTTTGCAACAGCGTCAGGCTTGATGATGGAGAAAGTACGTTGAACAGCCATGGTGTAACTCCAGAAACGGTAATTTACGAAAAATTAAACCCGCGAATTATACGCGGGTTATCAGGTATTGCCTAACTGCGTAATAAGGCGGCTCAGTCTGCTTCTTCGATCCACAGGCCTTGAATCGCCTCCAGGACCTTTTCGCCACCCCGATCAGGGATGTCGTCAAAATCCGGCAGTTCCATTACGAGGTTACGCAGCTTGACGAAGTTCACCGTAAGAGGATTGACCTCAGGATGAGCTTCAGCAAGTTGTATAGCGATTTCTTGTACATCAACCCATTTCAGGCTCATGACAGTTCCTTGAATCAATGCGGCGCTTCGGCCGCATGGTTGAGCGAATATTTCGGGATTTCGACCGTGATGTCTTCAGTGCCGACCTTTGCCTGACAGCTTAGACGCGAAGTCGCTTCCAGGCCCCAGGCGCGATCGAGGAAATCCTCTTCCAGCTCATCAGCCTCTTCAAGGCTGTTGAAACCTTCGCGAATGACGCAGTGGCACGTGGTGCAGGCGCACACACCGCCACAGGCACTTTCGATCTCGATGTGGTTGTCGTGGGCGACCTCAAGGATGGACTTGCCGGTCTCAGCCTCCACGACCATACCATCCGGGCAATGCTCGGCGTGTGGCAGAAAAATGACCTGCGGCATCAGTTATTCCTCAATTTCATTCAGGTTGCGACCCGCCAGGGCGGCTTTTACCGTCTGGTCCATACGGCGGGCGGCAAAGGCATCGGTTACTTGTGACAGGCGCTTGGTCTGCTGCTCGATGGCGTAACCATCGTTGCCTTTCATCAGTTCGGCCAGCTCCTGCATCTGCAGGTCGATGACCATGCGCTCCTCGGCATCCAGCAAGCGCTCGCCATCGACATCCAGAGCGCCCTGCACCGCTTCGAGCAGGCGCTGGGCATCGACTTGCTGCTCACGCAGCACGCGAGCGACCTTGTCGTCGCCGGCATATTGGAACGAGTCCTTGAGCATCTTGGCGATTTCACCGTCAGTCAGGCCGTAGGACGGCTTGACCTGGATACTGGCCTCGACGCCCGAGCCCAGTTCACGGGCCGCCACGCTGAGCAGGCCGTCGGCGTCGACCTGGAAGGTCACGCGAATCTTCGCCGCACCCGCGACCATCGCCGGGATACCGCGCAATTCAAAGCGTGCCAGGGAGCGGCAGTCGCTGATCAGCTCGCGCTCGCCTTGCAGCACATGAATCATCATGGCCGTCTGGCCATCTTTGTAGGTGGTGAAATCCTGGGCGCGGGCGACGGGAATAGTGGTGTTGCGCGGAATCACTTTCTCCATCAGGCCGCCCATGGTTTCCAGGCCCAGGGACAACGGAATCACATCGAGCAGCAGCAGTTCGCCACCATCGCGCTTGTTGCCGGCCAGGGTATCGGCCTGGATCGCAGCCCCGATGGCCACCACTTGATCCGGGTCGATTTCGGTCAGCGGCTGGCGGCCAAAGGCTTCGGCAACGGCCTCGCGAACCCGTGGAACACGGGTGGAGCCGCCTACCATGACCACCGCGCCGACCTCTTCGAACTCGATACCGGAATCACGCACCGCGCGGCGGCAGGCCTTGAGGCTGCGGGCAACCATCGGTTCGATCAACGCATCGAAGGCTTCGCGGGTCAGCTGGGCCGACCAGCTACCGTAGGAAACTTCAACGGAAGCAGCGTCCGTCAGCGCTTCCTTGGCAGCGCAGGCGGCTTGCAGCAGGTTGCGCTGAGCGCCCGGATCCAGGTCGGCAGACAAGCCGGCACTGCTGATGATCCAGCCCGCGATGGCATGGTCGAAGTCATCGCCACCCAGGGCGCTGTCGCCACCGGTGGCCAGCACTTCAAACACGCCGCCGGTCAGGCGCAGGATCGAAATATCAAAGGTGCCGCCGCCCAGATCATAAATGGCGACCAGGCCTTCGGCGTGCTGGTCCAGGCCGTAAGCCACGGCGGCAGCGGTCGGCTCATTAAGCAAACGCAGCACGTTCAGGCCGGCGAGCTTCGCCGCATCCTTGGTGGCTTGGCGCTGCGCGTCGTCGAAATAAGCCGGAACCGTGATCACCGCACCGACCAGTTCGCCGCCCAGGGTGGTTTCCGCACGCTGGCGCAGCACCTTGAGGATATCGGCCGACACTTCCACCGGGCTTTTCGGGCCCTGGACGGTGTCGATGAACGGCATATGGGATTCACCGCCGACAAAGCGGTACGGCAGCTGGTCGCCCAATTGCTTGACGTCGGACAGACCACGACCCATCAAGCGCTTGACCGACAGCACGGTATTAAGGGGGTCGGAGGACGCTGCCAGCTTGGCCGACTCGCCGACTTCGATACGGTCGGCGTGATAGCGCACGGCGGACGGCAGGATGACCTGGCCATCGGCATCGGGCAACGGCTCGGACAGGCCGCTGCGCACCGCAGCAACCAGGGAATTGGTGGTGCCCAGGTCAATCCCGACCGCCAGGCGACGCTGGTGCGGTTGAGGGCTTTGACCGGGTTCGGCGATTTGCAGTAGAGCCATGGTAATCAGGTCTTATCTGTCTATCAGGCGTGCATCACGGGCAGCACACTGGGTTAATCGTCGAGGCGCTCTTCTAGCTGGCGCACTTCGTAGGTGAGCTTGTCGAGAAACTGCATGCGCCGCATCAGGCGTTCGGCCTGTTCGCGTTGCGCAGCATCATCCCAACAGGCTGCGAAGCTTTCGTTGAGCTCATCCTGGGCCGCCTTCAGACGACGCTTGAAGACCGCGACGCCAGCCACATCGGCTTCGTCCTGCAAGTCTTCGAGCTCTTCGCGCCATTGCATCTGCTGCATCAGGAAGTCCGGGTCATGCACGGTGACTTCCATCGGCAACTCGCCGCCCTTCATCGCCAGTAGATAACGGGCGCGTTTCGGGGGGCTTTTGAGCGTCTGATAGGCTTCGTTGAGGCTGGCCGATTGCTCCAGCGCCAGGCGTTGCTCACGCTCGGAAGCGTCAGCGAAGCGGTCCGGATGCACGCCACGCGCCAATTCTCGATAGCGCGTGGCAAGCTGCTCAAGGTCCAGCCGAAAGCTCGGCTGCAGCTCGAATAAAGCGAAATGACAAGGAGTACCCACAAGAAGCCTCAGATGTTGAAGCTTTCGCCGCAGCCACATTCACCGCGTACGTTGGGGTTGTTGAACTTGAAGCCTTCGTTCAACCCTTCCTTGACGAAATCGAGCTCGGTGCCGTCCAGGTAGGTCAGGCTTTTGGGGTCGATGATCACTTTCTCGCCGTGACTTTCGAACACCTGGTCTTCCGCAACCACCTCGTCGACAAACTCCAGCACGTAGGCAAGGCCGGAACAGCCCGTGGTGCGAACACCCAGACGAATCCCCTCACCTTTACCGCGCCCATTCAGGGAGCGGCGAATGTGCTGCGCAGCCGCTTCTGTCATGCTGATAGCCATCGTTGACTCCTTACTCGTCGCCAAATACTTAGATCAAGCCTTTCTTCTGCTTGTAGTCGCGAACGGCCGCCTTGATGGCGTCCTCGGCGAGTACCGAGCAGTGAATTTTCACCGGCGGCAGGGCCAGTTCTTCGGCCAGCTGGGTGTTGCTGATGGTGACAGCCTCATCCAGGGTCTTGCCTTTCATCCATTCGGTCGCCAGGGAGCTGGAGGCGATGGCCGAACCGCAACCGTAGGTCTTGAACTTGGCGTCTTCGATAACGCCGGCGTCGTTGACCTTGATCTGCAGGCGCATCACATCGCCGCACGCCGGAGCGCCGACCATGCCAGTGCCGACATCAGGATCTTCCGCGTTCATCTTGCCGACGTTGCGCGGGTTTTCGTAGTGGTCGATGACCTTTTCGCTGTAAGCCATGGTACTGAATCCTCACTCATCAGGGCCGCTCTGGAACCCTGTAGAAACGCCTGCGTTTTCCGCCACGTTGCTACAGAGCTGGGGTGGCGGCTTCTATAGTTAGTGTGCCGCCCACTCGATCTTGGAAATGTCGACACCGTCTTTGTACATGTCCCACAGCGGCGACAGAACGCGCAGCTTGTTGACGGCTTCGCAGACTTTCTGCGCGGCGTAGTCGACTTGCTCTTCAGTGGTGAAGCGGCCGAAGGTAAAGCGGATCGAGCTGTGTGCCAGTTCGTCGTTGCGGCCCAGGGCGCGCAGTACGTACGAAGGCTCAAGGGACGCCGAGGTGCAGGCCGAACCGGACGAAACCGCCAGGTCCTTGAGCGCCATGATCAGCGACTCGCCTTCGACGTAGTTGAAGCTCAAATTCAGGTTGTGCGGTACACGGGCGGTCATGCTGCCATTGATGTACAGCTCTTCAAGGTTCTCGACCTGCTTGTAGAAGCGGTCACTCAAGGCCTTGATGCGCACGTTTTCGGCAGCCATGTCTTCCTTGGCTACGCGGAAGGCTTCGCCCATGCCGACGATCTGGTGGGTCGCCAGGGTGCCCGAACGCATGCCGCGCTCGTGACCGCCGCCGTGCATGGTGGCTTCGATACGTACGCGCGGCTTGCGGCTTACGTACAGGGCACCGATGCCTTTGGGGCCGTAGGTCTTGTGGGCGGAGAACGACATCAGGTCGACTTTCAGCTTGGACAGGTCGATCTCGACCTTGCCGGTGGACTGAGCGGCGTCGACGTGCAGCAGGATGCCCTTGGAACGGGTCAGCTCGCCAATCGCTTCGATGTCGTTGATGGTGCCGATTTCGTTGTTCACGTGGATCACGGAAACCAGGATGGTGTCGTCACGCAGCGCGGCCTCGATCATGGCCGGGGTGACGATGCCGTCGGTGGTGGGCTCGAGGTAGGTGACCTCAAAACCTTCACGCTCCAGTTGGCGCATGGTGTCCAGGACAGCCTTGTGCTCAATCTTGGTGGTGATCAGGTGCTTGCCCTTGGTCGCGTAGAAATGCGCCGCGCCCTTGATCGCCAGGTTGTCGGACTCGGTGGCACCGGAGGTCCAGACGATTTCGCGCGGGTCGGCGCCAACCAGGTCGGCGACCTGGCGACGAGCGTTCTCGACCGCTTCCTCGGCTTTCCAGCCGAATACGTGGGAACGGGAGGCCGGGTTGCCGAAGTTTCCGTCAACCAGCAGGCATTCGCTCATCTTTTGCGCGACACGCGGATCAACCGGGGTGGTCGCTGAGTAATCAAGGTAAATCGGCAATTTCATGGACTTTCTCCTAAATCAGGCTGGCTGGCGCGCCGTTAGCTCTGCGGCTGTCACTCGACGGCGGACGCTTCAATCTTGTCCAGACGCGGCGCCTTGGTGTTGCAACGGCGCTGGTCCTGACGCTGGGCTACTTCTTGCACCTCACGGCGAGTCACAAGATCAGCCAAGCTGATACCACTCAAAAACTCATGGATCTGCAGGCTCAAGTCACACCACAAGTGGTGCGTCAGGCAGGTGTCACCGGCATGGCAATCACCCAGCCCCTGGCATTTGGTGGCATCGACGGATTCGTTGACCGCGTCGATCACCTGGGCTACCTGGATGCCCTGCATATCGCGGGACAATTGATAGCCGCCACCTGGGCCTCGCACGCTGGAAACCAGATTGCTGCGGCGCAATTTGGCGAACAGCTGCTCGAGGTAGGACAGGGAAATGCCTTGGCGCTCGGAGATATCGGCCAGGGACACCGGCCCAGTTTGCGCGTGCAAAGCCAGGTCGAGCATGGCAGTCACCGCGTATCGGCCTTTTGTAGTCAGTCTCATGGACAAGTACCAAGGTGTTTCAGAATGGGAGCAAGTATGCGATTCCCGAGTATTTAAGTCAACTATAAGACCTAGTACTTTAGTCAGGATTACCCGTAAAAAGGGCGCGCGAATCATAGCAGGCTGGGGTGGGGACGAACAGCGTCACCGGATAACCTGCGATGCCAGACACAATGAAGGTCAAATGTGGGAGGGGGCTTGCCCCCGATGGCGGTGGATCAGCCAGCACATAGGGCAACTGACCTACCGCTATCGGGGGCAAGCCCCCTCCCACAGGAGATCTCTGGCGATGCCGGGATCTTAGCTTGCCTTGGTGGCGGTTTCGTCCTTGATCTCGGCGAAATCTTCTTCGCGCAGCTCAGGCAGATCCTTCGCACAGTAAGGGCTGCCCAGGTCCTTCAGGGCGCCACACATGCCCTCCAGCTTGCCATCCACCGCTTGCAGGTGGTCGAGCAACTGGCCAATGGCACGCGCCACCGGGTCTGGCATGTCTTCGCTGACGCCATAGGCATCAAAGCCGATCTTCTCGGCCATGGCCTTGCGCTTGGCCTCCTGCTCGTCACCAACTTCCGGCTTGACGATGATCCGGCCCGGAATACCCACCACCGTCGCACCGGGCGGCACGGCCTTGGTGACCACGGCATTGGAGCCAACCTTGGCACCGGCGCCGACCGTGAACGGGCCAAGCACCTTGGCACCCGCGCCCACCACCACACCGTCGCCCAGCGTCGGGTGGCGCTTGCCTTTATTCCAGGTGGTCCCGCCCAGGGTGACACCCTGATAGAGCGTCACGTCATCGCCAATCTCGGCGGTCTCGCCAATCACGATGCCCATGCCATGATCGATGAAGAAGCGACGGCCGACCTTGGCGCCGGGGTGAATTTCGATCCCGGTCAGCCAGCGCCCGAAGTTCGACACCAGCCGCGCCAGCCATTTCCAACCCATGCCCCACAGGGCGCCGGACAGGCGGTGAAGCCAGATCGCGTGCATGCCGGGGTAGCAGGTCAGCACTTCAAAGGCGTTGCGCGCCGCCGGATCACGGTGGAAAACACTCTGGATATCTTCTCGCAAACGCTCGAACATCTTTAATCCTTCCGCTTAAGGAGCTCGCCACGGGCCGCTTTCTGGGTTTCCGTGAGGATGCCACGCAATATATTCATTTCCGCCCGACTGACCGAGCTGCGCCCGTAAAGGCGGCGCAGGCGCGCCATCAAGTGCCGTGGTTTTTCAGGATCAAGGAACTCGATGGCCACCAGGGTTTGCTCCAGGTGCTCATAGAATCGCTCCAGCTCGTCCATCGTGGCCAGCTCGCCACTTTTGGTCGACGCCACTTCGTCCTTCTCCATCTTGCTCGGCTGGCCCTCAGCCGCCAACCAGGCCATGCGCACTTCGTACGTCAGCACCTGCACCGCCGCACCCAGGTTCAGCGAACTGAACTCAGGGTCTGATGGAATGTGCACGTGATAATGACATCGCTGCAGCTCTTCATTGGTCAGGCCGGAGTCCTCACGGCCAAACACCAGGGCGATTTCTGCGCCACCGGTCGCCTCTTCCACCACTTTGGTACCGCACTCACGCGGGTCCAGCAATGGCCAGGGAATGCGGCGGTCGCGGGCGCTGGTGCCGAGCACCAGGTTGCAGCCGACCAAAGCGTCTTCCAGGGTGGCGACAACCTGGGCGTTTTCCAGGATGTCATTGGCGCCGGATGCGCGGGCATCGGCCTCATGGTGCGGAAACACACGTGGCTCGACCAGCACCAGCCGCGTCAGCCCCATGTTTTTCATGGCTCGCGCCACCCCACCGATATTGCCGGGATGACTGGTATTGACCAAAACGACACGGATGTTTTGCAGCAAGGGAGGCGCTCTCGGACACGGGAAAGGGGAGCAAATCTTACAGAAGCGCTTAGGGTTATGCCACGAAAGCTAACGTCGCCCTTCACCTGAAGAAAGTTTCTGCTAAACTGCCCGGCTTTCTTTAACAACCTTAGGTGACCTATCCATGCAGCCCATGCTGAATATCGCGCTGCGCGCCGCCCGCAGCGCCAGTGAATTGATCTTCCGCTCCATCGAGCGCCTGGATACCATCAAGGTCGACGAAAAAGACGCCAAGGATTATGTGTCCGAGGTGGACCGCGCCGCCGAACAGAAAATCATCGATGCCCTGCGCAAGGCCTACCCTACCCACGGCATCCTCGGTGAAGAAACCGGCCTGCACAAAGGCAGCGGCGAAGGCGAAGACTACCTGTGGATCATCGACCCACTGGATGGCACCACCAACTTCCTGCGCGGCATCCCGCATTTTGCCGTAAGCATTGCGTGCAAATACCGTGGCCGCCTGGAACACGCCGTGGTGCTGGACCCGGTCCGCCAGGAAGAATTCACCGCCAGCCGTGGCCGTGGCGCCCAGCTCAATGGTCGCCGCCTGCGTGTCAGCGGCCGCACCAGTCTGGACGGCGCCCTGCTGGGCACCGGCTTCCCGTTCCGTGACGACCAGATGGACAACCTGGAAAACTACCTGGGCATGTTCCGCGCCCTGGTTGGCCAGACTGCCGGCATCCGCCGCGCCGGCGCAGCGAGCCTGGACCTGGCCTACGTGGCCGCCGGTCGTTTCGATGCGTTCTGGGAGTCGGGCCTGTCCGAGTGGGACATGGCTGCGGGCGCCCTGCTGATTCAAGAAGCGGGCGGCCTGGTGAGCGACTTCACCGGCGGTCACGACTTCCTGGAGAAAGGCCACGTGGTTGCCGGCAACACCAAATGCTTCAAGGCAGTGCTGACGGCGATCCAGCCGCACCTGCCGGCTTCGCTGAAGCGCTAAGCGAGCGCGCACAAAAAAAGCACCCCGAGGGGTGCTTTTTTTATGCCTGGGATTTGAGCCAGACCCATCCATCAGCAGCAATACAGATCAAATGTGGGAGGGGGCTTGCCCCCGATTGCAGAGTGTCAGTCAACCAAGCATCAACTGATCCACCGCTATCGGGGGCAAGCCCCCTCCCACATTTTGAATTGCACAGTTTTTTGAATCTGTGCCTGGCCCTGGATTACTGCTGGTTCTGACCCAGGATCAGACGCCCTTCCTTGTCCACCGGAATCTGGCCGCCTGGATCACGCTCCATACGCACGGTACCTTCCTTGCCATCCAGGTTGTAACGCACGTCGTAGCCCACAACCTTGTCGCTGATGTCATTCACGGTGTTACAGCGAGTCTGGGTAGTGGTGTAGGTATCGCGGTTCTGCATACCTTCCTGAACCTTGTTACCCGCATAACCGCCACCGACCGCACCGGCGACCGTTGCCAGCTTCTTGCCGTTACCACCACCAATCTGGTTGCCGAGCAGGCCGCCTGCCAGGGCGCCTACGACGGTACCGGCGATTTGATGCTGATCCTGCACCGGACGCTGCCGGGTCACGGTGACATCCTTGCAGACCTCACGCGGGGTTTTAATCTGGGTTTTTACCGGCTGTACCGCCAGCACTTGCGCATACTCAGGGCCGCTTTTTACCAGGCTGTAGGTGGCAACAGCGCCCCCGGCAGTCACACCGACAGCACCCAATACCGCACCAACCAGCAACGACTTGTTCACGTTGAACCTCCTGACCATCACAAGCGGACCGAAAGATCCGCGCTATACCCAGCCTTGGAGCAAAAAAAAAGGCACGAGTTCAATCTCGTGCCTTTCTTTGTACCGCCGATCAACAAACGCCCATCAAGGACGGTCGTCGACCTCCTTGCCAGTGCTGGCCGGAGGGATCAGGTCTTCGCTGTTGAGGTTCAGCCAGATCAGTACCACGTTGGCGATGTAGATCGACGAATAGGTACCGGCCAGAACACCGATGAACAGTGCCAGGGAGAAGCCCCACAGGTTGTCGCCACCGAAGATCATCAGTGCCGCGATCGCCAGCAAGGTGGAGATCGACGTCGCCATGGTCCGCAGCAGGGTCTGGGTGGTGGAGATGTTGATGTTCTCGATCAACGTGGCCTTGCGCAGTACACGGAAGTTCTCGCGAACCCGGTCGAATACCACGATGGTGTCGTTGAGCGAGTAACCAATGATCGCCAGCACGGCGGCCAATACGGTCAGGTCGAAGGTGATCTGGAAGTACGCCAGGATACCCACGGTCACGATCACGTCGTGGATCAGCGACACGATGGCGCCGACCCCGAACTTCCACTGAAAGCGGAAGGCCAGGTAGATCATGATGCCGACCAGCGCCATCAGCATGCCAAGGCCACCCTGGTCGCGCAGTTCTTCACCCACTTGCGGGCCGACGAACTCTACGCGCTTGACCGAGGCCGGGTTGTCGCCGCCGACCTTCTGCAAGGCCTCGGCAACCTGGTGACCCAGTTGCGGGTCTTCGCCAGGCATGCGCACCAGCAGGTCGGTAGTGGCGCCGAAGCTCTGCACCACCGCCTCGTGATAGCCGGCCTTGACCAGCTCATCGCGCACCAGGGTGACGTCGGCCGGCTTCTCGTAGGTCAGCTCGATGAGCGTACCGCCGGTAAAGTCCAGACCGTAGTTCAGGCCCTTATGGAACCAGCTGAACAACGCCAGAACGGTAAGGAGCACGGTGACGCCGAACGCAACGTTGCGAACGCCCATGAAGTTGATTGTACGTAACATGGCAGCCCCTTAAATCCACAACTTCTTGAAGTCACGCCCGCCAAAGATCAGGTTGACCATTGCGCGGGTCACCATGATGGCCGTGAACATCGAGGTAAAGATACCCAGGGACATGGTCACCGCAAAACCTTTGACGGGGCCGGTGCCCATGGCAAAGAGAATCCCGCCGACCAGCAGAGTGGTCAGGTTGGAGTCGAGAATCGCGGTAAATGCCCGGCCGAAGCCTTCGTTGATTGCACGTTGTACGGTCATGCCCGCCGCGATCTCTTCACGGATTCGCGAGAAGATCAGCACGTTGGCGTCCACCGCCATACCCATGGTGAGGACGATACCGGCGATACCCGGCAGGGTCAGCGTGGCGCCCAGCAGCGACATCAGCGCCAGCAGCATCACCATGTTGCCCGCCAGGGCCACGGTGGCGATGATGCCGAAGAAGCGGTAGATGGCGATGATGAACAGCGACACGAACAACATGCCCCACAGCGCCGCATCGACACCCTTGGTGATGTTGTCGGCACCCAGGCTCGGGCCGATGGTGCGTTCTTCAGCGAAGTACATCGGCGCCGCCAGGCCACCGGCACGCAGCAGCAGGGCCAGCTCGGAAGATTCGCCCTGGCCGTTCAGGCCAGTGATGCGGAATTGCGCACCCAGCGGCGACTGGATGGTCGCCAGACTGATGATCTTCTTCTCTTCCTTGAAGGTCTGTACCGGCACGTCTTTCTCGACGCCGTTGACCATCTGCTTGGTGTAGGTGGTAACAGGACGCTGCTCGATGAAGATTACCGCCATGCTGCGACCGACGTTGCTGCGCGTGGCGCGGCTCATCAGCTCGCCGCCGTGACCATCCAGGCGGATGTTCACTTCAGGCGTGCCATGCTCGCCGAAACCGGCCTTGGCATCGGTCACCTGGTCACCGGTGATGATCAAGCCACGCTCGATCAACGCTGGAGGACGGTTGCCTTCACGGAACTCGAACTCTTCGGAAGTCGCGCGGGTAGCACCCGGCTCAGCCGCGAGGCGGAACTCCAGGTTGGCGGTTTTACCCAGGATACGCTTGGCTTCAGCGGTGTCCTGCACGCCCGGCAGTTCAACCACGATACGGTTGGCGCCCTGACGCTGCACGATCGGCTCGGCCACACCCAGCTCGTTGACGCGGTTACGTACCGTGGTCAAGTTCTGCTTGATGGAGTATTCGCGGATTTCCGCGATCTTGGCCGGGCTCATCGCCAGACGCAGCACCGCCTGACCATTGAGGTCGGCCGGTACGATGTCAAAGTCGTTGAAGTTCTTGCGGATCAGCGCACGGGCCTGTTCGCGGGAAGCTTCGTCAGCGAAGCCCAGCTGGATCGCACCGTTGAGCTGCGGCAGGCTGCGATAACGCAGTTTTTCTTTGCGCAGCAGGCTCTTCACATCGCCTTCATACACTTTCAGGCGTGCGTCGAGGGCTTTGTCCATGTCGACTTCCAGCAGGAAGTGCACACCACCGGACAAGTCCAGACCCAGCTTCATCGGGTGCGCGCCAATGCTGCGCAGCCATTGTGGCGTGGTCTGTGCCAGGTTGAGCGCGACAACATAGTCGTCACCCATGACCTTGCGTACGACATCCTTGGCCGGCAATTGGTCTTCTTGCTTGGTCAGGCGCAACAAGCCGCCTTTGGAACCAGCTGCCAAGGTTGCCGCTTTAACCTGGATGCCCGCGTCAGTCAGCGCTTTGCTCGCGCGTTCCAGATCAGCCTGATTGACCTGCAGCGAAGTGCTGGCGCCAGAGATCTGGATCGCCGGGTCATCAGGATAGAGATTGGGAGCGGAATAAATAAAACCGATCGCCAGCACCGCCAGGATCAGTACGTATTTCCACAGAGGGTATTTGTTCAGCATCACGCCGCCCGCTTATAACGCGGGGCGCCTTGCGCGCCCCGTCGATTGGTAAAGGTTGTTACTCAGATCGCTTTGAGCGTGCCTTTTGGCAGCGTGGCGGCGATGGCGCCCTTCTGGAACTTCATTTCTACGGTGTCGGAGACTTCCAGTACCACGAAAGCATCGGAAACCTTGGTGATCTTGCCGGCGATACCGCCAGTGGTCACGACTTCGTCGCCTTTCTGCAGGCTGCCGAGCAGGTTTTTCTGCTCTTTGGCGCGCTTGGCCTGTGGACGCCAGATCATCAGGTAGAAGATGACCAGGAAGCCGACCAGGAAAATCCACTCGAAACCACCGCCCATCGGGCCGGCAGCAGCAGGCGCGGCGGCGTCAGCCATGGCGTTAGAGATAAAAAAGCTCATTTAGCACTCCAGTTGCAAATAGTGAATCTTAGGGTCGGGAAACTCAGTCCAAGGGCGGCACAGGGAGCCCGCGCTTGGCATAGAAGGCATCGACGAAGGCGGCCAATGTACCCTGTTGAATAGCCTCGCGCAAACCAGCCATCAGGACTTGGTAGTGACGCAAATTGTGGATGGTATTCAACATGCTACCCAGCATTTCCCCGCACTTGTCCAGATGGTGCAGATAAGCACGGGAGAAGTTCTGGCAGGTGTAGCAATCGCAGGTCGGATCGAGCGGCGAATCATCATGGCGATGGAACGCGTTACGGATCTTCAGCACGCCTGTATCAATGAACAGATGCCCATTGCGGGCATTACGGGTTGGCATCACGCAATCGAACATGTCCACACCGCGGCGCACACCCTCTACGAGATCTTCCGGTTTGCCAACGCCCATAAGGTAACGAGGTTTTTCTGCGGGCATCAGGCCCGGCAGGTAATCGAGCACCTTGATCATCTCGTGCTTGGGCTCGCCCACCGACAGACCGCCGATAGCCAGGCCGTCGAAGCCGATCTTGTCGAGGCCTTCCAGCGAGCGCTTGCGCAGGCTTTCATGCATGCCGCCCTGCACAATGCCGAACAGCGCCGCGGTGTTGTCACCGTGGGCATTCTTCGAACGCTGGGCCCAACGCAGGGACAGCTCCATGGAGATGCGCGCCACGTCTTCGTCAGCCGGGTACGGCGTGCACTCGTCAAAAATCATCACGATGTCCGAGCCCAGGTCGCGCTGCACCTGCATCGACTCTTCCGGGCCCATGAACACTTTGGAGCCATCCACCGGCGAGGCGAAGGTCACGCCCTCCTCCTTGATCTTGCGCATGGCGCCCAGGCTGAACACCTGAAAACCACCGGAGTCGGTGAGGATCGGACCCTGCCACTTCATGAAGTCATGCAGGTCGCCGTGCTTCTTGATCACTTCCGTGCCCGGGCGCAGCCACAGGTGGAAAGTGTTGCCGAGGATGATCTCGGCGCCGGTGGCGACGATGTCACGGGGCAGCATGCCCTTGACGGTGCCGTAGGTGCCGACCGGCATGAACGCCGGGGTCTCCACGGTGCCGCGCGGAAAAGTCAGGCGACCACGACGGGCTTTGCCGTCGGTGGCCAGCAGTTCAAACGACATACGACTCATAAGTTGTCCTCAGGGCCGCGCGGCGCCGGGTTACGGGTGATGAACATCGCATCACCGTAGCTGAAAAAACGGTACTCGTTGGCGATGGCGGCTTGATAAGCGGCCATGGTTTCCGGGTAACCGGCAAACGCCGACACCAGCATCAACAGCGTGGATTCCGGCAAATGAAAGTTGGTGACCAGGCAATCGACCACATGGAACGGCCGGCCCGGGAAAATAAAGATATCGGTGTCACCACTGAACGGCTTGAGCACACCATCGCGCGCCGCGCTCTCCAGCGAGCGCACGCTGGTGGTGCCCACCGCCACCACCCGCCCGCCGCGCGCCTTGCACGCGTTAACCGCGTCCACCACGTCCTGGCCGACTTCCAGCCATTCGCTGTGCATATGATGGTCTTCGATGTTCTCCACACGCACCGGCTGAAACGTCCCGGCCCCCACGTGCAGGGTCACATAGGCGCTTTCGACGCCCTTGGCGGCAATCGCATCCAGCAGCGGCTGGTCGAAATGCAGCCCGGCCGTCGGCGCCGCCACCGCACCGAGGCGCTGCGAGTACACCGTCTGATAGCGCTCGCGGTCCGCGTCTTCGTCGGGGCGGTCTATATAAGGAGGCAATGGCATATGGCCGACACGCTCCAGCAGCGGCAACACTTCCTCGGCGAACTTAAGCTCAAACAACGCATCATGCCGCGCCACCATCTCGGCCTCGCCGCCGCCATCAATCAAGATGCTCGACCCCGGTTTCGGCGACTTGCTGGAGCGCACATGGGCCAGCACGCGATGGCTGTCCAGCACCCTTTCCACCAGAATTTCCAGCTTGCCGCCGGACGCTTTCTGGCCAAACAGCCGCGCCGGAATCACCCGGGTATTGTTGAACACCATCAAATCGCCTGGGCGCAAATGCTCAAGCAAATCAGTGAATTGACGGTGTGCGAGGGCACCGCTCGGCCCGTCCAGGGTCAGCAGTCGACTGGCGCGACGCTCGGCCAACGGGTGGCGAGCGATCAGCGAATCAGGGAGCTCAAAAGTAAAGTCAGCAACGCGCATGATGGGGTTCGTCTAGCAGGGCCGGGAAGTCTAGCGGAAATAGTCAAAATTGACCATGAAACGTGATTGACCAACGGTAATCACCTCTCTATACTTCGCCGCCATTGAGCCCTGATGGCGGAATTGGTAGACGCGGCGGATTCAAAATCCGTTTTCGAAAGAAGTGGGAGTTCGATTCTCCCTCGGGGCACCATCTTAAAAAAAGACCTTGAAATTCAAGGTCTTTTTTTTCGTCTGTAGAAAAGTGGCGACAGCTGATTCATTGCTTGCCGCCCATTACCGACCTGAAACACGATCCAAATGTGGGAGCTGGCTTGCCTGCGATTGCGCCAGCCCCAACACCCTCAAACCACCCGCCTACACCCCAACCGAATCCCCCTCCTCCATCACCCCATTCGGCAACATCCCATTCGCCAAATCATCCACCACCGCCTTCGCCATCTCGCCCAAATAATGTGCTGCCCAGGCATAGCGATCTGCGCTGTTATCCATGGCCGCATCCAATGCCAGCATTTTTGAACAATGGAGGAGCTCGGAGGCATGCTCGAGGGCATCGCGGATGGGTACGCCGGCATTGACGCGGAATAGACGGTGGAGGTTGGGCTGTTTGCCGCAGGTGGAGAAGGTGATGACGCCTAGGGTTTTGTTGAGCGGTGGGTTGATCATTGGGCACCTCCCAGGTGGGTGGAGATGCAGGATAAGGAATTGCGAGGATATGACCTATCAGAAACGCTCATGAGTTTTAGCTCCTAATGTCGAGAAGCTGCCACATTCGTTATCAGGCGAAAGGGTGGCAGCTGTGCGCAGGCTGATAAACCGGGACAATAGGAACCCGGCAGGCCCGAAGGCCTCCCGCGCACAGCCGCCATAACACGGATGTGCGGACGCAAAAAAAAGCGCCGGCATGGTGCTGGAGACGCTTGAGCGCCTATTGTTCCACGGGTTATCAGACCCGGTCACTGAATTTGCAGTGACGGTGGGAAGGTAGCTCAGAAACGCGCGGATCTAAAAGCTGGGATCTGTGGCGAAAAGTTTCCGATAGTCAGGCTGAGGTTATCAATTCAAGCAGAATTGTGATCAGCCCTCTACTAAGCCTTAACCGGCAAGTGATGCTCCGACAGACCGCTGATGCATCTACAGTGACAGAAGCAAGCTCTGGTATTGGCAGAGCGATATCGTTAGCGCTTGCGGCAGAAGGGGCGACGTCGGTTTGCTATGACTTACGCCCGGATGCAAACCCTAGTATAAAACCGGGGTCAAACCACCGTTATTTCAAACGTGATCTGCCCCTCATTCCACTAGACCTTTCAGCCACAGTAGCAGGTTCTAGCCTCCACCCCCGGCCGCAGCTTTCTTGGCAGCTTTTTTAGCGTCAATGATCGCCTTAGTCTGCCCCACAATTTCATTGAATACCGCCGAAGCCGACGCAACCGAGGACGGGTCGCTCGATGAATCAAAGCCGCAGCCAGGATGGGCCGTCATCTTACCTTTTTCGGGGAGTTTCAGTGTCTGCACATAGTTCGGGTCAGCAACAACAACTGCCCACCTCAGAGTTTCATCGCCCTCTTTGAGCACAACCGTCGCTTTGCGACAGGCCGAGTAGATCAGCACATCGCTCTTCGTCTTATCGTTCGCAAGAAACTTCGTGGTTTCGATAGCGTCGCGGGCCACTGGCTCAATAAAGACATCACCGGCTATACCGCCAGCAAAGATCAGCGGTATTTTTATTACTTCGTTACGCTTCTCTGCTCTCGCCGTCAGCTCTGGCTCAAGATCAATCGCGTCAGGCAACGCAGTTGTGGTATCTACAACCTCCCCGGTGAAAGCAAGCAGTCCAACAAGACCAACACCCGCAGCCCCCACGTTCTCGATCAGTTTGACTAAGTTGTCTTCTGTGTTAATCGTAACTGCTTGAATTTGATCCGTATCCGGCCTTTTGGTGACACCCAGATGAGTGGTTCTCCAAAACCAGTAGTCTGTGGACTCGATCGCGTATCGATGAGCTGATGAGGCTGTGGGTACTGAGGTCAAAACCAGCTTTCCCGCTGGCGCGGCGGTAGCGGTTTTGTCGCCTTTGTCACTGTTAACCGCACCAGTCCCTGCTACAACATTTACGCTTTCTCCCTTTGCTGGCTCCGTACGGTCGAGACGGATCGCAGAGGACTGGAGTTCGAACTTCGTATACCCCTCCCTGTCTTCATTAAATGACTTGTGGTAAGTAATTGCGCTACAACCCGCTAGAGCGCCCATTAACATGACGTTTATGGATAGCTTGAGTATCTGCATCGAGATGATCCTTCTTGATTCGTGTTGAGCCTCATCTCTTAATGACTGCGTACTACTTGGCCCGCTCTACCGAGGCTGGACGTGTTTGGCACTAGTACCATCACACAGGCTAGCCAAGCGCTACCGTCTTTCCAGTCATTCTGGGTAAGTATTTTTGAGGCCAAGTCCAGAAGTGAATCGTCACGGTGCTCCTGGAGGTTCATTGGGCTCATATTCGGATCACGCATTACGTTGAACACAGCACCAGAACCTGACTCCAAACCCGACCGAAGGCACCTCCAGGTTTTTTTATAGATGGCTGTGCTGCGGGCATAAATGACATCATGCCCGCTCTATTCTCGCAGCGTATTGGCCACCTTTTGGCCGAGGGAGCTTTCAAGTACATGGTTTCGTTTGACCTCCCTGCCGGCGGCGGAGATATGGGGCGCCTCATACGCGAAACGGATTGGTCTGCAACCCCTCTGGGGTCCAGAGAATCTTGGCCTATGGCGCTCAAAAGCTCACTCAGTCTGATGCTGAACTCACCCGAGAGCATGTACCTCGTGTGGGGAGACGCGTTACAACTGTTCTTCAATGACGCTTACCTCATCAATCTCCCATGCGCGCCAGAAGTTGCCTTGGGCGCGCCGATTCATTTGGTTTGGGGCCAAGCATGGGAGCAAGTACGCACCATTGCGCAAAGCGCGCTTCAGGGGCAGGCAAGCCGCTTTGAAAACCATCCGATTACACTTGTTCGAGAGGGGGTGACCGAGCTGACTTTCTGGTCATTCTCGTTTTCGCCACTGCATGGGGATACTGGAAAGCCTGAGGGAATGTTCTGCCTTGTCCACGAAACCACGACGCAGGTGCACGGAGCGCTGAAACTGGAGGAGAACGAGGCGTTCACCGACCGTGTTCTCGCGAGCATAAACGACTGCATCAAGGTACTGGATCTGGACGCGCGCCTGACGTTCATGAGCGAGTTGGGTAAAGAGATCATGGAGGTCAGCGATTTCAACGAAATACGCGGCTGTCCATGGCCTGACTTCTGGCAGGATCAGGGAAACGTGGATGCCAAGGCTGCCGTGCAATCTGCTCGCGAAGGTAAGAGTGCCAGCTTTATGGGATCTGCTTTCACCATGGGTGGGACGCTGAAATGGTGGCACGTTCAAGTCAGTCCTATTTTTGGCTCGGATGGGAAACCTGAAAAAATCCTTAGTGTCTCTCGCGACATGACAGCCCTGCGTGATGCCCAAAATGCATTGGCCAAACTCAACGAGTCGTTGGAGCAGCAAGTTGTCGAGAAAACCCGGGACCGAGATCGCATTTGGCGGCTTTCCGCAGACCTCATGCTGGTCGCTCATTTCGATGGGAAAATCTCGGCGGTCAACCCTGCGTGGAGTAAAACGTTGGGATGGCCTGAAGACCATCTTATAAATAGCCAGTTTCTTGACTTCGTTCACCCTGATGACTTGGAGCGGACGATTGGTGCGATGACCGATCTGAAGCGAGGGGAGCATTTCCCTACTTTCAAGAATCGCTACCGGCATTCGGATAACTCATATCGCACCATCTCCTGGACGGCGGTGCCGGATAAAGACTTTATCCACGCTGTTGGCCGGGATACTCAAGCGGAGGAAGATGCCAACGAGGCATTGAAGCTTTCAGAGGAGGCGCTGCGGCAATCGCAAAAGCTGGAAGCTATTGGGCAGCTCACGGGTGGTGTCGCCCACGATTTCAATAATCTACTGACGGTTATCAAGTCCTGTACAGATCTTCTCAGCAGCCCAGTCCTATCAGAGGATCGCCGCGATAAATACATCAAAGCGATTTCAAGTACGGTAGAGCGCGCGGCGCGGTTGACGAGCCAGTTGTTGGCATTTGCACGACGACAAAAGCTGCAACCGGAAATCTTTAACGCTGGCGAGAGTGTTGTGCGAATAGGCGAGATGATGGACACACTCACTGGGTCACGGATCAGTGTGACCATCGATATTTGTGATGAGCCGTGTTTTATCAATGCCGATGTAAGCCAGTTCGAGACTGCGCTGGTAAACATGCTCGTTAACGCTCGGGACGCAATGGGCGGTGTCGGGGAGCTTTCAATCAACGTTAATACGAATACATCGCTCCCCGCAGTACGCTCACACCCCGAGCGTCCTGGAAATTTCGTAACTGTTTCTATATCTGATACCGGCACAGGAATTTCTGCAGACAAATTAGAGCGCATCTTTGAGCCGTTCTATACAACCAAAGGTGTGGGGCAGGGCACCGGGCTCGGCCTATCTCAAGTTTTCGGGTTTGCAAAGCAATCAGGCGGAGAGGTCCTGGTCAGTAGCTGTGAGGGTGTTGGCAGCACGTTTACTCTATATCTGCCACGGGTCGAGGCATTCGTGCAAAAGACCATTGATGCCGCACCTGCAGTTACGGAGTGCGGCGAGGGATATGCAGTGCTGGTTGTAGAGGACAATGAAGATATCGGGACTTTCACTTCTGACACCCTGCAGCAGCTGGGTTATACCGTCCACTGGGTATCTGGCGGGCAGGAAGCGCTTATCGCGCTCTCACCTAATCCGGAAAATTTTCATGTCGTCTTCTCAGATATCACGATGCCCGGCATGAGCGGGATCGAGTTGTTCGAACGTATCGAAGTACTTTATCCATGGTTGCCCGTGGTCCTCACAACAGGCTATAGCTCCGAGTTCGCCAAAATTGAAGCGGGTGGTCAGCGGTTCGAGCTATTGCAGAAACCTTACTCAATCGAATCGCTTTCCAGTTTGCTTGCCAACGTGGTGAAGCGCAGAGCTTCACTGCGTTCATAATAGATTTCGATTGCGTCCAACGATCTTTCGACAAAGTGAAACAGGAAAATCATGGCACTCACCGCTACCTGTATTGTTTCCCTATTTTTTTGGGCTGTTGTTTCAGCAGTTACGGGGACTCAAGAGCCATGGGACCTGGCTAATTATTGGACCCTCATCTATCCCGCCGCGCTTGCTCTGTCGGTGATTCTTGGAGCCCTGCTGAAAAGCGCCCAGTGGTCCGCAGGCGCCGTCGTAATGCTTGCTCAGATCCCGGTGGTTTTGGTTACGTCTGGTGTTTCCCCGTTGCTGGGCGTCGGCATTCTGTATGCGGCTTTTCTTGCGATTCCGGCGATAGCGCTATCGTGGCTCTCCGGCAGGGTGCGACAGGCTTACACGCCATAAAGCCCTGATCGTTCCCACGCTCTGCGTGGGAATGCCGCCCCGGACGCTCCGCGTCCTGCTTTCAGCGCAAAAGCCGTCACTTGCGCAAGGGTGACGCGGAGCGTCATGGGATGCATTCCCACGCGGAGCGAGGGAACGATCACAAATCGCCCAGCGTAGTGCTGCAAGATCGTACAAGCTCTCCCACCCTCCCCCTCGCTAACCTGACGACTCTCCCCCACCACGAGTACCCGTCATGGTCCAGACACGTCCTATAAACCTCGCCCAAAAAGCCTCACTGATCGAGCAACAATGGAGCCCACGGGTCGTCGCCGAAATGAACGACTACCAGTTCAAGGTAGTGCGCATCGAAGGCGAATTCATCTGGCACGCCCATCCCGAAACCGACGAGGCATTCCTGGTACTGGAAGGCACGCTGCGTATCGACCTTGCCGACGGCCCGGTCTATGTGGCGCCAGGCGAACTGTATGTGGTCCCTCGCGGCGTAGAGCACCGCACGGCCGCCGAAGGCGAAGCCAAGCTGATGATGATCGAGCCACGTGGCATCTTGAACACCGGTCATGAAGGTGGGGACCGGACCGCCTTGAATGATCAGTGGATCTAGGGCTGCCTTTGGATCATACGAATCAATAAAGCTGACGGACGCGTTATCGTTGAGGTTTTTCGCGAGCACGCTCGCTCCTACAGTGGGGCAAGTTCCGTCAAGCAAATTAGCGACATCAACAAAGGCGCGAACTCGGTGACTGGCTTATCGATTTCAGCGCCCTCTCCAACCAACCAAACCCCACATGTTCCTGTTCCAACCTGACCCCACTCCCCAGCCTGTTGTCGCGCAACTCATCGAACAACCCACGCTCTTCTGGCGTAAGAAAGGGCAAATCGTGAGCCACCTGCCGGCTCTCCTGCCCCCACAGCTCCTTGTGGGCCTCCAGGGTTTGGCGGTCCATCAATAACGATTCGACATGCCCAAACTTGCGCCGCAGTTGATCAAGAATGGCAAAGCCGTGGGTATCAATATCGCCCCAGTAATACATCGTGCAGCGCGACAACCACTCGGCACGTCCCAGGGTTTCCCAGCCATAGCCTTTACCAAAGATCACGATGGCCTCTGGCACAGGCGGAAAGGCGAGGAAATTGGTTTCGTTTTCGGTCACGAATACTCGCGTTACGGCGATGTGCAGCCGGGAAAAGCTCGCGGCGTCGAGGGTGATGTCCGGCAAGTCAGCCCCGGGCAGCAGGGCCAAGCCAGAGTCGAGCACACGAAAGCGAAGTACGGCGGTTTTTTCAAGGAAGCCGTAGCGAGCGCAAAACTGCGAGGCGCCTTTGTACTGTGTCGCGATAGCCTGCTCCGGCAGCACTCGATCAAACAATTCGCTCAAGACGGCTCGGTGGCCTTCGATGAATTTGGTATGGATGCCCGGAATGTCGACCTGTCGCAGGTAGATTCCGGGATATGGGTGTTGCTTCATCCACGCCACGACCTCCAAAAGCGCCGGCCAATGCGGCGCGAGTTCTACGGCCTGCAAAGGCCGAACGCCCAGCCAGCCGACAAGCGAGGGTTGCCGCTGAAGGGTCAGCTCAAGCATGCCGCGCAAGGCTTGCAGCTCAATCTGTTTGCCGATCAGCTTAATGGCATCTTCGGCCGAGTCCAGCCACACCGCCGCCGGTAACCGCTGCAAACCGATAACCCGATGGTTGATGTCCCGCCATTGAATGCGAATACCGTCGACAGCACTGAGCTGTGCGACCCACTTGCGGACATCTTCGAAGTGTTCACTTAACTGAGTCGTATCCGGCGTTTTCAGCGCAAGTCGGCGTGGCTCCCAGGGCGGCCCTGCAACCAGCGCGCGCAGTAAGTCCCCGCGCAACCAAAGACGCAGCATCTGTTGCTTGAGGTCCTGCACCGTAGTCCAGTTCATCATGACAAATCGCCTCGGTGCTCCCGGTACTCCTCAATCGACAAATTACGCAACCGGGAGGCCTTGCCGCCCTCGTTTTGCACAAAGCCCACGCTGGAAACAAAAGGCTCGATGATGTGGATTTTCTGCAAGGGGGTGACGATCAGCAATTGCAGGTTGAGCTGTTCAAATAACCTCAGGCCGTACTCGGCCGATTCGTCGGAGCCGCGGCCGAAGGCTTCATCGATCACCACAAAACGGAACGAGCGCGAACGCACGGCGCCCCATTCCAGACCGAACTGATAAGCCAGGCTGGCCGCCAGAATGGTGTAGGCCAGTTTTTCTTTCTGCCCACCCGACTTGCCGCCCGAGTCGGAATAATGCTCGTGCTCGCGATCATCCTCGCGCCAGCGCTCGCTGGCGGCGAACAGAAACCAATTACGCACGTCGGTCACTTTGGCGGTCCAGCGTCGATCCTGTTCAGTCAGCCCTTCGCGCCCGCGAAAGCGATCAATGATAGTTTTGACTTGCAGGAACTTGCTCTCCGAATACTGGCCGTCTTCGGAGCCGGTCAAGGCGCCTTCGGTGCAGGCGCGCAATTGCATCTGGAAGTCGCGAATGTCGGCATCCGGGCTCAGTTGCGACTCCAGCACGATATAGCGGCCGGGGTTGTAGTCGATCTGCCCCAGGGATTGATTGATCAGGTCAATACGCTCCTTGATGGTCTCCCGCTCCCGCGCCAGTTGCCCGTTGAAGTTGGCGATCTCATTGATGGTGTTGACGTTGAGCAGTTCCTTGAAGCGTTGCTCAAAACGCGGCAGATCGTCACGGATGAGCTGATCCAACAGGTTGCTGTACTCGTCGACGGCGTTAAGGTCGGCATCGAACTCGTTGGTTTCCAGCTTGTAGGCTTCCTTGAACGCCGCCATCGCACGGATGATTTTGTCGCGCAGACGCTCCAGTGCTTTGGCTTCGGCGTCCATTTTGCCTTGCAGGGCTTCACGCACTTCGCGTTCGGCGTTATCGCAGGATTCAACGGTCAACAGCCGCTCGCCCAGCACCTGGGCACGCAGGGCCTCCAGATGGAGCCGCGTGGCGTCTGCGATCGTGATGATCAAGTTGAAGGTTTCGACGCGAAGCGCGGTGGCGACTTCGTGCTTGGCCTGCACGCTCCCCAATTCCTTGTCGAGCCTGGAGATTTCTTCTTCCGTCTGCCCCAGCGTGTCTTGCATGGTTTTCAGTTGGGCGGTCAGTTGCAGCAAGGTGTCACTGGCCGCTTCCAGCGTGGCTTTTTCATCCTGCAAGCGCGCCACGAGGGTTGCACACTCCGCCCAGTCAATGTCCCGATAGTCAGTGAATTCATTGAGCGCCGCCAACGATTCAAGCTGCTGACGCAACTGGCTGCGCCGTTTTTCGGCATTGGCGATCTGTGCGCCGATATCGGCCAATTGCCCTTGCAGCCGTTCTTTTATCGCCTCAAGCGCAACGATTTTTTCCGCGTTGCTCCAGCCCAGCACATACCGACTGCGGTCATCCAGCCGATGTCGATCATCCTTTTCATGCCGCTCACCAGCGCCCTTGATCTGCCCCGACAACGACAGGGCACGCACCTCTCGACGAAATTGTTCCGGTGTGTCGCAGCAGGCGTAATTGAAACGATGGCTCAGTTCGCGCAGCAGCCAGGCGTAAAACGCCGAGTCGGGTTTAACACTGAGTTTTGTCACCAGCGACTGTGGATGCAGATCCGGCGCATCGGACTGCCGACCGGACCGTACGCGGAAATACACCAGGCGACCCGCCAAGTGGGTTTTATCCACCCAGGCGGCGACCTGGTTGTACTGTTCATCCGGCACCAACAGCGCCAGGCCGAAATTGTGCAGCACGCGCTCAATGGCGCCCTCCCACGGGCGATGGTCTTCGCGCACCTGCAACAGTTCGCCGACGAAGGGCATGACGTCTTCCGCCAACCCCAACGCCAGGCACATGGCCGTGCGCAACTTGATCTGCGCATCGGGGATATTGCTGCGCCGCGCCTTGAGACTGGTGATTTCACTCTCCAGTGCCGCGTGCTCAAGCCGGCCCTGGCGCAACGAGACGCCCCATTCGGTGATCTGGTTTTGCAGGTCGGCTTCCTGGGTGCCCGACTGTTCTCGACGGGTTTGCAACTGTTGTCCAAGACGGGTGAACGCCGCTTCATCGTCAATCGGTGACTCGCCCACAGCGGCAAGTAATTGCCCGTGGCGCTGCGCTCGCTGTTGGCGGCGTTCGCGCTCGGTATCGTACTTGCGTATGTCTATCGCCAACTGCTCGAGACGATCACCGCCCTGCTCGGCCACCGCCCGCTTGATGGATTCCACGTCCTGGCGCTGACGATCACGCTGCTCGATCTGACGCTCCTTTTGCGCGCCGAGCCGCTGTTGATCCTGAGCCAGCAGTTGCAGGCGTCGATCCAACAGCGTCAGCTTGAGTTCGGAAAACCAGGGCTTGAGCGCCTCCCGACAATCACGCAAGCCGTCCTGCTCTGCGCACAGGCCCTGGTACTTGTCGCAATCGGCCACCAGCGGCTCCAGCAACACGCGCTGCTGCTTAGCCTTGAGCACGGCCTCATGGGCACGGCTCAGATCATCGAAGTGGGCGATCAGCGCAGCGATGCGCGCGGCAACATCAAAGGGTTCAAGCATGTGGCTGCGCACAAAATCGGTGAGGTTACCCACCGACTTCATCGAGACGGTTTGATGAAAAAGCTCCAGGGCCTGCTCGTTATCAATGCCAAGGCGGCGCCGGAACCACGCACCGTATTTGGGGAAACTGTCCTGAATATCCGCCCCGCTGTTACGCAGGCGCTTGCGCAGTTGCGGGATGTCCGAGCCAAAGTCGGCAAAGTCCGCGGTGATGCACAGGTCGCGCTCAGCGCCGACGTAAAAGCGCTCGGGCTGGCTTTGCCCGTCTCTCATCCAGAACACCTGGGCCAGGGTGACCGTCTGATCGTAACCGGCGTTATGAAACACCCCCAGAATCACCGAGTAGCTGTTGTGGTCACGCAGGGCGACGGGTTTGGCGGCACCGGTGACGTCACTGCGCTCGGATTTGTAATGACCCAGGACATAGGAGCGCAGGCTGCGCTCTTTGTTTTCTGCGCCGGCGGCCTTGTTATAGGCAATCCGTTGAGTGGGTACCAGCAGGGTGGTCAACGCATCCACAAGCGTCGACTTGCCTGAGCCGATATCGCCTGTCAGCAGGCTGTTTCTGCCCTCGGGCAACAGCGTCCACACGCGTTGATCGAAGGTGCCCCAGTTGAAGACTTCCAGGCGTTTGAGGCGAAAGCCTGAAAGGCTGTCATCGCCGATAAAGTCCAGCTCGGGTAGCAATAAGTCACTCATGGAACCACCTCCGGTTCGCTGTGTGGCGCGGCAGGGCTCTCGCCGCACAGATGGGCACGGTACTCACTCAGGCGGGTGTCGAATTCAGACAGCCACTGAGCATCCACGAACGCCTTCAGAATGCGCCGTACTTCATAACTGAGGGGGCCGCTGCTGCTCTTGAGACGCCGCAAAAAACCCAGGTCGACGACCTTGCCGATATGCGTGTCAATCTGATCGACCAGCCGCGCTTCGTTGCTGCTGTCGGGCAGAAACACGCGAATCAGTTCGACGATGTCATCGCGGGTCAGCACCAGCCGTGTTTCACCGCCACTGGCATCGAATTCCGCGAGTTTTTTACGCAGCAAGGCCAGCAGCAGGCTGACCGGAAATGACAACGGCCGGCGCGCAATCAGGCGCGGTACGCGAACCGTCGATTCATCGTCTGCAGGTTCGGTTCGGCTCCTCAAAAAGGCGTAGCCTTCGGCCTCATCCAGCATCAGCTCCAAACCCAACACGGTCACGTAGTCGCGCACCCGCGTCTGCAAGTTGAGCAATACGCTCCACAAGCGCTCGTCGGCTTCGTGATACATCACCCCTTTAAGCAGCACAACCAGCAGCGTCGACAAATCCGCCGCGCCACTGTCCATGACCTCACCCGATGCGGGTTGCTCTTCGCTCATCCTTGCCTCACAAAAATAACGCGCGCCAACCGTGCGTGCTTCTGAACCGAATGGCCATCACGATCCGTCGCGACCCACGCAATCGGCTCGTCCTGAGTGTCGTCGACAACGGTGGTAAAGGTTTCACTGCCCAAATGAAGATACGCCACCAATTCGGCCAACCCCTGCTGCAAGGGCCGCAACCGAGTCAGCTCATGCAAGGTAACTTGCGAGCGTAGCTGCAAGGTTTGCTGAATATGAGCGGCCAACCGAACCAGATCGACCGTCTGGTCGTTATACAATGCGCTGATATCGATATGTTCGTCGCCGACTTGCACCGCGATACCGGCAAAGTCGGGCTTTACGCTCAAGGTGTGCAGCGGGCGTTCCATGGGCAATTCAATACTGGCGGCCACGTCGGCCATGTCCATGAACGCCCCTGCCGGCGCTTGCTCACGCAGGCCCAGCGCCTTGGCTTCAACCCCGTGCAAAATATCCATGATGCGGCGGTTTTCCAGCCAGACCTGATCGTCCAGAAAGCGCCGTAATTGCTGGGACAGTTGCGCGACCATGCGCTGAGTGTGCTCGCCGGCCTCAAGCCAGTCGTAATGCACCCGCCGGGTACGAATATCCGGCTTGAGTTCCATCACCGGTGCCAGGGCCAGCACACGGTCAAGCATCCGCGTCAATTCCTCTTGACGACTGCTCGACATCAAAAAGCCCCAAAACGCCCTGAAACTACGGCCCTGGTCCGAATCGGAAATAGCGTCGCGCTCGCCCATGATCTGTTCGAGCAACGCGCCTTTGGCACCTTCCCACAAGGCAATCCGCTCCCGCACACGGCGGTCGAGCAGACGAAAGTTATGCTCGACCTCGCGAAAGTCAGCCAGCAACTCCCGTGATAACTGCGTGAATTGCTGAAAGCGATCTTTGAGCGCCGTATCGTCAAGCAGCGGCACGTCACCGCGCAGAATTTGTGCGATTTCCGCATCCAGCTCATCACGGCGCTTACGTAAATCGGCAACGCGCTTGGCCGGGTCGGTTTCACTGCCTTCACTCATTTGCTTGAGCAGCTCGAACAGCGTCAGTAAGCGCGACTCGGTACCGACGAATCCTCGCTCGGCGAGGGTGGCCAACCAGGCGATGGCTTTCTCGGTGGACGGGGTCAGGTCGAATTGCGGTTCATCATCGTCTTGACGATAGAACTTGCGCAGCCAACCTTTTTCCGGACTGGCCCATTCATTGAGGTACTGCAAAGCAGACTTGGGGAAAACATCGTCATCCAGCTGCCGGCGCAAGACATAGAGCTCGTCTTCCAGCGACTCGGCCAGATCGGCAGCAGGAACAGTCCGAACGTTGGTCGCGACAAACGCACGATGTAAAAAACTCGCAACCAGCGGCCCATGGTCCGAACGCAAGAGGCGCCAGGCCGGATGGTGCGTGCGCAAGCTTTCAAGGGTGGCGTAATCCATCACTCACCAATTTGCAGGGTTGATCAGCGGGTAACAGTGGCGCGAATCATGGACTTTTTCCACCCTTTACTAGCGCAACTAGCCGAACGGATAGGTATCGCTAAGTCGTGCGAGGTTGAGGCCATAGAAGACATCGCGGTGACGGCAGAAGACAGTTCACTGCTGGCGGGAGAGTTGTGTACTGTGGTTTCGCGTTTAAAGTTGTAAGGCAAAGAGTACGCAAACCAAACGGTTCAAAACATCAGGGTCTTTTTTTTCCCGCGCAGAACAGTGATCATCGCCCCCCCAAAAAACCGCAGGAACCAAAACCATGGAATTGACGCTGGAAGCGGTTGCGCTTTATGCACTGAAGCTGGTGCACGAGACGGACGGCGGCAGCCCGGTTTTGCGCGATGATCCGGTGATGGAAGCGTACGACCGGGAGGTGTTTGGGTTGTTGGTGCGCCAGGGGGATTTGGCGGGGATTCAGGTGAAGCTTGATGAGTGCATTGCACAAGCATTGATTGCCTTAGGCGGTACCGACACGGTACTGGGGCGAGAACTGCAAAAACTATCCGCTGATGTTCAAGGCGTCTCTCACCTTGATGAACTGTCCTTGCCACTCAGCCTACTTAAGGACTACCTCAAAGACATCCAGTGAATCGGCGATCAGCATACTGGCCAAATACACCATCAAGATCGCAACACCCGCGTCCAACCAACGCCAGACTGCCGGCGTTCGAAACAACCCCGTCAACCGCTGACAGCCCAGCGCCAGCACCACGAACCATATAAGCGATGCCGTCATGGCGCCCGCGGCAAACAGTGCTTGCTGGCTTGCCGGTTTCGCAGCACCAATGGAACCGATCAGCACCACCGTATCAAGCCATGCGTAGGGGTTGGCGAACCCCAGCACTACCGCCGTGCGCAACAACCCCCGTTGCGAGTTCCCGCCGTGGGTGTCCGGCATCGATTGATCACGCAGGCAAGCCAATAGGCGCTGAGCACCGAACCAGAGCAAGTACGCCGCGCCGGAGAGTAGCAACAGCGCTACCAATGTTGGACGACGCTCTAAAATCGAACCTAACCCAGTGATGCCGAGAGCGATCAGCAGGACGTCGGCCACTATGCAAATTGCGACCACGCCCCAGACGGGACCACGGCTGACACCTTGGCGGATTACCAAGGTGTCTTTGGGGCCGGGGGCGGCGAACAAACCCATACCTAAAAGCAAGCCTTCGAGGTAGAGCGCACTGAAGTAGGGAGCCATGGAGTGTCCGTGCCCGAGGAGATAGTTACAGGAGTTGAATAGGTTGATTACCGAAGCCGATGTGACGGGCGTTTACGGAACGACTCAAATCGATTCTCTGCCTGCGGAAAAAGCTGGTCAGCACTTGCTCAGGATTCGGGTTAACAAAATAAATCAACGAGCTTCTGTCCACCGGCTTCTGAGGTGCGAGGACCGCGTGATAAGCCGCAGGAATTGCGTGATCGGACAGCTCAGTGAGTAAAGACCCTGCCAGCACCGCAATCTCATTCTCCAAAAGACGCACCGGCTCAAGCGAGAGCCCCTTCACCAACACCAGCCCTTCGCGGCTAGGCTTGATAAGCGACAGCATGTGGCCATCTTCATGGGGGTCCTGGACGAACCGCCGCTCAATGCTTGCAGCCTGAGCACGATAAACACACAACTGCACGTAGGACGCCGAGCGAAAAGGGGCAAGTGGAGATACTCCAAACTCGCTGCATATACCGTCCATCAACTCTTGAGCCAACTCGCTGACCTGGCGCTCAAAAATTTCTACAGCCGCAAAAAAATCGCTCCGAGTAAATTCAAAACCATTTCTTTTCGACGCATGCGCCTGCCAATAACAGAATCGCTCACAGAGGTCAGGATGTTCCTCAACACTTGAGTATTCGGCACCGAAAGGGAAAAAACCGTCAGTGTCCTGGCTGAAAGAAAATGACGCTTTGGTGGCATGGGATATTGCTGAGTATCCATCAACAATTTGTTTGTAGTCCTGCAGCATGGCTTCCGGTAATTGCAAAGTGCCGAAACCTGATCGAGCAATGGAAGCGCAGCACGTCTTTAATTGAGTCATCGCTATATCCAAAGGTAGACGTAAAGGAATACAACAAACACTAGGTTCGCAAGCATGCGAGAAACTACGACACTGGATATAGCCAACCAGAAAGCGACCAATCCATGTCCTTCACAACATCACCAGCAGGTCGCAAGTGTGCATTGCGTATTACCCGCAACGGTGGTCAGGTTGTCTTTTTTGGCGAACAACGTGTGGGCCTTTCCAAGCACTAGGGATAGCAATCGAATATGAGCATACGAACTCGCGACACCCTCCGCTCCCTCGTTGTACGACGCAGTCGAGAGTTGGGTAAATCCATGACCACCCTGGCCAGGGAAGCCGCAATTTCCAGAACCTATCTGTACGGCTTGGCCAGCGGCGTATCTCAAGATCCCTCGGTTCGCACCCTGATCAAACTCGCCAAGGCGCTTCAGGTTTCACCGCTGCTACTGTTTCGCTATTTTGCCGACCTGACTGGCGCACCCGTCGATGCTTATTCAACTGCAGCCACGAACCGCGCCATCGGCCTACGCGACCCCAGTGACATCGCCGTATTCAATGCAGACGTCACCACCCCCGATCAAACCGTGGTAATGCCCAGTGAGACTTTTCATAAGACCTGGGAAATCCAGAACCTCGGCACACGTCCATGGCGTGGACGAAGATTGGTGCGCGTTGACGGTGAGTACGTCATCGCACGGCGCACCGCCATGGGCGCGCCATTGGAAGTCGTCATGGACACGCATCTGCGCAGCCTTAACAACGAAATCCTCATCGCAGAAACACTGCCTGGCCAACCCGTGCATATCACGATGGAATTCGCCGCGCCCAAGGAAACCTGCGCAGTCACTTCCATCTGGCGGATCGAGGATGAACATGGGCAACCGTGCTACGGCCCTGAGTTCATTTTGCATGTGATCGTAAACGTGATGACGCGCTGAGCTACTTGCGCCCTTCCACCACCATCCGCACCGCCAACCCCGTCAACACCGACCCCATCAGCCAACGCTGTACCACCTGCCAGCCCGGCCGGGTGACGAAAAATACGGCGATGGAGCCCGCCAGGGTGGCTATCACCGCATTCACGCTCACGCTGATAAGAATCTGCGTGAAGCCCAGCACCAGAGATTGCATCAGCACACTGCCATGGCCGTTCGGGTCGATGAACTGGGGCAACAGCGATAGATACATCACCGCAACCTTGGGGTTCAGCAGGTTGGTCACCAGGCCCATGGTGAACAGTTTGCGCGGGCTGTCCTGGGGCAGGCTGTGCACCTGGAACGGCGAACGGCCACCCGGCTTGAGCGCCTGCCAGGCCAGATAGGCCAGGTACAGCGCCCCGCCAAACCGCAGCGCATCGTAGGCAAAGGGCACCGCCATCACCAACGCGGTAATCCCCAAGGCCGCGCACAGCATGTAAACCAGAAACCCCAACGCCACGCCGCCCAGGGAAATAAACCCGGCGACGCGCCCCTGGCAGATCGACCGTGAGATGAGGTAAATCATGTTCGGGCCGGGCGTCAGCACCATGCTCAGAGATATCAGCGCATAGGCAAGCCAGCTGGACAGTTCGGGCATGATTTGGCTCCTGCAACGCTGTAGGGTTGGACGCCATGGTAGGGCGTTCAAACCGCGCGCGTCAGATACAGATCCGCGCGCAAAACGTCATACACCGAGCGCACCATTCACCCGAGGGCAGGCACATGATTGATTTCAACAACAAAGGCTTCTTCAAGCTCAAACAGAACAACGAATACGCCGAACGCGTGGCGGCATTGCTGCTCGATGGCGAGGAAGTGGTGGATGCGTACAAGGCCATGCGCGACGGCGTGGTGTTCACCACCCAGCGCATCATCGCGGTGAATGTGCAGGGAATTACCGGCAGCAAGAAGGATTTTACGTCGCTGCCGTACAAAAACATCGTGGCGTATTCGGTGGAGACGTCGGGTACGTTTGATCTGGATTCGGAGCTGGAGATTTACTTTTCGTCGTTGGGCAAGGTGAAGTTTGAATTTACCGGGAAGACTTCGATTGTCGAGATTTCACGGTTGATTTCAAAGCATCTGCTGACTTGATCAGCGGACAAAAAGAGACCTCGGTGTGCCAAGGTCTTTTTTACTACCAACACGGTTCGGCTACTGCATCCCGATCAAAAAAATGGGGGGTTTGCTCGTGAACGGCGCCCCATGAAGTCTAAAACTACAGCATCACCTCATAAGGCCCAAGCACCTTACTTGTCTGCACCAGCCCTTGGCGCATCAACATCTCCAGATAACTCTGCGTATCCATTAGCGGCCGCTTCAACGCTCGCCTCTGCTTCTGTGCCGCGGCCAGTACAGCTGCCTGATCCAAGTCCCAAAGATCCGAGATAAAGTCATCCGGGTGCATTGGCTCAATGTCATAAGCAGCCAAGATATGCGATGGGAAGTCTTTCAAGTTGAACGTAACGATGACCTCCGCCTTACTACGAATCGCCGCCGCCAGTACGTGACGATCATCAGGATCGGGCAAATCCAGGCTCGAACATAACTCCTCATACCCTGTCACCAGCCCGTCGGGTATAGCCTTGTCCATCATCGTTGAAGTGTTATCCACTTGCTCCGAAGTAAGGTCGGGGCGATTTTTTAGCACATTGCGCTTCCACTCTTCATGGATCTGGCTGGTCCATCGCGCTCGATACAGACCAGACAATCCCAGCCACATCAACAGATCCCGGAGTGCTGCCGGGTAAAGAACACAAGCATCGTATACCGCAGTGAACGGCGAACACCTCATAGGTCATACCCCATGCCTAACTCCTGAGCCTGCCGTACCAACGCCTCCATCGCCTCTTGGCTTTCTGCATCGCGCTGCTGTTTAAACGCCATCAAATCTGAAAACCGGATACGCCGATGGCGACCCGTCTTCGTAAAAGGAATGGCGCCTTCTTCCAGCATCTTCACCAGGTGCGGGCGTGAAACGTTAAGCAGGTCGGCAGCCTCCTGGGAGGTCAACTCAGCATGGACGGGTACAACCTTGACGGCATTGCCCAGCGCCAGCTCACCCAAAATATCAACCAGCAGACGTAGCGCGGATGTGGGGAGGACAAGGGAGTGGGGTTTGTCTTCTTTGTCGAAGATATCGATGCGTTGAGTGTCGAATTTGGTCGACAGCAATGAGGCCAATTCGCGCTGGCCCTGAACGGCGGCTTCGACTTCCTTTTCCAGCGGAGGAATTGTTTTAGGGAGGTGCGGGGTGATCATGATGCTGCTCCGTCGTCACATAGTTCAATTGAGCTCAAGCTAAACGAAACAAACGAAAATCGCAATATTCGAAACCCGCTGAAGTTACTGTCTACTTTTCCCACACTCCCCATCGAACACTGCCAATTCCAGCCCCGTGATATCCCCCCGTAGGCTCACTCCCTCGCACAAGGAAGTGAGCCGGTCATGTCAGAACGTTCTTATCCACCGACTGAAGAAGCGCTACGCAGACAGCGAATCCTGACACCGCAACCGTCGCGGGCCCCCTATTCGCCGGCGATTGATCTATACGAACCCTCCCCTGCCCCAGCCCCCACGCCGGCAAAACCTGTCGGCTGCGTCTTTATCAAGCCCTGCCAATTGCCGGACGGCTTCACCCGCTACGCAGAGCCCACCGGTTATGTCCCGCTGGAGTTGGTCAAGGAGTACGCCCATTTCAGCCTGCTGGGTGGGCGCGAACTGGACGGCCGAGGCGCGGTGGCCTTGCGCAGGATCGGCGGCAGCGCGTTGCCCGCCGGCTTGGGGCAGTTGGCGTTGCGCTCTGCAGTGTGGGAATCGGCGACGACTGCCGTCGGGTCTGTCGCCGGTGGCCTGTTGGCCGGTTTGGTGGCGCTGGCCTGGCCGTCTGAGATGGGTGATAGCGCGCTCTACAGTGAGGAGCAGTTGCGCTCGATGGCGCGGGCGCGGTCGCAGATGCGTTTGCATGTCGAACAACGCGAGGACGGTACGCTCAAGGGGTATGGCTTTTACACCGGCAACCATCCGAGCTGGCAGACGATCGATGTGGTGCAGTTCCAAACCCGCGGCCAGCAGTTTGTGGCGGATTTGGGTGAGGGAGTCGAGTTGATCTGGACGCCTGCGGTTGATCCCAGTGACACGCTGGGAATTCCAGCCTTGGAGGCTGCGCCGCAAGCGCCGGTGATCTGGATTTACCCGCCGACGGAGAAGGCCGCGCAGATTCTGGTGAATCCGGTTTATCCGCCGGAGTACCGGGATTTTATTCTGGTGTTCCCGGTGGGGTCGGGCGTTCAGCCGCTGTATCTGGTGGTAAATGAGACTCGCAAGGGCTCGAAAAATCCAGATTATGGTTACTTCCCGGCCCCCAAGACCGAGGACATTACTGGCTTCCCTGGTTTGATAGAACAGAAGAGAAAGACGCGAAAACGCAACGGTGGCGGGCTTCGGGAGCGCTGGAAGGATGCGAAAGGAAAAAGACTTTTTGAGTGGGACTCAGAACAAGGTGAGCTGGAAGTCTACCGATACAGTGATGTGAAACATCTAGGGTCATTTGATCCCTATACCGGCGAGCGGCGGGGGCCGGCGAAAGATGAAAGACGTATAGAAAAGTAAGTGGAGCGTTCTCTATGGCAATGAAACTACGGCTGCAATGGTTCAACAAACAAACAGAAAATTTGGAGGCAGCTGAATACTCAGCAGACTTTGAGGAAGACGACAGCATTCTTAACAAACTCGATTTACACGAGGAACCGCAAATTTATTCTGGAGGGTTTGATGTTCTCCCAAGCTGGATAGCGATTCTTCAGCCACATTTCCGGCGGGTGATAGAGCCAGATATTTTCGACTTCCAGATTTCTTTTCACTATCAAGGCGCCTGGCCACCGCCCCCGAAGCAGTCGAACAAGGAATCGTGATGCAATGAGACCTACCCTGCAAAAGCCTCTCCTCTACCGCTCCTTCAACTCTAGAACCCACGGTGTGCGTCACGGCAGCTGTCGCGCTTATCGGTATGAACGGAACACAAAAAGTGAAAGAAACACCTTGGCAAATCGAGGTTCCATGCACAGTCACCTACGACACGGCTTTGATTACACACCGCTATTTCGGTTTCTCCTGTCCAAAGTCGGCCACCCATGGAGCAAGGTTTTCAGCGAAGCCAACGCCCGCCTGGATCGTCCGGAGCCGGTGTTCTGGATGGTTGCGCTGCATGAAAGCGACAAGCAGGAGTATGTGAGAACGGATGAGAACAGCTATTACAGCGGCTTGTGGGTAGACGAGGCCGGCCTGTTACAGAAGGTCAACCCGCAACTGACGCCCGAGCTTATGGACCCCTTTTACGACTGCTGCACCCATACCTTCAATGGTGTGGTATTCGCACAGGCTTTACACAGGGTTGAGAACTTAACGCCTGAAGGCTAGACATACGCCGACAACCCTCTACGCCATCACTCGTGCTGAAACGTCTCAAGATACGCCAATATATTTTCAATCTTCTCCGGATCACTGATGCCCCAGAAAATCATCCGCGTCCCTTTCACAACCGATTTCGGATCTTCAATGTAGGCCGCCAGTTTGTCCCGGGTCCAGACCACTCCCGAGGTCTTCATCGCCTCCGAATACTGATAGTCCGCCGTGGTACCGGCAGGTCGATCAATGATGCCGTTCAGTTGCGGCCCAAAACCGCCACGGGCGCCTTCGCCAATGCTGTGGCAACCGCCGCAGGTCTTGGCGAAGAGCTTGCCGCCCGCTTCCGCATCGCCGGCGGCGGCAGCCTGGCCGGTGGTCAGCATGAGGGCGAGGGTCAACAAGGCATACTTCATCGGACAGCTCCGCGTCGAGTGTTGATGCCAATTATGCCTGTTTACACAGCAACGCCCTCAGCCACATTCCTGCACACCGCCAAACGACCACCCATCGTTTAAAAAACATCCAATCGAACCTATGCCTGCAGCCCCCACTCAACCCTACTGAACCCTGATGGTGGAGTAAGGATCATGGCTCGGCCATCGATTTTAGTATTGGAAGACGACGAAATCATTCGGGCGTTAATGGTGGATGTGCTGGAGGACTTCGGCGCGTCGGTGACGTCGTTCCCTTCGGCGGACGACGGGATGATTTATCTGGAACGGGGCGATGACCCCGTGGACCTGATTGTCAGCGATATTCAAATGCCGGGTTTGCTCAATGGCTTTGACCTGAGCAAGGTGGTGGCGCACCGCTGGCCGACGGTGCAGGTGGTGCTGACGTCAGGCAACGCCCATCTGGCGGCACAATTGGGCGGCTCGGTGCGATTCCTGCCCAAGCCCTGGAGCACCCAGCATCTGATTGACTGCGTGCAAACAGCGCTGAATCAGCAGGGTTTGGCTATGCATTGATAGCGTCGCGATATCACCTTGAGCGAACTTCCCGGTGAAACCATCGGTCCATTAATGACGCAAGGAGCGACATTTCTGATCCGTTAGTCAGCCTTTTCGCCTTGCGCGTTTAGTTACTGACTACGAGTTGTGTAGAATCGTCGCCCTTTCCCGCGCGTCACTCATGGCCGAGAGGCCCACAGTTCGAGCTTACTGAATGCATTCTCAGGCCCATGACGTCGATGCGCCCCCACTGTTGGAAGCGTTGCGCACAGGCACGGCCTTGCTGCATACCGCGCTGGAAAAACGCCTGCCATTTTTCTCCGAGCGCCTCGATGCGCAGTGGTATCGGCGCCTGCTCCAGGCGTACTTCGGTTTTTATCAGCCTATGGAAACTGCACTGTACGACAGTGGCTTGATTCCCGACGGGTTTGATACGGCAATGCGTGTGAAAACACCGATACTGGTCAGTGACCTCCACGCGCTGGGCCTGGATGATCAGGCCATCGACACCCTGCCCCATTGCACGCAACTGCCAACGCTCGACACCCCCGCCGCCTGCCTCGGTGCTCTGTATGTACTGGAGGGTGCGACGCTGGGTGGCCAGGTGCTTCGTCGTGAAATGGCGCAGCGCCTGGGCGTCAATGCCGACAACGGCGGCGCCTTTCTCGACATCTACGGGGTAGAGACCGGACGGCGCTGGAAAGACTTTCTTGTTTATCTGGGCGACCAGCCGCTGGACGCGCCCGCAAAACAATGCGCCGTGAACGCCGCCCGCTCGACATTCAGCTGCTTTGAGCAATGGCTCGACAGCCAGGAGGTACTGCTATGAAAACCGAAGATTTTGAAGAGCTGCTTGCCAACTGTGCCAACGAGCCCATCCGCTTTCCCGGGGCGATCCAGCCCCACGGTGCGCTGCTGACCCTGTCGGAGCCCGGCCTGAATATCATCCAGGTCAGCGCCAACGTCGGCACCTTGTTCGGCCATGCGCCCGAAACGCTGCTCGGTCAGCCGCTGCACAGCGTGATCGGCACCGAACACGCCCAGGCCGTGCAGGTCATGGCCCGGACCAATACCTTCTTCGACATGCCACCGTTGCACGTCACCCTCAACGGTGCGGATTTCGAAGGCTTGCTGCACCGCCACCAGGACGTGCTGGTGCTGGAGTTCGAGCCGCGGCTCAAGGACTTTCGCCCGCGCGCGTTAAACGGCCGCACCAGTAACCTGGGCAAGATGCTGCAACGTTTGCAGGCGGCGAAAACCCTGCAGGCGCTGTACGAAATCAGCGTAAATGAAATCCAGGCCATGACCGGTTACGACCGTGTGCTGATCTACCGTTTCGAAGACGAAGGCCATGGCCAGGTGATCGCCGAAGCGTCGGCGCCGTCCATGGAGCTTTTCAACGGGCTGTTCTTCCCTGCGTCCGACATCCCGGAGCAGGCTCGCGAGCTGTATCGCACCAACTGGCTACGGATTATTCCCAATGCGGCCTACGAGCCAGTCCCGTTGGTGCCCAGGCTGCGGCCAGATACCGGCGAACCGCTGGATTTGAGCTTTGCCACCCTGCGCAGTGTGTCGCCGATCCACTGCCAGTACATGCAGAACATGGGCGTGCTGTCATCCATGAGCATCTCGCTGATGGACGGCGACAAGCTCTGGGGCCTGATCAGCTGCGGCAATCGGGAGCCCCTGCTGGTGCCGAACGAGTTGCGCACCGCCTGCCAGACCATCGGCCAGGTGCTGTCGTTGCAGATCAGCGCCATGGAAGCCTTGGAACTGAGCCGTCAGCGCGAGGAAAAACTTCAGGCGCTGGCGCTGCTTGATCAAGCGATGAAGGCCTCGGAGGACAACGTGTTCGATGGCCTGGCCCAACAGGGCCAGTTGCTGATGGACCTGACGCGGGCAGGCGGCGTGGCGATCATTGATAACAAACAATTGCACCGCTACGGTAACTGCCCGGAACCGGCGCAGATCCGTGCGCTGCACAAATGGCTGCAGGAACGCGACGAACCGGTGTTCGCCAGCCACAATCTGGTTTCGTCATACCCACCGGCCGCCGAGTTCCAGGCACTGGCCAGCGGCGTCCTGGCCATGCAACTGCCCAAGCCTGTGGACAACGGTGTGCTGTGGTTCCGCCCGGAAGTCAAAGAGAACATCAACTGGAGCGGCGATCCGCAAAAGCCGCTGGACCTGGAAAACTCCGACGCCGGCCTGCGCCTTCGTCCCCGCACGTCATTTGAAATCTGGAAGGTCGAAATGGCCGGCATCTCCACCAAGTGGAGCCATGGCGACCTGTTCGCCGCCAATGACCTGCGCCGCTCGGCCCTGGAAAACGACCTGGCCCGCCAGGTGCTGCGTGAACAACAAGCCGTGCGGGCGCGTGAAGAGCTGGTGGCGGTGGTGTCCCATGACCTGCGCAACCCCATGACCGTGATTTCCATGCTCTGCGGCATGCTGCAAAAGGCTTTCAGCTCCGACGGCCCTCATACGTCACGGCGGATTTCCTCGGCCATCGATACCATGCAGCAGGCGGCCGGGCGCATGAATGTGCTATTGGAAGACTTGCTCGACACGTCGAAAATCGATGCGGGGCGGTATGTGGTCAAGCCGGTGGCGCTGGATGTCAGCCAGATGTTCGAAGAGGCTTACTCCTTGCTCGCACCGCTGGCGTCGGAGAAAGGCATTGACCTGTCGTTCAACGCCGAGCCCGGCCTGCTGATCAACGCCGACCCGGAGCGCCTGTTCCAAGTCCTGTCGAACCTGATCGGCAATGCCATCAAGTTCACCCCACGCCAGGGCAATATCGGCATCAGTGCCATGAGCAATGGCGAAGAAATCGTGTTCTCGGTGCGTGACTCGGGCGAAGGCATAGCGCCGGAACAATTGCCCCATGTGTTTGACCGCTACTGGACGCAGACCGAAAACAACCCCACCGGCAGCGGCCTGGGACTGTACATCACCCAGGGCATCGTCCAGGCCCATGGCGGCAAGATCGTTGCCGAAAGTGAGGTGGGCCGAGGGAGTGAGTTCCGGTTTACGGTACCCAAGATGATTGAAGATTCGTACACCTGATGCGGTAGAGCATGGGCGGGACCCTTTCTAAAAAACGCTCGTCAGTTGCAGTCATATCTTGCAGCAACGCGTTTATAGCGGCCCTTGCGGGCCGCTATTAAGGTAGGCCTTGCTTCGCTCCGATAGGCGAAGTCATCCTCTACTCATAGAAGGAAACATCCATGGTCAGCGGAATCAATCATTCACTGAGCAGCTTTCAATACCCACCTCTGCAGCAGGATGATGCAGGGCCCCAACGCACGAAGCGCAGCATCGACTCCACCGCCACGCAACAAAATGCCTTCGAGCCTGAAGGCATGGCGGCCAATGACCGACGCAAAACCAAGGGCGGTGGGCTGGACAGCCTGGGTCGAGGCAACGTTCTCTAACCGGGCGCGTACGAGGGGCCGTGTACGGCCCTTCGTACCCCCCGATAACAAAACCATGACATTCACTCGCTTAAACTCACCGGTTCAATCCAGCCCCGGACCACTGCCTGCATGCCGCATTCCGACACACTGCCCGCCGTTCTGGCGGGCCCTCTGCTGCGACGCCTCGAAGCTCGGCGCCTGGTGTTGTGGCTGGTAGGAAGTCGAGCACTGGAACTGACGCTGAAGCTGCATCTGCCCGAGCAGACACTGGAGATTATCCTTGACTGCAACGTCGTACCCGTCGGGCGTCACGCATTTATTCACTTGATCGATGTGTCACTGGACGAAGCGCTGCCGCTGGACGTGGCGATCGGCTACGACCTGGTTTTCGCCGATACTGGCATCGCCGAGTGGGCACCGCACCTCCTGTACGCCGACCACCAATACCCCAGTTTCGTCCTGCATAGCCGTATCCATCAGTTGGTGCACGGCTCATGCCGCAAACCCCATCACAGTGCCAATGACGGTTTGCTGTGCGTCGACCGTCTGCTGGCCGACGCCCAAACCCCGGTCGAACGTCCGGCCTTGCTGATGATGAGCGGCGATCAGGTTTACGCCGACGATGTCGCCGGGCCGATGCTGCGTGCGATTCATGGGCTGATTGCACGGCTGGGCCTGGTCGATGAATACCTCGAAGGCGCCGTGGTCGATGACAGCGCAAGCCTCTACCGGCATCCCGCCAGTTATTATCACCGTGCCGACTTGCTGCCGGCACTGGACAGCAATGAGACGTTGCGCGAACGCTTCTTTGGTGGCGTGAAAAAGCCGATTTTCACCAGCAGCACCGCCGATAATCATCTGGTGACCTTTGCCGAAGTCATCGCGATGTACCTGCTGGTGTGGTCACCCACGCCCTGGACGCTGATCACGCTTCAAAGCCCGCCCCTGAGCCTGGAACGACAGCAGCGTTATGCCAGCGAAGAGCTCCGGGTCGAGGGATTCCGCGATGGGCTGCCGGGGGTCGCGCGAGTCTTCGCCCACCTGTCGACCTTGATGATCTTTGACGACCATGACATCACCGACGACTGGAACCTCAGCGCCCAATGGGAGGAAACCGCTTACGGCCACCCCTTCTCCAGACGCATCATCGGAAACGCCCTCCTGGCCTACCTGCTATGCCAGGGCTGGGGCAATCAGCCCGATGCATTTGGCGAACTGGTGAGCCGAACCCAAGCGTTGACCCGTCAGACCCGGGCCAACCATCTGGACGCAGCCGCGCAGGACGAATTACTCGAAGCGCTGCGCAAATTCCAGCACTGGCACTACGTACTACCCACCAACCCCGCGCTGGTGGTGCTCGACACCCGCACCCGGCGCTGGCGCAGCGAGTTCACGCTCAAGCAACCCTCCGGCCTGCTGGATTGGGAAGCCTTGAGCGAGCTGCAGCAGGAACTGCTCGATCACCCTTCGGCGATCATCGTCTCGCCCGCGCCAATCTTTGGCGTGAAGCTGATAGAGACCGTGCAGAAAATCTTCAGTTGGTGCGGCCACCCCTTATTGGTCGACGCCGAAAACTGGATGGCCCATCGCGGCAGCGCCCAGGTGATTCTCAATATCTTCCGCCACTCCCGCACACCCGGTAATTACGTGATTCTGTCGGGGGACGTGCATTATTCGTTTGTCTACGAAGTGCTGATTCGCCACCGCAATGCGGGTCCCAGGATCTGGCAGATCACCAGCAGCGGCATCAAGAACGAGTTCCCGCCGCGTCTGCTGGAATGGTTCGACCGTCTCAACCGCTGGCTCTACTCCCCGCGCTCACCGCTCAACTGGTTTACCCGGCGCCGTACCATGCAGGTGGTGCCGCATATCCCGGAACATGCCGAGGCGGGCGAGCGCTTATGGAATTGCGCGGGAATCGGTCAGGTGTTTTTCAACGAAAAGGGCCAACCTGAAGCGATTTTTCAGCACAACGCGAATGGCAAGCCGCGTACGAAAATGACCGCGCCACGCCCCTGAAACAATACATCTGCCCTATTCAAAGCACACCGGCCGCGTTGTACAGTAGCGCCAGCCACGGAGTATCGGCGTCAACCACAGCTGGCCTCGGGAGCCAGTTCACGCAGGAAGCGCGTAAATGGACGATACAACCGGCAGTGAAATACCGCGCAATGACTTTTCCGACCTCAGCGCCGACCTGTTGCATGCCATCATGGAATTGGTCAGCGACGGTATCTGGGACTGGAATGCCAATACCGGCTTCGTCTACCGCAATCCCGGTTGGTACGAAATGCTGGGTTACTCGCGCCACTCCCTGGAAAACAGCGTATTCACCTGGGAGAACCTGATCCATCCTGAGGATTACCCCCGGGTGATGAGCGGATTTGATGACTATATCTGCCAACGCGCGCCCCAATACCGGGCCGAATACCGCTGCCGCAAGCGCGACGGCAGCTACCTCTGGATCGAAGACCGGGGCTACGTCATCGCGCGTAATCCCGATAACTCGGTCGCGCGCATGGTGGGTGCGCACCGCGATATTCATACGCGCAAATGCTCCATGGAGCGCCTTCAACAGCGTAACGAGTCTCTTGAAGCACTGGTGGTGGAGCGCACCCTTGAATTGTCGCGCGTCAATCAGCAGCTGCAACTGCAATTGGACGAAAACCGCTCCCTGGCCGAACGGGACGCCTTGACCCGCATCGCCAACCGTTATCGCCTGGAAAAGGTATTGCTCGAACAGTGCAGCCGCGCCGAACGCTTTCGCCTGCCACTGGCGCTGGTGGCCATGGATATCGATGACTTCAAGCCGATCAATGACCGACATGGCCATGCCGTAGGCGATCAGACGCTGATACGGGTGGTTGAAGGCCTGGAAGCGTGCGTGCGTGCGGATGACGTGCTGGCGCGCTGGGGCGGTGATGAATTCATGCTGGTCTTGCCCAACAGTACCCTGGAGACGGCCAGGGAACTGGCCGAACGGGTGCGTCATAAAATCCAGGAAATGCCCGCCGTGGGTGGCGCCAGGATAACCCTGAGCCTGGGCGTGGTGGAGCGTCAGCTCGGTGAGTCACCGGCAGCCCTGATGACCCGCGCCGATCAGGCGCTGTATCGGTCCAAGGCGGCGGGGAAGAATGGTGTGTCGGAATAAACCAGCGACCTGAGCGGGCTCACCTTCGATGAGTTGCCTTGACCTGACTCCCCTGCCCCCTGAAAATGCGCGACGCTTTTTTGTCTCTCCCCGTTTACTGAAGTAGTGAAATTTCAATGTCCGATTCGTACACCGCTGAATCCGCCGAAGCCTCCGTAACCGCCTTGCACGCCAAAGCCGAGTACGAGAACGCCATCAATCTTTCACAGCATGTGCCAGCGGCCAAGATCATCAGCGAAATGGTGCTGGACGCGTTTCATACCTCCAAGGAAAGCGACCAGATCCGCGAATTGCGCCTGGCCATCCGTCAGGCCCATGACGCCTTTGACGATGACAAGGCGTACGAGCTGATGGGCCGGCTCAAGCAATTGAAGGACGCCGAAGCGGCCGATAACGCCGCCCTGGAAGACTTGAGCAGCAAGTTCTCGATCAGCCGCATCCTGTCCAGCTTCAAGGACGACCCCGAGTTCCAGGAACTGGTCTATGGCCTGGCCCTCAAGGTGCTGAACCAGTCGCACCAGGCCATCAGCAACCCGAGCGCCGGCAAGGGCAAGGCCGCGCGTGCCAAGAAAGAAGCCGAGGTGTTTGTGATCAGCAAGGAGGGTACCAGTGTCACCCTGCCACTGCGCACGCCGCGCTCCAAACTCAACGTCGACCGTGAAGCATTCGAATTCCTGGGGTTCAACTTTGTCGGTGAGGGCGATGAAGCCGAGCCGGAAGTGGAAAGCTTTGTCGATAACGCCGGCACTGAACAGCCGCTGAGCCGCAAGAACGTGATTGCGGCCCTGCAACAGCAGACAGCCTTTGATGGCTACAGCATCGTCCAGCAGTAATCCATTGCCGGTCACACAGCAGGACTGAAGTTGGGGACGGGGCAAGTCCTGATGCAGGTCAGTTAGCGCAGATCCCCTGTGGGAGGGGCGGTGCTCCGTTCCCACCTTTTGTCTGCGGTTCAGCCGACACCCACGATCTGCGTGGCGAACACCTGACGAAACCGCTCCATCTCCTGCCGGTTACCCACTGTCACCCGCACCCACTGCGGCCAGTTGCTCCATACCCGCCCCACCAGCACGTTCTGTGCAGCCAGCCGCTCGATTACCTGCTCTGCGGGTTGCTTGACGTCGATCATGAAGCAGTTGCTCTGCGAGGCCGTGCACCTGAACCCTCGGTCCTTGAGCCACGCGATAGTCTCATCACGCACGGTGGCATTGAGCGCCTTGCGCTGGCCCAGCAGCTTGACGTCCTCCAGGCTGGCATGGGCACCCAGCAGACTGGCACCCGCCGGCACATTGTCACCGCCGAACACCGCCAGTTGCTCCAGCAATGCCGGGTGGCCGATTGCCAGGCCCAGGCGCGCACCGGCCATGCCGTAGATTTTCGAGAACGTGCGCAGTACCAGCAGGTCGTCGTGGTCGCTGGTCCAGCTCACGCAACTGGGGGCATCGCAGAAATCGATATAGGCTTCGTCCACCACCAGCACGCTGCCTTTGGGTTTGTTGGCCAGCGCCTGACGGATGGCCTCGGTTGGCGTCAAGGTACCGGTCGGGTTGTTGGGGTTACACAGGTACAGCATGCCGGCCTGGGGATCAGCCGCGAGCATGGCCAGTACATCATGGGCATGCGCGGCATCGAGGTTCACTTCGCGCACCGGTGCCTGGTTCGACGCGGCCGCCTGGCGCGGCACTTCGTAGGACGGCGTGGCCATCACCAGGCCACGGGTTGGACGGGTGAACGCCAACACGGCATAGCGCAGGGCGGCCATGGAGCCGGTAAACACGGCCACGCGCTCTTCGGTAATACCTTGCTGCCGGGCGAACAGCGCAGCCAACGCGTACATGTGCGGGTAAGGATAACGTCCTGCTGCCGCACTGCCCCGCCCCATCGCCTCAAGCGCCGCCGTTGACGGCCCGTAGGGGCTTTCGTTGTAGTTGAGCAATACGGTGTCAGAGGTCACCGGCGTGGGGTTGGCGACAGCCCAATCCAGGCGCCCCAGCACCGGCAAGGCCGCGCCCAGGGCGAGAAGAGATCGACGGCTGACGCTGACCATGGCAACTACTCCTTGTAGACGAACGATGATTCCTACGGGTCGTACAGAGAAGTATGACGAGGAAAACGCAGCCTGATTTAGCGCTTTATTGTTGAGCAACACACATGTAACACTCGCGATCGCGACGTTGAAAAGCCCCGTGGCAGGCTCTAGATCCACGGTTTCGCGAAGAAAAAATGGACGATCATGACTAAAGGGAACTGGTGAGCACGTGATGCACAGACGGGAAAAAACCGAGCACCTGAAGAGCAACATCAGGTACTTGATCAAAAGTCGCGGCGAAACCCAGCTTTCGTTAAGCAGCGCCGCCGGCCTGACCAGGACCACCATCTACAACATCCTCGAAGGCAAGGTCGCCAACGTACAACAGTCGACCCTGCGCAAAATCTCCGACTTCTTCGGCGTCTCCTACGAAGAAATCGAAACCATCAATTTTGAAGCCAAGGAAATCATCGAGAGCCATGCTTCACCCCTGGGCAACATGAACCCGGCGGCGGTGCCTGTGCTCAAGGAAAGCCAGGTCATGCAGCACCTGGGCAAGCGCATCGGTGAGCTGTCCACGCTGTTCCCGCTGACTTACTACTTCGGCCTGTCCTGCAACTTGATCGGCGTACTGCTGGAGCACGCCATTACCGGTCTCAATGAGCCAGGGGACCTGCTGATCGTTCAAAAAGGCGCGTGCAGCGACGACAAGGAAAAGCTGGTGTACGACCGCGCCACCCAAAAGCTCTTCATTACCCTTGAACCCTGTGCGAACTCGGATCGCCTGTGTGTCATCGGCGATATCTTCGAGGAGCGCTTCAATGAACAGGCTTGAGGCACCGGTTGAAAACAGCAAATACAAGCTGCTGGGGTTTGAAAATGACAAGCGCCTGGCGGTGATCATGGTGATCGACACGGGCAAGGTCATCAGGATCAAGCTCAGTGAAGTGCTCAACAGCGAAATGATGGACAACTTCAACAGGATGGAAATCAAGAACCTCTACAAGAAGTTCTATTCACAAGGCGGTGCGCTCACGGCCTACGACATGAACGACCGCAATGAAAACTCATGGATGATCTACATCATCCTGAATCTGCTGCTGTTCACGTTTTATATCTTTACCAGTATCGCCGCGACCAAACCGATCTACCTGGAGTCGATGGGCATCATCGTGACGCCGGGCACGTTCCTGTATCCCCTGACCTTTCTGATCGTGGACCTGCTGAACGAAAACTTCGGGCTGCGCCTGGCACGCCGAGCGATCCTGTTTGCGTTTGCCAGTAACGCGATGATCATCATCCTGCTCTACGGCTCGACCTTCCTGCCGGGGCTGCCGGGCTGGAAACTGGATGGACCGTACACCGACGTGATCCTGCAAGTCTCGTCGGTGCTGATCGCCTCGTCGGTGTCCTTCCTGGTGTCGGAGAACATCAACTCTTATCTGCTGTGCAAAATCAAGGAACTGACCAACTCCAGGTACCTGTACCTGCGGATTTTCCTCAGTACGTTCTTTGCGGTCATTATCGACAGCTTCCTGTTCTGCTTTATCGCCTTCTATGGCGTGATGCAGACCGGTGACATCCTGAGCATGATCTATGTGCAGATCGCGATCAAAGTCGGCTTTGCGTTCTTCAATATCCTGCCGGCGTATGGGGCGCGGTCGTTGTTCAAGCGCTATCTGACCAGTGCCAACGCCTGACCATTGGCTGATGGATAACTTTGTGGGAGGGGGCTTGCCCCCGATGGCGGCCTCTGGGCCGACCAGGATGTTGGATCAGATCGAGTACATATCCGTTTCTGCGGTAACGGCTGCTTAGGGTTCCGCCCTGACGGCGGCTCACTTTTGAAAAGCGCAAAAGTAAGCAAAACGCTCTTGCCCCACCACTCGGCACCTCGCTAATGCTCGGTGTGCCCGAACGAAGGCTTGAATCCGTGGGCCGCCGCAATGGGCCATCCGTGGCCCAGTGCGGCTAACCCGGCGTCCTGCCGGGTTGCCCACGGATTCAAGCCTGCGTTCGGCCAGCGTGGTTTAACGGGGCGCCTAGGATCAA
>NZ_CVTU01000049.1:0-17730 GCF_900004965.1 Pseudomonas sp. 44 R 15
AAAGCGCTCGGCGGCGTAGTGGCGGCTGGCGGAGGTGACGGCGGCATGGCCGAGCCAGATCGTGGAGTCGCGCCAGCTCGGTTGCGCTGGCCCGGACTTCACGGCATTGCGAAACAACGTCCACTGCACGCCGAAGGCGTTGCCCTGGGCGTCCTTGAGGTTGGCGGTGACGTACCACCATTCGATGCGAAAGCCTGGATGTGGGCCGTGGTCCTCGGGGAACGCGAACACTTTGCCGGGCACCACCTGGACGAAGTCGGCGGCATCGCTGCCAAGACCGGCAAAGCTTTCCTGGGGTGCGGGGGCTTTATCGCATGCGCTCAGCAGCAGCAACAGCGCCAGCCCCAACGCTTTAATCTTCATGGGCAAACGTCCTCAACAAATCCGCCGGGCGGCTGCGGTACAGCTGCCACAATGGCCAGGCCGACGCCAGCAGCGTGGCAAGCATCGCCAGGCCCATCAACTGCGCCAGCTGCCCGGGGAACACCTGCAATGGCAGGCGCCAGCCAAAGGCTTGCACGTTGATCACTGCATCCAGGCACCACGCCAGCAGCAGCCCCAGGGGCAACGCCAGCACCAGGGTAAGCACCGCCAGCAGCCAGGTCTGGCCCAGGTTGAGCAGCATCAGTTGGCGGCGCGTGACCCCCAGTGCCCACAACGGCGCCAGTTGGCCGAGGCGACTCTGGCTCTGGGTCAACAGGCTGATGAACAGCGCCACACCCGCCACGCCAAGGGTCAGGCTGTTCAACGCGGCGGTGGCGGCGAAGGTGCGCTCGAAGACCTGGCTGGACCACCCCTTCAGTTGCTGTTGATCGATGATGCGGCTGTCTTCCAGGTCGAACTCACGCTGCACATCCCGCACCAGCGGCGGCACATCCTGGGGTGCCACGCGCAGGTTGAAACGCACCGGTGACAGCGTCGGCCAATGCGCCAGCAAGTGCTTGGCGTTGACCAATAGATGGCCCTTGGGGTTGCCGTAGTCGGCGTAGATGCCGACGATTGTCGGTGCCCATGGGCCCTGGGGCGTGGGGAATTGAATGGTGTCGCCCAGGCGCACGTTCAAGCGTCGCGCCAATTGCTCGCTGAGCATCACGCTGTCGTCCTGCAGCAAGCGGTCCCAGGGTGCGCTGGCCGCCTCCAGCAGCGGCCAGTGCTGGCGATAGGTGGGGTCGTCGACCACGCCGAACACCTCCGCCGGCCAGCCCTGCAACTGCACCGCGACTTGCCAGCCGGGCAGCACCGCGCACACCCGTGGTTGTTGCGCCAGCCAGGTTTGCAAGTGCTGCGCCTGGGCCGGATTTTGCGGGTTGAGGTACAGCTCGGCGGTGAGACGCTGCTCCAGCCAGTTATTGAACGTGCTGCGAAACCCCGACGTCATGGAGCCCGCACCGATATTCGCCGCCAGGGCCAGCAACAATGCCATCAGGGCCAGACTCAGGGCCGGCAATTGCTGACGGCAGTCGGCGAGAAACCATTGGCCCAGCACCGAACGGCTGCGTCCCAGCACGCCCTTCAACACCCCATTGAGCAGCACCGGCAGGCCGAGTGCGGCGCCCAGCAGCAAGGCCGCCATCAGCACGAACCCGGCGGTCAGGCTGTTGCCCCAGACCAGCGCCAGCAGCGCAACGACCAGCGCCACGCCCGCCACCCAGCCCTGGCGTCGCAACCAACGCCCGTGGGCTTCGTGCCAGGCCTGGGCGTTGGCCAGCGCCAGCAGCGGCAGGCGTGCCGCGCGCCACAGGCTGCTGGCCCCGGCGAGCAACGCACCCAGCAGGCTCAAGCCCAGGCCTGCCAGCCACCACCAGGGGCTCAAGCTCAGTTGGCCGGCGACTTCGGCGCCATAGAGGCCGCGCAAGCTGGCCGCCACATCCGGCAGCAAAAGACTGGCGAGCAGGTATCCGCTGGCAACGCCGAGTACGCCGCCCAGCAGCGCCAGGAATCCCAGCTCCACGCCCAGGCTCAGGATCAGCAGGCGTGCGCTGACCCCGCAGGCACGCAAGGTGCGCAGCAGGCCCCGGCGCTGCTCCAGGGCCAGGCCGATGGCCGCATGCACGATAAACAGCCCCACCACAAAGGACAAAAAGCCCAGGGCGTCGAGGTTCAGGTGAAAGCTTTCGGTGAGGCGCGAAAGGTTGTTGTCGTCGCCCTGCTTGAGTTGCAACCCGGCAGGTGGCGTGGGATGACGGGCGGCGAAGGTGTTGTCCAGCAGCAGACGCGACAGCCGGCCCTGCATGTCGAGCAACGGTTGGGCGAAACCGATATCGGTGAGCAGCATGCCGGGGGCCATGTCCGGCTGCACTTGCAGCGGCGGCAGGCGTTGCCCGTTGGCCGTCAGCGGTTGCTCGCCTTCCTGCAGGCCGAGCGCCTGCAAGGTTTGCGCGGCAATCCAGGTGCGCCCCGGCGCGTCGAAAAACGCCAGTATCTGCGCCTGGCTCAAGCGTTGCCCCGCCACGCTGCCGCTGCCGGGCAACGACACCGGCTCGATGCCCATCAATTGCAGACGCTGCTCTTCATGCCCCTTGAGCACCACCCGCCCCTGCACCACCGGTGACACCGGCCACCCGGCACGGCGCAGTTCGGCGAACACGGCTTGCGCGAATCCGGCACCGTCCGGCGCACTCAGGCTGGCTTGCGGTTCGCCGCCGATCAATTGGCTGGCCCGCGCGTAACCGTCCCGCGCCTGACTATTAAGGGCCTGCACCCCGGTCAATAACGCGGTGGCCAGCCACAGGCCGGTCAGCACGCTGAAAAACTGCACCGGGTGGCGCCGCCAATGGCTCAACAGCGCACGCAGCGCCCAGTAGAACACTGCCATCTCAGCGCGGCTCCATCGGCACGACGCGGCCGTGATGCAACACCACCTGCTGATCCAGGCGTGCGGCCAGGCGCGGGCTGTGCGTGACCATCAACAGGCTGGTAGGGCTGTCGCGCAACAGGTCGAGCAGCAGTTGCAGCACCTCATCGCTGGTGGTTTCGTCAAGATTGCCGGTGGGCTCATCGGCCAACAACAAGCCGGGGCGCGACGCCAGTGCACGCCCCACCGCCACCCGCTGTTGCTGGCCGCCGGAGAGCTGTTCCGGGTAACGCTTGAGCAAATCGCCCAGGCCCAGGCGCTCCACCAACTGCGCCTGCCACTGCGCATCGAACCGCCCGGCCAGGCGCGCCTGAAACGCCAGGTTGTCCTCCACACGCAAACTGCCGATCAGGTTGAACTGCTGGAACACCAGGCCGATTTCGGTGCGCCGCCACTGGGCCAGTTGCCCTTCGTTGAGGCGATCCAGGCGCTGGTCGCCGATCAGAATGCTGCCGCCATCCACCCGATCCAGCCCGGCCACCAGGTGCAGCAACGTGCTTTTGCCGCTGCCCGACTCGCCCATCAGCGCCAGGCTGCTGCGCGCCCCCAGGTGCAGGTCGACACCCGCAAGAACTGTCAGCGGGCCTTGGGGGGTGGCGTAATTTTTAACAACACCTTCTACCTGCAACATACGAACGCTCGGGTTAAGGACTGCAAACGAGAATAACGGCTGATGGACGTTCCCACGCAATTTTTTCACATTGATTTCACCGCCTGCCCACTCCGAACACTTTAAATTCCCCACCCTCGCAGCACTAACAGACAACTTTAAAGTTGCCCCACGCGTTGCTTCTTAATACCCATATGTTCAGCTGAAAGACAGCAGCCTTGTGACAGGCTTTTGCTCCACCAGGAACATCTGCCGTATGAGTTGCGCCGGTCTTTTAACAACAAAACAATTACGTGTACCTATGGTGAACAGCGTGGCAGACATTACCCTGACCAAACCCCGAAGGGCGAGGTTACAGCGCCTGAGAAAATTCCGCGTGCCGGTGGCGGGCGTCATCGTATTCGCCCTGCTGCTGAGCGCTTTTTTATTCTGGCCAAGGTCACCGCAGGATCTGGGCACAGGCAACCGCCTGGTCACTTCCGGGGTGCTGGCCGGATGGCGCAACGGCGACCTGATCGTGCTGGTGCGGCATGAAGAGCGTTGTGATCGCTCGGACAATCCCTGCTACGGACCCGCCGACGGCCTGACGGTCAATGGCACGCAACGCGCGGCCGCCCTGGGCAGCGCCTTTCAAACACTGGGCATGGAGCGCACCGACGTGCTCAGCAGCCCCACCACGCGCACCGCGCAAACGTCGTTGTTCATGTTCGGCAAGACCGAGTTGTCCCCCGGCCCCCTCGCCATCTGCGGTGACGCCATGGGCGAAGAAGCCCTCAGCCATAAACAGGCGGGGCGCAACCTGATGCTGATCACCCACAGCGCCTGCATGAGTGACTTGCAGGAGGCCCTCGGCTATCCCCATGCACGGGCTGCCGAGTACGGCAGCGCCGTGTTCGTGCAGGTATTGCCCGACGGCAAACTCAAAGCCATCGGCACTATGAAAAGTCAGGACTGGGCGGCCGCACTGAAACAACTTTAAATACACTTTTTTACATATTGCCGAGTAGTGCGTTCAGCAAAACGACAGCCCGCGTCTGGCATGTTAAGCGCGCCTGTTAGTTCAGGACGCCCTAACTTTTCTGATGAATCAGTGATTATCTTAATGTTCGACGCCGTTGATTATTCAAACTTCGCGCCTGCCCCTGAACATCAAGCAGCGAGGTGTTCATGACCCGATTGAAGCCCTTGCCGGTGCTGCTGCTTGGCCTGGTGATTTTCCTGGTGCTGCCGTTGGGTTTGCACGGTTTGTGGACCCCGGATGAAACCCGCTACGCCCAGGTCAGCCAGGAAATGCTGATAAGCGGCAACTGGGTGGCGCCGCACTTCATGGGGGTGCGTTATTTCGAGAAACCGGTCGCGGGTTATTGGCTGATTGCCCTGGGCCAGGCCGTGTTTGGCGAGAACCTGTTCGGCGTGCGTATCGCCTCTGTCCTGACCTCGGCGTTGAGCGTGCTGCTGGCCTACCTGATGGCCCGCCGCCTGTGGAACGACCCGCGCAAAAGCTTTGCCTGCGCGCTGCTCTACATGAGTTTTGGCCTGGTGGCCGGGCAAGCCGGGTATTCCAACCTCGATCCGCAATTCACGTTCTGGGTCAACCTGAGCCTGGTCGCCCTCTGGTTTGCGCTCGACGGCACCACGCCGCGCGCGCGCCTGGGAGCCTGGGCCGTACTGGGACTGGCCTGCGGCGTGGGCTTCATGACCAAGGGCTTTCTGGCGTGGCTGTTGCCGGTGCTGATCGCCCTGCCTTATATGATCTGGCAGCGCCGCGTCGGCGAGTTGCTGCGCTACGGCCCGTTGGCGATCCTCGTCGCGGTGCTGGTCTGCCTGCCGTGGGCGCTGGCGATCCATGGGCGCGAACCGGATTACTGGCGTTTCTTCTTCTGGCATGAACACATCCGCCGTTTCGCCTCGGACACTGCACAGCATGTGCGGCCAGGGTGGTTTTTCCTGCCGATCATGGTGGTGGCGTGCCTGCCCTGGTCCGGTCTGCTGCCCGCCACCCTGCTCAACGCCTGGAAACACAGGCGCGAGCCGGCCATAGCCTTTCTGGCCCTGTGGCTGTTGCTGCCCCTGGGCTTCTTCAGCCTGAGCAGCGGCAAGCTGCCCACCTACATCATGCCGTGCCTGTTACCCCTGGCGTTGCTGATGGGCCATGCCTTGATCGACCTGCTCAACCAGCGCAAAACCCGTGCGATCTTCATCAACGGCACGCTCAATTTCATCCTCGGCATGACGGCCATGGTGGCGCTGATTTACCTGCAGATCGCCAACCCGATCTACAGCAACAGCCACGCCGAAATGTTCAACCTGTCCCTGGCCTTTATCGTGCTGCTCGGCTGGATCCTGGCCAACCTGCTGCAAGCGATGCGCCCGTTGACGTTATGGGCGATGCCGGCCCTGGGTATCGGCCTGCTGGTGGCGCTGCTGCCGGCGAGCATGCCGCAGATCATTGCGGATAATGAAATGCCCGACCCGTTCGTGCTTGAGCATCTGGATGAACTGCAACACACCCGTGCTCTGCTGAGCAATGAACTGGGTTCGGCGGCGGCCCTGGCCTGGCGCCTGCGCCGGCCGCAGGTGGCGTTCTACAACACTGCGGGGGAACTGCGCTACGGCCTGGATTACCCGGATACGCAACAGCGCAAGGTCACCCTGGACAGCGTTCAGTCCTGGTTGAAGGATGCTCGAACGCAGGGTTCGGTCGGCGTGCTGATGCGCGTCAAGAACACCAGCGAACACCTTGAAGAAGGCCAACTGCCGAGCGGTGGCAAGCGCTACCGCAAGGGCAACCTGGTACTGACGATTTACCCTCAACAACCTTGATCACCCTCACAGGAAAAGCCCATGCGCTTGTGCAAAACCGAACGCGGCGCCCTCATTTTATTGCTCGGCGTCTCGGCCTTGCTCCTGCTGCTGGGCCTGGGCAGTCGCGACCTGTGGGGGCCGGAAACGCGCTGGGCGAACATCGCCCTGCAGATGCTGCAAAGCGGTGACTACTTCGATCCGTACCTGAAGGGCGCGCCCTATTACGACAAACCCCTGCCCTCCTACTGGCTGATCACCGGTCTGGCCAACATCATGGGCGGCCTGTGTCCCTGGTCACTGCGCCTGTCATCGGTGATCGCGGCCTGGCTGAGCATCTGGCTGGTGTACCTGATCGGCGAACAGCTGTTTCGCAAAGGCACCGGACTGATCGCCGGCTGGATGCTTGCCACCACCTTCTACTTCCTGTTCTGGGCCCGCGTGGCCACCGCCGATGTGCTGACCGTGTGCGGCGTGCTGGCGGCAGTCTGGTGGTATTGGCGCGGGCCGGACGACACCCGGCTGGGGCGCTATACCGTGTTCTTCCTGTTGCTGGCGGCAACGTCGCTGTTCAAAGGCTTGATCGGGTTCGTGCTGCCGGGGCTGGTGCTGCTGCCGCATCTGCTCAGCCAGCAGCGCTACAAACGCCATCTCAACCCGAGGCTGGTACTGGCGCTGCTGATCGCCGGCGCGTTCTATGCGATTCCTTTCGTACTGTCCCATCTCTACGGCGCCCCCACCTACGGCGAGAGCGGCCTGCAACTGGTGTTTCGCGAAAACGTGGTGCGTTTCTTCGACCCCTTCGACCATATGGGCCCGATCTACACCTACCTGATCTACCTGCCGGCCTACACCCTGCCGTGGGCGCCGTGCTGGGTGCTCGGCGCATGGCTCGCCATCCGTCACTGGCGCCATACACCGCCTAACGTGCGCTGGCTGGTGTGGGGGCTGGGCCTGTTGTTCGTCTTCTTCACCGCCAGCGGCAGCCGACGCAGCTACTACGTACTGCCCCTGGTGCCATTTGCCCAACTGCTCGGCGCCTGGTGGCTGAGCGAACGCCTGCACCAGCAACCGGCCCGGTGGCCGCGCTGGCAAAAAGGCTTCGGTATTGGTGCAGGCCTGCTGCTGTTGGTGCTGGGTGTGATCTACCCCTGGAGCACCGGCAACGGCGGCGTCACCCGCTTTGCCGAGGATGTAAAAGCCCAGGCTGTGAAAAGCGCACCCTGGAACCAATGGCAACTGGTGCTGGTGGAAGTGGACAACAAGTTGCCGATGTACCTGCAAAACGGCGGCAAGCCGTTCTACTACGTCAGCGAAAACCAAGACTTCCCGCGCCAGGGCGACAGCGCCGCGTTCATGGCCTGGCTGGAAAAAACCAGCGGCCAGGGGTTCGATCCGCAACACACGATTATCGTTGCGCAGTACTCCAGGCAAGACCCCCAGCCGTTGGCATTTTTGGCGGCTGATCATCAAGTGGTCACGACGCAGCCGGACAATGGCGAGCGGTTATTCAAGAGTCGATCGGGGGGGAGCGTGGCGTTTATTCCCGACGGGCATTGAGTGGAAGGGGGCAAGCCCCAATGCCAGTCACTCAAGGCTTTTTGTAGGAGCGAGCTTGCTCGCGAAAAACGTCAACGATAACGCGTGCTTTCTGAATGAGCGCGGTGCCTGTGAGTTTTTCGCGAGCAAGCTCGCTCCTACAGACGGCGCTTTCAGTGCCTGGATTCGGCGGCGGTGGTTGAGATGCAAGGCTGACGGCGTTCGATGGCGGGGCAGGCAACACCGTTAAATGTGGGAGGGGGCTTGCCCCCGATGGCGGTGGGTCAGCTGATACATCCACTGCTGACACTCCTTCATCGGGAGCAAGCCCCCTCCCTCAGTGTGCCTAGATTCGGCGGCGGCGGTTGAGTTGGGGGATGGCGGTTTGCGCCACTTCCACCGGCGGCGCTTGCGGCAGCGTGCGCGCCGCCAGTTGCGCCAGTGTCGGCTGGCTGAACAGCGTCCGTGCATCCACCTCCAGCCCGGCCTTGCGCAGGCGGGCCACCAGGTTGACTGCCAGCAACGAATGCCCGCCCAGTTCAAAGAAGTGGTCGTGCCGCCCTACCCGTTCCAGTTTCAGCACCTGCGCCCAGATCGTGGCCATCAGGTTTTCCACCTCGCCCTGAGGCGCTTCATAGGCGCGGCTGATCACCGCTTCCAGCCCCGGCTCCGGCAAGGCCTTGCGGTCGAGTTTGCCCGCGGGGTTGAGCGGCAGTTTATCGAGTTGCACGAAGGCGGCCGGCACCATGTATTCAGGCAGCTGTTCCAGCACATGGGCGCGCAACGCATCCAGGCCGGGGGCCTGCTCGCGCAGGGTGAAGTAGGCCACCAGGCGCTCGTCGCGAATCAGCACCGCCACTTCGCGCAAGGCCGGATGAGCGGCCAGGCGCGCTTCGATCTCGCCCAGCTCCAGGCGCACGCCGCGCAGTTTGACCTGGAAGTCATTGCGCCCGAGGAATTCCAGGTTGCCGTCCGGCAGGTAGCGCACCAGGTCGCCGGTGCGATAGAGCCGGTCGCCGGCGACGAAGGGGCTGTCGATGAAGCGTTCGGCAGTCATCTCGGCCAGGCCCAGGTACCCACGGGCAACCCCGACGCCGCCAATGTGCAGTTGGCCGCTGATGCCCATCGGCACCGGTCTGTCGTGGTCATCCAGTACATACAGGCGGGTGTTGTCGATCGCCCGGCCGATCGGCAGTTGCAGCGCGGGCACCGGCGCGCCCGGTTCCAGGGTCCACGCACTGCTGTCCACCGTGGCTTCGGTGGGCCCATACACGTTATGCAAGCGCACGCCAGGCAAGCGCGCCTGCACCCCGCGCGCCAGGGCCTCGGTCAGCTCGCCACCGCCGCACAGTACGTCGGTCAGGCTGGTGCACAGGGATGACGCTTCCAATTCGAGAAACTGCTGCAACATCGCCGGTACGAACTTGATCACGCTGATGCGCTGCTCGCGGATTACCTGCGCCAGGTACGCCGGCTCGCGATGCCCGTCGGGTCGCGCCAGCACCAGGCGCATGCCCTGGGTCAGCGGCCAGAACAGCTCCCACACCGAGCCGTCGAAGCTGAACGGCGCGCGTTGCAGCAAGGCACCACCCGCGGTCGGCGGGCACAGCCGGGAGCCCCAGTGCATGAGGTTGCCCAGGCCGCGATGCTCGATCATCACGCCCTTGGGGGTGCCGGTGGAGCCGGAGGTGTACATCACGTAGGCCAGGTGGTCGACCGTCAAACCCGGCACCACGGGGTTGTCGGCCGGTGCCTGGTGCCAGCTGCAGTGGTCGAAATCGATCACCGGCACCGCCACATCCTGCACACAATCACGGGTGGCGGCCTGGAGCAGCAGCGCCACCGGTTGGCTGTCTTGCAGCATGTAGGCCAGGCGCTCGCGGGGATAGCCTGGGTCCAACGGCACATAAGCGCCACCGGCCTTGAGAATCCCCAGCAAACCCACCACCAGGTCCAGCCCGCGTTCGACGCACAGCGCCACCCGCGAATCGGGCTTTACACCCTGCTCGCGCAGGTGAAAGGCCAGCTGATTGGCGCGTTGGTTGAGTTCGCGATAGGTCAGTTGCTGCGTGCCTGCCTGCACCGCAACGGCATCCGGCAGTTGCCGCGCCTGGGCCTCGAACAGCGCTTGCACGGTGAGGGTTTCGGGATAGGCGGTGACGGTGGCGTTGAAGTCCACCACCAGCTGTTGCAACTCGCTGGAGGGCATTACCTGCACATCGCGCACCGGGGTCGCCGGCGCCTGTTCCAACGCCTCGACCAGACCGCCGAGCGCGGTGGCGAAATAACCCAGCACACGCTCGGCCCCCACTGTACGCGGCGCCTTGGCCTTGAGCCGAAAGCCGCTGGCGATGTCGTCCACCGTGAGCATCAGCGGATAACTGAGGATGTCCTCGCTGCTGAGCAAGGCGATGCCCGGCACCAGGTTCAACGCCGGCTCGGCGCTGGTGTGACGATAATTGAGCAGGCTGTTGAACAGCGGCGCGGCGCGGCTGCAACGCTGGGCCAGGGCCAACGAGGCTTGCTCATGCACGAGCAAGGCGCTCAGTTGCTGATGGGTGTCGGTCAATGCGTCTGCCACGCTTTGCCCGGCCAGGCGCACGCGCAGCGGCAAGGTGTTGATAAACATGCCCAGGGCACGATCCGCGCCCTCGCCCGCTTGCAGGCGACCGAGCAACACCGTGCCGAACACCACATCTTCGCGGCCGGCCACGCGGCTGAGCACCTGCGCCCACGCGAGGTGAAACAGGCTGGCGGCACTGACCCCAACCGCGCGAGCCTGGGCACGCAGGCGTTGGTTGAGTGATGCATCGAGCGCCTGCACGCACTCTTCGATTTCAGCCCGATCGGCCTGGCGCTCCTGCAAGCCGAAGGCCAGCGTCGGTTCATCCACGTCCGCCAGGCGCTCACGAAAGAACGCCTCGTGGGCCGCTTGCCGCTGTACTGAACGGGTCTGCGCGACCACGTTGCGGTACGGCACCGGCATCGGCAACTGCGCCTGTTGACCGAGCAGATGGGCACGAATTTCGTCCACCAGCACGGTGGTCGAGGTGGCGTCGTTGACCAAGTGATGGAAGCGCAGCCTGGCCACCCAGCGCTGCTGGTGCGGTTCTTCGGCGTAATCCAGGGCCATCAGCGGCGCGTGGCGCAGGTCCAGCGGCCGGGCGGGGTCACGCAGCGGTTCGAACGGCAACTGCGCGTGCCGCCACACCACCTGCATCGGCTGTTCAAGGGCATCCCACACCAGGCTGGTGCGCAGGATGTCGTGACGGTCGATCACCTGTTGCAGCGCCTGGGCAAACGCGTCCAACTGCTCGCGGCGCGCAAAACTGAACATCGCATGCTGCTGGTAGGGATCGCGCTCGTCGGTGATGTGGTGATAGAGCAAGCCTTCCTGCAACGGCGCCAGCGGGTAGATCTCCTGCACATTGCCGGCGCCACCGGGGATGCCGGCGACGATGCGGTCCAGGCTGGGCTGGTCGAGGTCGGCCAGGGCAAGCATGTCCGCCGTAATCTGCGTGCAACCGGCCGGGATGCGATTGGCCGGCACCGCCACTTCGCCGCCGTCACTGGCCGCCGCCAACGCGGCCAGGGTGGGCTGGCCGAACAACACCTGCACATCGGCCTGCAGGCCCGCCTCGCGCATGCGCTGCACCAGCTGCACCGCCAGCAGCGAGTGCCCGCCCAGTTCGAAGAAATGGTCATGCCTGCCGACCTGTTGCACCTGCAGCAACTCGGCCCAGATCTGCGCCAGGGTGGTCTCGACGCCCTCGCGAGGCGCCTCATAGCGGCGGGTGACAAAGGCCGCCTGGGTCGGCGCCGGCAACGCCTTGCGGTCGAGCTTGCCATTGGCGGTCAGGGGCAACGCGTCAAGATGAACGTAGGCCGCCGGCAGCATGTAATCTGGCAGCGAGACGTGCAGATGGGCGCGAAGGGTTTCGATCTCCACCGGGTGATGCGCGATGAACCAGGCCAGCAATTGCCCTTCGCGATATTCCACCACGGCGGTCTTGATCGACGGATGCGTCGCCAGGGCCGCTTCGATTTCCCCCAGTTCGATACGCACACCCCGGATCTTCACCTGGTCGTCATTGCGCCCCAGGTATTCCAGGCTGCCGTCCGGCAGCCAGCGCGCCAGGTCACCGCTGCGGTACATACGGCCGCCGCTGAAGGGGTCGTCGAGAAAGCGTTCGGCCGTCAATTCAGGACGGTTCAGGTAGCCGCGCGCCACGCCTTGGCCACCGACATACAGCTCCCCCACGACGCCAACCGGCACCGGCCGTTGTTGCGCGTCCAGCAGGTAGATAAGGGCATTGGTAATGGGCGCGCCGATGTGCAGCGGCTGGCCGGCGTCAACGCGCCCGGAGGTGGCGACCACGGTGGCTTCGGTCGGGCCGTAGTTGTTGATGACGTCGAAGCGTTGCGCGCGGTTGAACCCGCGCAGGCGGTCGCCGCCGATCAGCAAGGTGCGCAAGGTGGGGTGCGCCAGGTTCTGGCTGAACGCGTATTCGGCCACCGGCGTGGGCAGGAAACACACGTCCAATGGCTGGGCGCGCCACCACTGGAGCAGCGCATCGATATCTTCCGCGCCGTCATGGGCGGGCGGCAGGTGCAGGGTCGCGCCGACGCACAGCGCCGGCCAGACTTCCCAGGCCATCGCATCGAAACCAAAACCGGCGACACTGGCGGTATGGCTGCCCGCGTGCAGGTCGAAGGCCTGGCAATGCCAGTCCACCAGGTTGGACACGCTGTGGTGCTCGACCATTACGCCCTTGGGCAAGCCCGTGGAGCCGGAGGTGTAAATCACATAGGCAAGGTGGGCCGGAGTCACTGCGACCTGGGGGTTGCCGTCGGCGCCGGGGTCGCTGGAGGCGTCCAGCGCAAGCACCGGCACACCCAGGGCCGGCAGGCGATGCAGCAGGTCGCGCTGGGTCAGCACCGCCACGGGCGCGCTGTCGTGCAGCAGATAATTCAAGCGTTCGGCGGGATGGGCCGGGTCTATCGGCACATAGCAGGCGCCGGCCTTGAGCACCGCCAGCAACCCGGCCAGGGTCTCCAGGCCGCGTCGCGCCAGCACCGCGACGCGGTCATCCGGCTGCACGCCGTGGGCCAACAGTTGGTGGGCCAGCGCATTGGCCTGCCGGTTGAGTTGCGCGTACGTCAGTTGCCGTGCCTGGTACACCGCCGCAACCGCGTGCGGCGTGCGCTCGGCTTGAGCCTCGACACGCCCATGCAGGGTCTGCGGCGCGGTGTTGGGTTGCGCGGTGGCATTCCATTGCTGCAACCGGGCCTGGTCCTGAGGCGTCAGCAACGCAAATTGGCCCACCGTCAGCGTCGTGTCTGCCAGGCCCTGCTCCAGCAAGCCGGTGAGGCGCTCTGCCAAGGCCTGCATGTCGCCCTGCTCGAAGTACGCCTCGTTATAGACGCAATGCAGGCACGCCGTGTCCTGGTAGCGGTTGCTGCGCAAGTGAATCGCCAGCGGCAGCGGCTCATGGTGGTTGGACACCTTGACCGCACGGGCCTGCACCTGACCGTAGAGCAGGTCATGGTCGTCCTGCTCGAACGACACCGACAGGTCGAACAACTGTCCGCGATCCGTACGCCGCAGGCCCAGTTCGCGGTTCATCTCACTGAGGGGGAAGCGCTGGTGGCGCATGTCCTGCTTGAGCTGATCGCGCACACCGCGCACCAGTTCAGCGAAACTCAAGGCTTCGCTGAACTGCAACCGCACCGCGCTGACCTGGGCGAACAAGCCGACCGTGGCGCGAAAGCGCGCGTTGGAGCGGTTGAGCATCGGCAGGCCCACCACCCATTCATCGCGCTGGCCGGTACGGGTGAAATACACGTACAGCGCCGCCAGCAACACATGGAACGCCGAAGCCTGGTAGCGGCTGGCCACGTGTTCCATGCGCTTGAGCAGCGCCACCGGGAAGGGTTGCACGCACGTGTTGCTCGCGGCCTTGGCGGTGTGCCTTGGCGTGAGCAGCGGCTCGGGCAGCACCTGGTATTTGTCCAGCCAATAGTCGCGATCGCGCGCGTAGCGGGCCGATTGCCGGTAGCGCTGGTCAGTGTCGATGTAGTCGATATACGACGGCGCCACCCCCTCCGGTTGCCGGCCGTGCTGCACGGCGGTGTACAGCTGGGCAAGGGACTGCAGCATCTGGCCGAACCCCCAGCCGTCGAGGATCAGGTGGTGGGCCTGGGTGCCAAGGCGGTAATGATCGTCGTCGAGCTTGATCAGGAAAAAACCAAACAACGGTTCGCCGCTCATGGCGTAGGGCCGGGCCATTTGCGTCTGGATCAAGGACTGGGCGGCGGCCTCGGGGTCGGGCAAGCCGCAGAAGTCGTACTGCGGTACTTCCACCGTCCATTCGGCGGCGAAGGTTTGCCGGGGCAAGCCATCGGCGCCGCTGTGCAGTTGGGTGCGCAATGCGTCGTGCCGGGCCACCAGCAACTCGATCGCACGCTGGATCAATGCGGGTGCGACGGCGCCGGCCAGATCAACGTAACCGCCGATGTTGTACAACGGCGAGTGACCCACGCGCAGTTGGTCAAGCCAGATGTCGTGTTGCGCGGCGGTAAGGGGGAAGCTGGCCGGCGGGCTGGAAAGTTGCGTCATAAGATCCTTCTCATGGGGGGTCAGGCACTGGCCGCGCAGGGTCGCCCATTACCACGAATTGAGCGGATTTGAGCATGGTCAAGCACAGGCGCCTGACACCCGAAACCCGGACATCCAAACGGATCGACAAGGGCTTGTCGGAGGGTTCATTGCTGAAACGATGAAAGCCATGTAGGAGATTGGCTATATCTGTCCGACGTTTAATTTGAAAAGTATTTTTTAATTTGTGTATTTTCTTTATTTATCAGCATGTTAAGCACCATTAAAGATTCGCCCCTCCTTTTCGTCTGCTGAATTATCTGCAGGAAACGTCGAATTAATGACGCGGATTTTATGGCAGCTTGTGTCCCTCGTTTCTGCTACATACGTAGGACAAATCGCTATGGCTAAATGAAATCTCGAACGCCGAGTTACGTTCAAGCAGTACGGAGCGCCCCGAACAGACCCAGGGCCTCCGTTGACGGTTTTCGACATCAAGGATGAGATGGCTATGAGTCTGACCCCTAGTATTACCGACACCCAGAACCCACAGTTCTACGCCGAAATGGGCAAGCTCATTTCCAGCAGTGGCCAGGCCAATTTCGCCGCGAACATGCTGCACCTGGTGGACAAATGGATACCGGTTCATCTGGTGGACCTCAGCGAATGGAGCCTCGATGAACTGCGCGACAGGGTGCTGGATATCAAGCTGCTGGGCAGTGCCGGGCTGAACGAAGACCTGCCCGCGCCCCAGACACTGCACTCGCTTGACGACCATCCGCTGCTGCGCCAGATGCTGCGCATGCAGGACCCGCTGCTGATCCAGATGAAAGCCAAGGCCGACAGCGCGCACCCGCGCGGCAGTTCGCACCAGTGCAACCTGGTCTCGCGCCAGGGCCATCGGCGCTGTGTGATTTCGTTCTACCGACCGCCTGCCGAGCGCGGGTTTTCCCTGGCGCAGCTGTCGTTTCTCAAGTGCCTGTCCGAAACCTTGCTGCCGTTGATGGAGCGCCACGTGCAGATCCTGCGCCAGGCGCCGCACACCGAGGCGGAGCCTGGGCCCATCGGGCTGGAGCAGTCGCAATTGCAGCGTGAGTTCTACAAGCGCCTGGCGCTGAGCGACATCACCCTCTCGGCCCGCGAGCAGGAAGTTTGCCTGGGCCTGTTGACCGGCGGCACCGTGCCGCAGATCGCGGAAAAACTCAGTGTGAAAAACAGCTCGATTGAAACCTACCTCAAGCGCGCCGCCGCGAAGCTCGGCGTGAGTGGCCGACACGGCCTGGCCAAATGGATGGTGGGCGCCTGATGCAAAAATTCACCCTTGCCGCCGTTGGCGCAGCCTGGATGCTCGGCGGGTGTTCGCTGATCCCCGAGTATCAGCGCCCCGACGCGCCCGTGCCGACCCACTACCCCCAGGACGGGGTGTACCGCCAGACGCAGGCCGGCACACTGCCCGGCACCGTGGACTGGCGCCACCTGTTCCACGACCCGGCGCTGGCGCCGTTGATCGACGCTGCATTGGCCAACAACCGCGACCTGCGGGTAGCCGCACTGAATGTGCAGGCCTTCCAGGCGCAGTACCGCATTCAGCGCGCCGACCTGTTCCCGGCGGTGTCGGCCACGGCCGCCGGCAAGCGTCAGAAATTGCCGGCGGGCGTGACCGGCACCGGCCAGTCGGCGATCACCGCCAACTACTCCGCCACCCTGGGCCTGAGTGCCTATGAACTCGACCTGTTCGGCCGCGTCCGCAGCCTCAGCGAACAGGCCATGCTGACTTACCTGGGCACCGAACAAGCGCGGCGCAGCGCACAGTTGAGCCTGGTGGCCAACGTCGCCAACGCCTACCTGACCTGGCGTGCCGACCAGGAGTTGCTGGCCCTGGCCGAGCAGACCCTGGCGGCCAACGATCGCAGCTGGCAACTGACCCGCCGCAGCAAAGCCGCCGGCAAGGCCTCGGCGCTCGACGTGGTGCAGGCGCGCACGGCGGTGGAAAGTACCCGTGCCAGCGTGGCCCGCTACGAACGCCAGGTGGCCCAGGACCTCAACAACCTCACGCTGCTGGTCGGCGGCCCGGTGGACGCCAACCTGCCCGCACGCGCCCTGGCCGACGACCTGGTAGCCCAGGTGCCTGCGGGGCTGCCTTCAGACTTGCTGCAACGGCGCCCGGACATCGTCCAGGCCGAATACCAGTTGCAGGCGGCCAACGCCAATATCGGCGCGGCCAGGGCGGCGTTCTTTCCGTCGATCACCCTGACGGCCAACGCCGGCAGCACCAGCACGCAGCTCTCCGGTTTGTTCAAGGGCGGCGCGGGCACCTGGACGTTCCAGCCGCAAATCAATCTGCCGATCTTCAACGCCGGCAGCCTGCGTGCCAGCCTTGATTACGCCAAGCTGCAGAAGGACATCACGGTGGCACAGTACGAAAAGTCCATCCAGACCGCCTTCCAGGAAGTCGCCGACGGCCTCGCCGCGCGCCAGACCTTCGACGACCAACTGAACGCGCAACGGGATTTCGTCGCCGCCAACCAGCACTACTATGACCTGGCCCAGCACCGCTACCGCAGCGGCGTCGACAGCAACCTGACCTTTCTCGATGCGCAGCGCGCGTTGTTCAATTCACAGCAGGCGCTGATTGTCGATCGCCTGGCGCAACTGGTGGCGCAGGTGAACCTGTACACCGCGCTCGGCGGCGCGTGGGATCAGCCCCCAAGCCTTGCAACTGCACGCTAGGGCCGCTTCAGACCGGCAGTTTGGGTATCACGGCCACGGGGGGCGTGTGCGGTGCGTTGTCGCTGTTCATCCAGGTTTTAAGCGTTGTCACCAGCGTGCACAGCAATTTCAACAGCTCGGCCATTTCCAGGTCACTGCGGTTGGATTTTAAAACCTGGCCAATAACATGATGGGCCGGCACCTGGCCAAAGCGCTCGAATGGATCAAGGGTTTTACCCGCCCGTGGAGAAGTTGCACCGTCAGCTGTGTTGAGCGTGACCATTGTGTATAGCCTCATTTAACGAAAGGATCGAAATCGCAGTGCGATCAAGGATGCATGACTTGCCCACCGTCACCGTCGGGCATTGAGTTCAACAAGCACTCATGCGTGGCCAGCCGGTGGGAAAGGTTCCTGATGCCAACGTGGGCGTGCGGTAACAACATCCTTCTACTTCAGCCGATTTCTATCGGAAAACTCCGCAAGCCCGTAATGTCGTTCAGTTAAGGCTTTTTGTAGGAGCGAGGGGGGCGCCTAGCTCTTGCTCGCGAAAAACCACAGGCGCCGCGTTCAATCAGGAAACACGCGTTATCGTTGACGTTTTTCGCGAGCAAGCTCGC
>NZ_CVTU01000056.1:0-47959 GCF_900004965.1 Pseudomonas sp. 44 R 15
GAGGTGCCGAGTGGTGGGGCAAGAGCGTTTTGCTTACTTTTGCGCTTTTCAAAAGTGAGCCGCCGTCAGGGCGGAACCCTAAGCAGCCGTTACCCAAATAATGGATATGTACCCGGTCCAATCCAACATCCTGGTCGGCCCAGAGGCCGCCATCGGGCGCAAGTCGAATCGTCGCACCGCCCCTCCCACATTTTGACTGCATGCACCCAAATAAAAATCAGCCAGCCAGCCCGACAAACATATCCTGCACATCATCATGGTTATCCAGGCCTTCCAGGAACGCCTCGACCTCGGCCATCTGCTCATCGGTCAACCCACTGACCGGGTTCTTCGAAAGATAGCCCAGCTTGGCCGACAGCACGGTAAAGCCCTGCTCCGGCAAGGCTTTCTGCACAGCGTCCAAGTCGGTGGTTTCGGTGATGAACAAAGTGGTGCCTGCTTCCTCGCCGTCTTCAAAGTCCTGGGCACCGGCTTCGATGGCGGCCATTTCCGGATCAGCGTCCGGGGTGTCCGGCGACGCTTCGATCAGCCCGACGTGGTTGAAGTCCCAGGCCACCGAGCCGGAAGCCCCCAATTGGCCCTTGCGGAACGCCACGCGGATTTCCGCCACGGTGCGGTTGATGTTGTCGGTGACGCACTCGACGATCAATGGCACCTGGTGCGGGGCGAAACCTTCGTAGGTGACACGGTGGTACTGCACGGTTTCACCGAGCAGACCGGCGCCCTTCTTAATCGCGCGGTCCAGGGTTTCCTTGGGCATCGAGGCCTTCTTGGCCTGCTCCACCACCAGACGCAGGTGAGCGTTGGTCGAGGTGTCCGCACCGTTGCGGGCGGCGATGGTGATTTCTTTCACCAGCTTGCCGAAAATCTTGCCCTTGGCATTGGCTGCCGCTTCTTTATGTTTGACTTTCCACTGTGCGCCCATGACTCACTCTCTACTTTCCATGGCGCCGAAACGTCTACTGGCCGGCGCTTTGGGGGCAGAGTTTATAGCGCAGCAACGCATCGTTCCACCAAAAAACCCTCAGGGCGCCAACTCGAAAAAGGCCTGGATCAAGCGCAACGACCGGCGCCGCTCCAGGCAGCCAAGCAGATGCCGGTTCTGCAGGCCGTCGCCGCGAATCGGCACGGCGCTGACACGTGGGTCGCGGCTGACCTCCATCGACGACACCACCCCCAGGCCCAGCTCGGCCGCAACGGCCTCCGTCACCGCCTCCCGGCTGTCCAGTTCCAGCAGCACCCTGGGCCGCACACCGGCAGCCAGACACGCCTCATCAAAGGTACGCCGGGTAATGGAACCGGGCTCGCGCAACACCATGATCTCTTCGTTCAACGCCGACAGTGCAATGCCCTCGGCCTGCCCCGCCCACGGATGCACGGCCGGCACCAGCGCGCAAATACGCGACTCGTCCAAGGGATGCAGGTGCAGGCCATTGCGCGGCTCCACTTCGGTCAGCACCGCCACATCGGCATGCTCGGACAACAACGCCGCCAGGGTTTCCTGGGCATTGCCCAGGCGCAGATTCACCGTGACGCCCGGATAAAGCACGCGCAGCCGGGCGATCATCGGCATCACCAGATGCGGGCCGTCCGCCGCCACTTCCAGGCGCCCGGTGAGCAATTGGCGGTTGGCTTCGAGCATCGCCTGCGCCTCATCCACCAGGCCGAAGATCACCCGGGTGATCGCCGCCAGGCGTGCGCCCTCCTCGGTCAACTCGACCCGCCGCGCAGTGCGGCGCAGCAACGGGATCTGGTAGTGCTCCTCCAGCGCCTTGATGTGCCCGGTCACCGCCGGCTGGCTGATGAACAGCCGGGCGGCCGCACGGGTAAAACTGCCCTCGCGGGCCACCGCATCGAATGCGCGCAGTTGGAACAGGTTCATGGTTATCGGCCTCACTGATAGCTCGAATAACAACAAACAATTTGATTGATAACAAGCCAAACTGCAATTTAGGCGCCGTAGAGTCGACCCGTTGTTTTACGAGGACCCGAGATGACCCCTGCCGCGCCGCTCCTGCTGACCCCCGGCCCCCTGACCACTTCCAACCGCACGCGCCAGGCGATGATGGTGGACTGGGGTTCATGGGATGAGCGTTTCAACCAACTCACCGCCAGCGTGTGCGAGCATTTGCTGGCGATCATCCATGGCGCCGACAGCCACTATTGCGTGCCGTTGCAGGGCAGCGGCACCTTCGCCGTCGAAGCCGCCATCGGCACCCTCGTGCCGCGTAACGGCAAGGTGCTGGTGCTGATCAACGGCGCCTACGGCAAACGCCTGGCGAAGATCTGTGACGTGCTCGGCCGCGCGTACAGCACCTTCGAAACGCCCGAAGACCAACCCACCACCGCCGCCGAGGTGGACCGCCTGCTGCACGCCGACGCCGCGATCAGCCATGTCGCGCTGATCCACTGCGAAACCAGCACCGGCATCCTCAACCCGCTGGCGCAGATCGCCGAAGTGGTCAAGCGTCACGGCAAGCGCCTGATCATCGACGCCATGAGTTCTTTCGGCGCACTGCCGATCGATGCGCGTGAAGTGCCCTTCGACGCGCTGATCGCCGCGTCCGGCAAATGCCTGGAAGGCGTGCCGGGCATGGGCTTTGTCTTCGCCGAAAAGACCGCGCTGGCTGCGGCCGCAGGCAACTCTCATTCCCTGGCGATGGACCTGTTCGACCAGCACAGCTACATGGCCCGCACCGGCCAGTGGCGCTTCACCCCGCCCACCCATGTGGTCGCCGCGCTGCACGAAGCGCTTGTGCAATACCATGAAGAAGGCGGCCTGCCCGCCCGCCATCAACGCTACGCCGATAACTGCCGCGCGCTCCTGGACGGCATGGCCGCACTGCGCCTGCGCAGCTTCCTGCCGGCGGCGATCCAGGCGCCGATCATCGTCACCTTCCACGCCCCGCAACACCCGCGCTACCAGTTCGCGGACTTCTACGAACGGGTCAAGGCCAAGGGTTTCATCCTCTATCCGGGCAAATTGACCCAGGTGGAGACCTTTCGCGTGGGCTGCATCGGCCATGTCGACGCGGCCGGCATGCGCGCGGCGGTCAAGGCCATCGCCGAGGTGCTGCAAGAAATGCACGTGCTGGACCTCTGATTGTCCCCATTACCCCACAGGATCTGAACCATGAACTACCAAAACCCCACCAGGCTCCAGGCCGTCATTCTCGACTGGGCCGGCACCGTAGTGGACTTCGGCTCGTTTGCGCCGACGCAGATTTTTGTCGAGGCCTTTGCCGAGTTCGGCGTACAGGTGTCCATCGAAGAGGCTCGTGGCCCGATGGGCATGGGCAAGTGGGACCATATCCGCACCCTCTGCGATCAGCCGCGCGTCGCCGAGCGTTATCGCAAGGCCTTCGGCCGCACGCCCACCGATGCAGACGTGAGCGCCATCTACCAACGCTTCATGCCGCTGCAGATCGAGAAAATCGCCGAACACTCGGCGCTGATCCCCGGCGCCCTCGACACCCTTGCCGGCGTGCGCGCCCAGGGCATCAAGATCGGTTCCTGTTCCGGCTATCCCAAACAGGTGATGGACAAGGTCGTCGCCCTGGCCGCCAGCAACGGCTACGTGGCGGACCATGTGGTCGCCACCGACGAAGTGCCCAATGGCCGCCCATGGCCGGCCCAGGCGCTGGCCAACGTGATCGCGCTGGGCATTGACGATGTGGCGGCGTGCGTGAAAGTCGACGACACCGTACCGGGTATCCTCGAAGGCCGCCGCGCAGGCATGTGGACCGTGGCGCTGACCTGCTCCGGCAACGCCCTGGGCCTGACCTATGAGCAGTTCCGGGCGCTGGACAGCGCCACACTGGCCGGCGAGCGCCGGCGTATCGAAGCGATGTTCGAAGGCTCACGCCCGCACTACCTGATCGACACTATTACCGATCTGCCGCAGGTCATCGCCGATATCAACGCACGCCTGGCTCGCGGGGAAATGCCGCAAAGCCACTGACGAAGGTCAATGCACCGGCATTCACTACGGGCAAAGCGCTTCAAACAGGCATACAGTTGAACCACTCCGTCAAAGAACGGAAGGTTGCCCTGATAAGTGAGGAACCCAACGATGCCGTGGAAAAATTCCGATACGCGCTACAGCACCATGTCGATTGCGTTGCACTGGTTGATGGTGGTGCTCCTGGCGGTGGTCTACGCCTGCATTGAGTTACGCGGCCAGTTCCCCAAAGGCAGCGGTGCGCGCACGCTGATCGTCGAAATGCACTTTATGTTCGGCCTGACCGTGTTTGTGCTGGTGTGGCTGCGCCTGTTCGCCCGCAGCCTGGGCGTGGCGCCGAAGATCGTGCCGGCGCCGCCGCCATGGCAGCGCCTGTTGGCGACGCTGACCCACGTTGCGCTGTATGGGTTGATGATCGGCATGCCGATTGCCGGCTGGCTGATTGTCAGCGCCGAGGGGCATTCGGTGATGTTCTACGGGATGGAGTTGCCGCCGCTGATCGCTGAAAACAAGGCGCTGGCCAAGGAGATTGAAGGCTGGCATGTGCTGTTTGGCCAGATCGGTTACTGGCTGATCGGGCTGCATGCGTTGGCGGGGATCTTTCATCACTATGTGCTGCGCGATAATACGGCGTTGCGAATGATGCCGGGTGGGAGGGGCGGTGCGACGATTCGACTTGCGCCCGATGGCGGCCTTGGGGCTGGCCGGGATGTTGGATCAGACTGAGTACATATCCGTTTCTGCGGTAACGGCTGCTACTGGTTCCGCTTTTACAGCGGCTCACTTTTGAAAAGCGCAAAAGTAAGCAAAACGCTCTTGCCCCACCACTCGGCACCTCGCCTAGGCTCGGTGTGCCCTCTCTCCGGCTTGAATCCGTGGGCCGCCGCAATGGGCCATCCATGGCCCAGTGCGGCTAACCCGGCGTCCTGCCGGGTTACCCACGAATTCAAGCCTGCGTTCGGCCAGCGTGGTTTAACGGGGCGCCTGAGATCAAAAGCAAAAGCGCGGCGGCCTTGGAGCCGACCGGTGTTTTTTGTCGATCCCGGTCCAAATGTGGGAGGGGGCTTGCCCCCGATGGCGGTGGGTCAGCGACAACAGAGCTGGCTGACACACCGCATCGGGGGCAAGCCCCCTCCCACAGGGGGTCTGCTCTAGGCATTGAAACCTCGGCGGCCTTGCAGGCCGCCGGTGTGGATGAAGATCAGGCGGTTACCGGGGGCGAAGCGTCCGGTCTCGATCTGTTGCTTCAACGCCAGCAGCGCCTTGCCGGTGTAGAGCGGCTCCAGCGGCACACCGCTGGCCTGTTCGGTGCGCTCGATAAAATCGAGCAGCAGCGGATCGACCTTGGCAAAGCCGTCTCGGCTGGCGTCGATCAGTTCGTAACCGTTGTGCACCATGGCACTTACGTTCTGCGCGACACCGTGATCGTCCGGCACTGCCAATGCGCCGTAGACCGTACGCCTGCCCGCCTCGGCCAATACCAACCCGGCCAGTGTCGTCCCGGTACCGGCTGCCAGCCACCAAGCGTCGTAATCCGCCCAGCCGAGCTGACTCAACTGCGCCTGCGCCTGCTCGACCAGCACCGCGCAGCCCAGCGCACCCGCCAGCCCGCCGCCGCCTTCGGGCACCGGATGAAGATGGGGATACTGTTCGCGCCAGGGCAACCAGAAGCCCGGCTCATGGCGTGCGCGATAGCCGCCGTACCCGAGCCAATGCAGGTGCATGCCGAACGCCTTGAGGTCGAGCACGGTGGGTGTGTCTTGAGGATGACCGCGCAACAGGCCGACCGTGGGAAAGCCAAAGCGCTTGCCCGCCGCCGCCAGGGCGTGCAGATGGTTGGAGTAGGCCCCGCCGAGGCTGATGACCCCGCTGGCCCCCGCGTCGCGGGCTTGATTCAGGTGTTCGGTGAGCTTGAACCACTTGTTGCCGCTGATCAGCGGGTCGATACGGTCCAGGCGCAGCATGGCCAACTCGACCCTGTTCAGCCAGTCGAGCTGCACAGGTTCAAGGGGCGCGTGAGGCAGCCAGTCGAAAGGACCCATCGCAAGTCTCTGAATGAAAAGGAGCGGTAGTCTAACACCGCCCCTTTCGTCGACTTACAGCTCGGCGGCCAGGCGCGAACCCTGGTTGATGGCGCGCTTGGCGTCCAGCTCGGCCGCCACATCGGCACCGCCAATCAGGTGCACGTTCTGCCCGGCGGCGACCAGGCCGTCGTGCAGTTCGCGCAGCGGGTCCTGGCCGGCGCAGATGACGATGTTGTCCACCGCCAGCACCTGCGGCTCGCCCTCGGCGCCGATGCGGATATGCAGGCCTTCATCATCGATCTTCAGGTATTCGACGCCGTTAAGCATCTGCACCTGTTTGTTTTTCAGGCCGGTACGGTGGATCCAGCCGGTGGTCTTGCCCAGGCCGTCGCCGACCTTGGACGCCTTGCGTTGCAGCAGGAACACCTCACGCGCCGGTGCATGGCGCTCGGGCTTGATACCGGCCACGCCGCCACGGGCCTCAAGTTGAGTGTCGATGCCCCACTCTTTCCAGAACGCTTCGCGATCCAGGCTGGTGGACACGCCCTGGTGCACCAGGAATTCCGACACGTCGAAACCGATACCGCCCGCGCCAATCACCGCCACGCGCTTGCCAACCGGCTTGCGCTCCAGGATCACGTCCAGGTAATTGAGCACCTTGGCGTTCTCCACACCCGCAATCGCCGGCGTACGCGGTGCGATACCGGTGGCCAGGATCACCTCGTCATAACCGCCCGCCACCAGTTGCGCCACATCGACACGGGTGTTGAGGCACAGCTCGACGTGAGTGGTCTGCAATTTGCGCTTGAAGTAGCGCAGGGTCTCGAAAAATTCTTCCTTGCCCGGTATGCGTTTGGCGATGTTGAACTGGCCGCCGATTTCGCTGGCCGAATCGAACAAGGTCACCTGATGCCCGCGCTCGGCAGCCACGGTAGCAGCAGCCAGCCCGGCAGGGCCGGCACCGACGACCGCAATTTTCTTGATCTGCTGCACGGGCAGGTAATTGAGTTCGGTTTCATAGCACGCCCGCGGGTTGACCAGGCAGGTGGTCAGCTTGCCGCCGAAGGTGTGGTCCAGGCACGCCTGATTGCAACCGATGCAGGTGTTGATTTCGTCGGCGCGCCCCGCTGCAGCCTTGTTGACGAACTCCGGGTCGGCGAGAAACGGCCGCGCCATCGAGACCATGTCGGCATCGCCCTCGGCGAGAATCTGCTCGGCGACTTCCGGCGTGTTGATGCGGTTGGTGGTAATCAACGGAATCTGCACCGCGCCACGCAACTTGGCGGTGACCTTGCTGAACGCGGCGCGCGGCACCTTGGTTGCAATGGTCGGGATACGCGCTTCGTGCCAGCCGATACCGGTGTTGATAATAGTGGCGCCGGCCTGCTCGATGGCCTTGGCCAATTGCACGACTTCTTCCCAGATGCTGCCGCCCTCGACCAGATCGAGCATCGACAGGCGGAAAATAATGATGAAATTCGGGCCGACCGCTTCACGCACCCGGCGCACGATTTCCACCGCCAGGCGCATACGATTTTCGAAGCTGCCGCCCCAACGGTCGGTGCGATGGTTGGTGTGGGCGGCCAGGAACTGGTTGATGAAGTAACCTTCGGACCCCATGATTTCCACGCCGTCGTACTCGGCGACCTGGGCCAGCTGCGAGCAGGTGACGAAATCCTGGATCTGCTTCTCGATGCCCTCCTCGTCCAGCTCCCGGGGCTTGAACGGGTTGATCGGTGCCTGGATCGCACTCGGCGCTACCTGCTTGGAGCTGTAGGCATAACGCCCGGCATGCAGGATCTGCATGCAGATCTTGCCACCGGCGTCGTGCACGGCGCGGGTGACGATCCGGTGCTTTTGCGCCTCTTCGTCTGTGGTCAGCTTGGCCGCACCGGCATACACGCCGCCCTCATCGTTCGGGCCGATGCCGCCGGTGACCATCAGGCCGACGCCGCCCCGGGCGCGCTCGGCGAAATACGCCGCCATGCGCTCGAAACCACCGGGCTTTTCTTCCAGGCCCGTGTGCATCGAGCCCATCAGGGTACGGTTGCGCAGGGTGGTAAAACCCAGGTCCAACGGGGCCAGCAGGTGCGGGTAGGCAGCAGCGGTCATGGTACAGCTCCACAACGGATCATCACGGGACGTGGAGGGCTCGAATGGCACCCCATCGGTTTATGTCCCACAGACTAAGAGGCGATCACCTACCGCTCAATGACTGAAACTGACAACTTATTGATCCAAATGCACAGCCACCCTTGGCAAGCCGGGCCAGGAGCCCTACCCTAGTCGCGAACCCTGCCCCCGGTCTGTTGTCTGTTGCCCCATGCGCAAATTACTCATATTCACCGTCACCATGGCCCTGGTTGCCGCCCTCGCCGCGTATCTGGTCTGGACCCAGGAGCGCCCCGTGGCGCATTACCTGTCGGACCTGCGCATCACCCTCGCGGTCAATGAAGGCCAGCCGGCCGAGCGTGGCAACCTGCTGGGCATCCAGCCGGAGCTGTTCCCTGCCGATTACCAGAGCCTGGAGCGCCTGCACCTGAAGCTCTCGGCCTACCTGCAAAAGGCCCGCGAACAGGGTTTGATCAACGACAAGACCGTCGTCGTGCTGCCGGAACATGTCGGCACCTGGCTGATGCTCGCCGGCGAGAAAAACGAGCTGTACCAGGCCACCCACCTCAAGGACGCGATGAACTGGCTGTCGATCAGCAATCCGTTGCAGTTCCTGCGCGCCTGGATCAGCGCCACCGGCGACAACCGCATGGATGATGCGTACCTGCGCATGAAAGCCGCCGGCATGGCGCGCGATTACCAAGTGCTGTTTGGCGGCCTGGCCAAGGAATTCGGTGTGACCCTGGTGGCCGGTTCCATCGCCCTGCCCAATCCCAGTGTGAACCTGGGGCAACTGCAGGTCGGCCATGGTGCGCTGTACAACGTCAGTGTGGTCTTTGCCGCCGATGGTTTGCCTCTGGGCCAGCCGCAGCGCCAGCTGTACCCGATCTACGACGAGCGCGGCTTTATCGAACCCGGCGATGAAAACATCGTCAGTGTGGTCGACACCCCGGCCGGGCGCCTGGGCGTGCTGATCGGCAGCGACAGCTGGTACCCGGACAACTACCGCAAGCTCAACGAACAAGGTGCCCAGTTGATTGCCGTGCCGGCCTATGTGACCGGGCGTGACACCTGGGACCGCCCGTGGCGCGGCTTCAAGAGCGTGTCGACCCCTTCGGAAGTCAGCCTCAAGCCCGAGGAAACCAGCGAGGGCGAAGCCTGGCGCCGCCTGACCCTGATCAGCCAACCACCGATCAGCCAGGCCACAGCGGGCATGAGCGTGTTTTTGCGTGGCCAGTTCTGGGACCTGGGCAGCGCCGGGCAGAGCTTCCTGAGCCGCAACGGGCAACTGTTCGCCGACGGCGAAGCCCGTGGCGCGCGCCTGCTCAATATCTGGCTGTAACCGCGTGAAGCCGGTGCGCCTGGGGGATCTGTCAGTGGGCTTCGTGCACACCCTGGCCGATGCCGTGCACAGCCACGGCCTGGACCCGCACCCCCTGTTGCTGCAATACGGCCTGGACCCGGCACGCCTGGCCGAAGCGGGCGCGCGCCTGTCGATCCCGCGCTATATGCGCCTGGGGCATGCGGCCATCCAACTGACCGGCGATCCGGGCCTGGGCCTGCGCATGGGTCAGCTCAGTCGCCTGAGCCAGGCCGGGCTCGCCGGTGTCACCGCCGCCCAGGCACCGACGGTACGCGAAGCCGCGCGCACGCTGACGCGCTTCGAACCACTGTATGGCTCCAACTACCGTGGGCAATCGAGCTTTCATGAAGACGCCGAAGGCGCCTGGCTGCGGTTCTATTCCATCAGTCCCTACAACGCCTATAACCGCTTCGTGGTGGACTCGATCATCGCCGGCTGGCTGCATCAACTGTCGAGCCTGGCGCAACAGCCGGTGCAGGCTCAACGCATCGAAATCGAATTCCAGGCCCCCGAATACAGCCATCTGTATGCCGTGCTGGGGGACACGCCGGTGCAGTTCGGCGCCGACAGCAATCAACTGCGCCTGACCCAGGCCACCCTGGCCCTGCGCAACCCGCAGCACTGCCCGAGCACCTGGCACCTGTTGTTACAGCTGTGTGAAAGGGAACTGGAGCAACTGACCCGCACCCGCAGCCTGCGCGAGCGCATTACTCGACTGCTGGGGCCGATGCTCAATGGTGGCCGGGAACCCGACCTGGAAGAAGTGGCGGCACGCTTGAAGCTGCCCACTTGGACCCTGCGCCGCAAACTGGCGGACGAAGGCACGCAATTTCGTGCGATTCTCAACGATACCCGCCGCGACTTGGCCATGACCTACATTCGCGACACGGAACTGGCCTTTGGCGAGATCGCCTACTTGCTCGGGTTTGCCTCGGCCCAAGCCTTCCAACGCGCCTTCAGGCGCTGGAACAACCAGACCCCAGGGGAATTTCGCCGCAGTCAGCGGCATTCCGCCTGAAGTCGGCCCTACAGCTCGGTGGCATCGTCGACCGGGTCCAGCGGGTCGAGTTCGAATGCCTGGTACTCCAGCAGTTCTTCCTGGTAATCGTCCATGGTGGACTCCTTGTTAAGTTAAAAATGCCAGCGCAATTAATGACCTTCACGACCAGACTAAAGTGCCGTCATGACGAAAAAATGTCTGCGCCATGATGTTCCCGCACGTGAAGATTAAACGCGGCGGCGGCGGACTGATTTAGTCGGAAGATCGAGGCACTATTGCAATCATTGCAATTGCAATTACAAGACCAATTCCATTAGGGTAGGCACCTCTGTCGCCAGGAGCCACCCCCATGCCCGCCTCTACCGCACTCGCTGCGCAGCTGTGCATCGACGCACTGGACACCTGCGCCTGCTCGCGCAGCTCACCGCTGTACACGGTCTTGAGCATGGCCGGCGCGCTGGAATCCAGTCGCCAGGCCTGGGTGATTCGCGGCCAGTCGCGCAGTCGGCGCCCGGGTAACTGGCCCACCTGGTTTGCGCGCAATACCGGGGAAAAGCCGCTGCTCTACCTGCACAGCGCCACCTCGTCTGCACAGCTGTGTGCACTGTCACACCGGACCGACCAGCGCGGCATTTTGTGCAATGACAGCGAAACCCAGCCATCCCCGTGGCCGAAGGGCGCGCAACCGTCGCTGCCGTTGTGGCTGGCCAGCCATCCACGCTGTACGCCCTACGACCCTGCCTCGGGCGAAGAGGCCCAGGCCATCGTGCTGGCCGGGTTGCGTACGCTGTACGTGGATGGCCAGCCGGGCTTTTATTACCTGGCGCTGCATGATCAGCCCAGCACCCTCGCACCGCAGACGCTGGACCGCGAAGGTGCGATCAAGGGCATGTATCCCGTGCGGCAAACTGCCGACGTGGCGAACGTGCGCTTGCTGGGTGCCGGTCGAGCCCTGGAAGAGGTCATGCACGCCGCGCAATTGCTTGAGCAGCAATGGGGCATCACGGCGCATGTATGGAGTTGCCCCAGTTATACCCGACTGGCCCGCGAGGCGGCGGCCGCCGAGCGCTGGAACCGCCTGCATCCCTGCGCGCCCAGGCGCAGCAGCCATCTGCGCGACTGCCTGGCAGGGAGTCGGACACCGGTGCTTGCCGTCACTGGCTACCCACAAGTGGTGGTCGACCAGTTGGCCGCGCATGTGAACACGCGCTTCGTGGCGCTGGGCGCAGGCTCGGTACAGGCAGCCGCGCCGAACCGCTACTGGATTGCAGTGCTGGCATTAAAAGCGTTGGCCGATGAAGGGCACATCGAGACACACAAGGTGGAACACGCCCTGCAACGGTATGACCTGAAATGACACGGTCACGGTTCACCGCATTTAGGTTTTGCGCCGGCTACGGGTTTGCACGCCCGCCTCCATCGCCAACCCCGCCGTACGCTGCAGTGCATCGGCAAAGGCCTGACGGTGCTCAGGCTCGATTTGCGACAAAAACAGCTCATCCACGGTGCTTTCGTAGATTTTCCACATTTTCTTGCGCAGCGTACGGCCGGCCTCGGTGATCGAGGCAAATGCTGCGCGGCCATCGCCGTCGGAACGTGAACGCACCACCAGGCCGTCCTTTTCCAGGCGGTCGACCAGGCGCGTGAGGTTGTAACGCTCAATGGCCAGCACATCGGCCAATTCATGCATACGGCGCGTGCCTTCAGGACCGCTTTCCAAGCCCCACAGCGCGTCGTACCAGGCATACGGCGGCAGTTGCGCCTCGGTCAGCCGGCGCTCGATCTCACGGATGACCGTCCTGTGGGCCCTGACAAAACGGAACCATACATCCGGCTCTTTCGACGACATGCAACACCATCCGGGGAATTTCAAGAAGGTTGCAATAGTAGCTCATCACGGGCTAAATTCCGCCATGTCGTTGCAATTGCAACTATATCGCAGCGCGCCCACAAGGCGTTCGCCGCCCGGAATCCGCCTACCCTGGAGCCTCATATGAATCCGAATAACGCCGCATCCCTGGACCACGATCCGCAGGAAACCCGTGAGTGGCTCGACTCCATCGAATCGGTGCTGTCGGCCGAAGGCCGCCCTCGCGCCCATTACCTGATCGACCAGTTGCTGGATTTCGACGTGGCGCGCCATGGCGACTTTTACGGGCGGGTGACTACCCCTTACGTCAACACCATCGCTGCCGACCGCCAACTGCCCTACCCCGGCGACCTGGACATTGAACGGCGGACCAATGCGTTTATCCGCTGGAATGCCATGGCGATGGTCTTGCGTGCCGGCAAACACTCAGGCGTGGGTGGGCATATCGCGACCTATGCGTCAGCCGCTGTGCTGTACGACGTAGGCTTCGACCATTTCTTTCGCGGCCGAACCGACACCTTCGACGGCGACCTTGTGTACATCCAGGGCCATTCCTCCCCCGGCATCTACGGCCGCGCGTATCTGGAAGGCCGCCTCAACGAAGCCCAACTGGATAACTTTCGCCGCGAAGCCGGTGGCCAAGGCCTGTCTTCCTACCCTCACCCACGGCTGATGCCGGACTTCTGGCAATTCCCTACGGTGTCCATGGGCCTGGGGCCGATCACGGCCGCTTATCAGGCGCGCTTCATGCGTTACCTGGAGTTTCGCGACCTCAAGCAACACCAGGGTCGCAAGGTATGGGCGTTCCTCGGTGACGGCGAGATGGACCAGCCGGAATCCCTGGCCGCCATTTCCCTGGCCGGTCGCGAAAAACTCGACAACCTGATCTTCGTCGTCAACTGCAACCTGCAGCGCCTGGACGGCCCGGTACGCGGTAACGCCAAGGTGATCCAGGAATTCGAGAGTGTGTACCGTGCCGCCGGCTGGAATGTGATCAAGGTGATCTGGGGCGGTGGCTGGGATGCGCTGCTGGACAAAGACCACAGCGGCCTGCTGCGCCAGCGCATGATGGAATGCGTGGACGGCGATTACCAGAATTACAAATCCCAGAATGGCGCCTATGTGCGCGAGCATTTCTTCGGCAAATACCCGGAATTGCTGGCACTGGTTGCGGATATGTCCGACGACGATATCTGGAAACTCTCACGGGGCGGCCATGACCCGCTCAAGGTCTACAACGCCTACGCCGCCGCAGTGCGCCACAAGGGCCAGCCCACGGTGATCCTGGCCAAGACCGTCAAGGGCTTCGGCATGGGCGAAGCCGGCGAAGGCCAGAACATCAACCATCAATTGAAGAAAATGGGTGCCGACGCGGTAAAAGCCTTCCGCGACCGCTTCGGGCTGGAAGTGGCCGATGACCTGCTCGACGAAATTCCTTACCTCAAGCCGGCGGCCGACAGCACAGAAGCGCGCTATTTCAATGCCCGGCGCCAGGCGCTGGGCGGGTATGTGCCGGCCCGGCACACTGACGTTGCCCCGTTGACTGTCCCGCCCCTGTCCGCATTCGCCACTCAACTCAAGGACACCGGCGAGCGCGCCATATCCACCACCATGGCGTTTGTACGCATCCTCGGCACGCTGCTCAAGGACCCGCATCTGGGCAAGCTGATCGTCCCTATCGTGCCGGATGAGTCGCGCACCTTCGGCATGGAGAGCCTGTTCCGGCAGATCGGCATCCATTCCGCCGTGGGCCAGCTTTACACCCCGCAGGACGCCGGGCAACTGAGCTACTACAAAGAGAGCAAGGACGGACAGATCATGCAGGAAGGCCTGAATGAATCGGGTGCCATTTCCTCCTGGATCGCGGCAAGTACGTCCTACAGCAACCATGGCCTGATGACCGTCCCGTTTTATATTTTCTATTCGATGTTCGGCTTCCAGCGCGTCGGCGACCTGGCCTGGGCGGCGGGCGACGCGCGCGCCCGCGGCTTTCTGCTGGGTGCCACGGCCGGGCGCACCACCTTGATGGGTGAAGGGTTGCAGCATGACGACGGGCACAGCCATATCCTGGCCTCGGTAGTACCGTGCTGCGTGGCCTACGACCCGACCTTTGCCTACGAGCTGGCGGTGATTATTCGCGAGGGCATGCGGCGCATGTATGTCGAACAGCAAGACATTTACTACTACATCACCCTGCTCAACGAAAACTACCCGCACCCGGCAATGCCCGAAGGCGTAGAGGATGGGGTTCTCAAGGGGATGTATCCGCTGAGCACACACCCGGATGCTCGGGTTCAGCTGATGGGAAGTGGTTCGATCCTGCGCGAAGTCATCGCTGCAGCGTCGCTGCTCCGGGAAGATTTCGCTGTAGATAGCGATGTGTGGAGCGTCACCAGCCTGACCGAGTTGCGCCGTAACGGGCACGCCGTAGAGCGCTGGAACCTGTTGCATCCGCAAAGTGAGCCGCGTCTGAGTTACGTGGAGGAGTGCCTTGTCGGAAAAGCCGGGCCGGTGGTGGCGGCGACGGACTACATGAAATTATTCGCCGATCAGATTCGCCCCTTCGTACAGGGCCGCCGCTTTGTCGCGCTGGGAACCGATGGGTTCGGGCAGTCGGACACCCGGGAAGCGTTGCGCGAGTTCTTTGAAGTGGACCGCCACTTCATCGTGCTGGCGGCGCTGAAGGCACTGGCGGATGACGGTGTGATCGGTCGTGACAACATCACAGAGGCGATCAACCGCTACGGGATCAATGTCGACAAGACAGACCCCGTAACGGTCTGAGTCACTGCGTTGGCGTTGGCAGGGCGGGAATCGCCTCTGTCGGCGCCGGCAGGCTGGGGTTGGTCGGCGCGGGCGCGGACTCGGTGGCCGGAGTCGCGGCTGGCGTCTGTGGTAACGGCTCTACGCTGGGCGCGATGGGTGCGGCCTCGGGTGGCGGTGCCAGTGGCTGCGCGGCGGCAGGGATTGCGGGCATCTGCTGAGGTGTCTCGAGCTTCTCGGCGGCCGGCGCAGCTTTTGGTTCAGGCATGCCAAGCTCATCCTTGGGCTTCTCGGGTATATGCGCAGCCTGCTTCACTTCCTGGGGCAGGAACACATCCACCAAGGCAAAGTAACGCTCATAGAACTTGGGCGCCGAGACGGTCTCGCTCGCCACCTTGACCATCGAGTCATCGGTGGAGCCGATCGGCATCGACACCGAACCCAGCACCCCAACCCCGAGACTTGCGGAGTTGTTGACCTTCTTCAGCGCATAGCGGTCCTGCAGGGCGTTGGCAAACATCGTCGAATGGTTGCTGCCTTTGCCATCGGCGGCACACACCACGTTGAAGCTGATCTGCAGGTGGGTCTCGCCGGTCTGCTGGAAACTCTTGTTACCGGCCACCAGCTTCGGATCGCTGCTGGTGATGATATAGCCCTGGCTCAGCAGGGCACGGCGCGCCGCTTCACAGGCCGCCACATCGCTCACCGGGTAATCGCGGGAAAACGTACCGGAGTCGTCGAAATTCTCATGTTCGTAAATAGCGGTCTTGGGTGACGAGCAACCCGCCGCGCCCGCCAGCACCAGCGCCAACCCGAGGTTTCGCAAGTGAAATGATGTCAACATCGAAAATCCTGAGAAAAACAGTCCGGGCGGTATTGTGCAACAGAACGAGGGGTGGGCGCGCGCATTCCTGTCGGTAAAACGTCACAGGCTTTAATGCGCGCAAAAAAAGACCCCGGCCTTTTCAGGACGGGGTCTTTTTATTCAAGCCGACATCAGAACTTCTTGATGTCTGCCTGGGTTTCCAGCTGCTTGCGATATGCCGCGAAGTCCTGCTGGCCGATACGGGACGCGAGGAAGCGGCGGTATTGCGCTTTTTCTTCGTCCGTAGGGGCTGCCGCTTCGTTGACACCGTTCAAGCGCACGATCATCAGGCTGCCGTCACGCAGAGTGACGGTGGTGAAGGTCGGCTTGTCCTTGGCCGCTGGCTTGGGCATGCGGAACAACGCTTGCAGCACAGCAGGGTCGACGCCTTCCTGGCCACGGGTCGCCGCTTCAGTCACCTTCCAGGCCTGGCCGTCAATCGGCTGGTCCAGTGCGGTCTTGCCATCACGCAGGCTGGCGATCAACTCGTCGGCATGGGTTTTGGCGGCAGCGCTCGCACGCTCCTTGGTCATCTGCGTGCGGATCGCCGCCTCGACCTTTTCCAGCGGCAGCTGGGCAGGCTTGAGGTGTTCTTTGGCGCGCAGCACGATGATGGTTTCCGGGTCCAGCTCAATGGCGCTGCTGTTGGCCCCCTCATCCAGCACTTCCGGACTGAACGCAGCGGTGACCACGGCACGGTTGGCCGCAACGCCTTCGCCACCTTCACGGCCGAACGGCGCCGAGGTGTGTACGGTCAATTTCAGGTCGGACGCCGGTTGGGCCAGGTCGGAAGCCTCGAATGCCGCATCTTCCAATTGCTTGGTCGCCTCGACGAACCGCTGTTCAACCTGCTGGGTCTTGAGCTCGCGGGTCAGCTTGTCTTTCAGGCTGGCGAACGTCGGCACTTGCGGTGCTTCAACGCCCAACAGCTTGATCAAGTGCCAACCGAAGGCGCTGCGCACCGGCGCGGACACCTGGTCTTGCTTGAGGCCGTACAGCGCCGTTTCGAAGTCCGGATCGTACACGCCGGGACCGGCAAAGCCGAGATCACCGCCATTGTTGGCCGAACCCGGATCCTGGGAGAACTCCTTGGCCAGGGCGTCAAACTGTTCGCCCTTGGCCAGGCGCGCCTGGATGTCTTCGATCTTGGCCTTGGCTTGCGCCTCGGTGACCTTGTCGTTGACCTCGATCAGGATGTGCGCGGCACGACGCTGTTCAGCGAGGTTGGCGGTTTCTTTCTCGTAGGCGGCCTGCAACTCATCGTCCTTGACGGTGACCTGGTCGAAGAAGGACGACTTCTTCAGCTCCAGGTAGTCGATGACGACCTGATCCGGAGTCATGAACTCCTTGGCATGCTGGTCGTAGTAGGCCTTGACTTCGGCGTCGGTGAGTTTCACCGCTGCCGGGTCAGCCTTGATATTGACGGTGGCGAAATCGCGGGTCTGTTTCTCCAGACGGGCGAATGCCAGCACCTCGGCATCGGTCACGAAACCACTGCCGGCGATGCCTGCGCGAACCTGGCCGATCAGCATTTCCTGGGTCATCATCTGACGGAATTGCAGGCGGCTATAGCCCAGCTGACGAATCACCTGGTCAAAGCGCTCGGCGTTGAACTGGCCATCCACCTGGAACTCCGGCGTCTGCAGGATCACCTGGTCCAAGGCCGCTTCCGAGAAGCCGAACTTGGAATCCGCCGCGCCTTGCAGCAGCAGCTTGCGATCGATCAGGCCCTTGAGGGCCGCATCGCGCAACAGTTTTTCGTCCAACAGGGAAGCATCGAAATCCTTGCCCAGTTGTTGCATCAGCTGGCGCCGTTGCATATCAACGGCCTGGCTCAGTTCGGTCTGGGTGATTTCCTCACCGTTGACCTTGGCCACGTCCTGCTTGTTATTACCCGAAGCCTGGAAAATAGCCTCGATACCGGTGAACGCCATCAATGCGACGATGATCCCGATAATGGTCTTGGCAATCCAGCCTTGTGAATTGTCCCTGATATTTTGCAGCATGCGTCCCCCAGAAACGGTTGAACATCAAAAATAGGCAACCGTGGAGCGTGGGTAGAATCCGGATAGAAGAAAGGCGCATCCGAGGATGCGCCTTCTCGTAACTGGCGGAGCGGACGGGGGTTTTAACTCTGACCCCCGGCGTGGCGACCCGATGGATACTCGGGCCGGCTACCGCTCCGCTGCCAGGCCAGACCAGCGTCCGACCCGGGTAAGCAAAGGCTTGATCGAAGCTTAGTTAACGGCTTCTTTCAGGGCTTTACCGGCTTTGAAACCTGGTTTCTTGGCAGCAGCGATTTGCAGTGCTTTGCCGGTCTGTGGGTTACGGCCAGTGCGAGCTGGACGGTCAGTCACAGAGAAAGTACCGAAGCCTACCAGTACCACGGAGTCGCCGGCCTTCAGAGCGCCAGTGACGGATTCGATTACTGCGTCCAGCGCACGGCCGGCAGCAGCTTTCGGGATATCAGCGGATGCAGCGATAGCATCAATCAGTTCCGACTTGTTCACTCTAAGTCCCCTTATATATCTATGAGTATGATTCTAAGTTTTTTGGTAAAAAGCAAAAACCAGTGCTGGATGGCCAACAGACACTTAAGAGCCGCTTTATAACAAGGGCTCTAAAAAGCTGTCAAGGAAGCCCCCCAGGCTCCAACACTTTAATGCGTGCTAATTCTTTCCTTGGAATCCGACTCGCGTTTTTCGTCCTTCGCGACAATCTCCGGAGCCACATCCGGCAAGGGCTCCGGCGCGTATTGCAGCGCAATTTGCAGGACTTCGTCAATCCATTTAACCGGTTTGATCTGAAGATCCTGTTTAATATTGTCTGGAATTTCCTTCAGGTCGCGGACATTCTCTTCGGGAATGATCACGGTCTTGATTCCACCCCGGTGCGCGGCGAGCAATTTCTCTTTCAGACCACCGATGGCCAATACCTGGCCACGCAGGGTGATCTCACCGGTCATCGCCACATCGGCACGCACCGGAATGCCGGTCAATGCCGACACCAGGGCCGTGCACATGCCTACACCCGCGCTGGGACCGTCCTTCGGGGTTGCCCCTTCCGGCATATGGATATGGGTGTCGTGCTTCTCGTGGAAGTCCAGGGGAATGCCCAGGCTCCTGGCGCGACTGCGCACCACGGTCTGCGCGGCGGTGATCGATTCGACCATCACATCGCCCAGGGAGCCGGTCTTGATCAACTGCCCCTTGCCCGGGATGACGGCCGCTTCAATCGTCAGCAACTCGCCGCCCACCTGGGTCCACGCCAGGCCAGTCACCTGCCCTACCTGATCCTGCTGCTCGGCCAGGCCGTAGCGGAATTTACGCACACCGAGGAAATGTTCCAGCGCGTCGGCCGTCACTTTCACCGAGAAGCGTTTTTCCAGTGCATGTTCCTTGACCGCCTTGCGGCAGATTTTCGCAATCTGACGCTCGAGGCCCCGTACACCGGCCTCGCGGGTGTAATAGCGCACGATGTCACGGATGGCTTCGACGTCAAACTCGATCTCGCCTTTCTTCAGGCCGTTGGCCGAGATCTGCTTGGGCGCGAGGTATTTGACGGCGATGTTGATCTTTTCGTCTTCGGTGTAACCCGGCAGGCGAATCACTTCCATCCGGTCCAGCAACGCCGGCGGAATGTTCATGGAGTTGGAGGTGCACAGGAACATTACGTCGGACAGGTCGTAATCGACTTCCAGGTAATGGTCGTTGAAGTTGTGGTTCTGCTCGGGATCGAGCACCTCAAGCAGCGCCGACGCAGGATCGCCGCGCATATCGCTGCCCATTTTGTCGATTTCATCGAGCAGGAACAGCGGGTTACGCACGCCCACTTTGGTCATTTTTTGAATCAATCTTCCTGGCATCGAACCGATATATGTCCGGCGATGGCCGCGGATTTCCGCTTCGTCACGCACGCCGCCAAGGGCCATGCGCACAAATTTGCGGTTGGTCGCGCTGGCGATGGACTCCGCCAGAGAGGTTTTACCCACCCCGGGAGGCCCGACCAGGCATAACACCGGACCCCGAATTTTCTTCACACGCTTTTGCACGGCGAGGTATTCAAGGATCCGCTCCTTGACCTCCTCAAGACCATAATGGTCGGCATCGAGGATTTCTTCGGCGCGGGTCAGGTCCAGGCGTACCTTGGTCTGGGCCTTCCACGGCACTTGCACGAGCCAATCGATGTAGGAGCGCACCACGGTGGCTTCAGCCGACATCGGCGACATTTGCTTGAGCTTGTTCAGCTCGGCCGTCGCCTTGGTCAGCGCATCCTTCGGCAGGCCGGCGGCATCGATACGCTTTTTCAGCTCTTCGATCTCGTTGTGGCCTTCCTCGCCGTCGCCGAGCTCTTTTTGAATGGCCTTCATCTGCTCATTCAAGTAGTACTCGCGCTGGCTGCGCTCCATTTGCTTCTTCACGCGGCCACGAATGCGCTTCTCGACCTGCAGCAGGTCGATTTCACCATCGAGCAGTGCCAGCACATGTTCGACACGGGCCGACAGGTCGATGATTTCGAGGATGTCCTGCTTCTGCTCGATTTTCAGCGCCATGTGCGCCGCCATAGTGTCGACCAGGCGACTCGGCTCATCGATGCTGTTCAGGGACGACAGGACTTCCGCCGGGACCTTCTTGCCCAGCTGCACATACTGTTCGAACTGCGAAAGCAGGCTGCGCACGAATACTTCGGACTCACGCTCAGGGGCTTCGACTTCGTCGATCAGCGCCACTTCGGCGCGCAGGTGGCCGTCGACCTCCATGAAACGCTCGACCGCACCGCGCTGCTCGCCTTCCACCAACACCTTGACGGTACCGTCGGGCAGCTTGAGCAATTGCAGGACAGTTGCAACGGTACCGACGCGATACAGGGCGTCTTCGCCCGGATCATCATCGGCAGGATTCTTCTGGGCCAGCAGCAGGATCTGCTTGTCGCCCGTCATCGCGGCCTCGAGGGCTTCGATAGACTTCTCGCGCCCCACGAACAGCGGGATAACCATGTGCGGATAGACGACGACATCACGCAACGGCAGGAGAGGCAATTCGATGGTTGTCTTCATGATTTCGCCTCTATGACAGTTGAAAAATAAGCTTGAAACCAAGATGGGGGTTGCATGCAAAAAAAACAAGCTCAATGCCAGCACTTAAACGCATGAATAAACGCGATTTAATCAGCCGTCACGCAAAAACACCCCAAAAAAACAAGGGGCCCCAAAAAGGCCCCTTGCTTGTACCGCCACTGCAAAGACGCTTATGCGTCAGGTGCAGCCTTGGCAGCCGGCTCACTGTTTTCATAGATATACAGTGGCTTGGACTTGCCTTCGATAACGCTTTCGTCGATCACCACTTTACTCACCTCGGACTGCGAGGGGATTTCGTACATGGTGTCGAGCAACACGCCTTCGAGGATCGAGCGCAGACCACGTGCACCGGTCTTGCGCTCCAGTGCGCGCTTGGCCACTGATTTGAGCGCGTCGGTACGGAACTCGAGGTCCACACCTTCCATCTCGAACAGCTTGGCGTACTGCTTGGTCAGGGCGTTTTTCGGCTCGGTGAGGATCTGAATCAACGCCGCCTCATCCAGCTCGTCCAGCGTCGCCAGAACCGGCAGACGGCCGACGAATTCCGGGATCAGACCGAACTTGACCAGATCGTCAGGTTCGACTTCACGCAGGGACTCGCCCACCTTCTTGCCTTCTTCCTTGCTGCGCACTTCCGCGCCGAAACCGATACCGCCCCGGGTGGAGCGCTGCTGGATGACCTTTTCCAACCCGGAAAACGCACCGCCACAGATAAACAGGATGTTACGCGTATCGACCTGCAGGAATTCCTGCTGCGGATGCTTGCGGCCGCCCTGGGGCGGTACCGAAGCGACCGTGCCTTCGATCAGCTTCAACAGGGCCTGCTGCACGCCTTCACCGGAAACATCCCGAGTGATCGACGGATTGTCCGACTTGCGCGAAATCTTGTCGATTTCGTCGATGTAGACAATACCCATCTGGGCCTTCTCTACGTCGTAGTCGCACTTCTGCAGCAGTTTCTGAATGATGTTCTCGACATCTTCGCCCACGTAGCCCGCCTCGGTGAGGGTGGTGGCGTCGGCGATGGTGAACGGAACGTTCAGCAGGCGAGCGAGGGTTTCCGCAAGCAGGGTCTTACCCGAGCCTGTGGGGCCGATCAGCAGGATATTACTCTTGCCGAGCTCGACTTCGTCGCCTTTCTTGTCACGCTGGTTCAGGCGCTTGTAGTGGTTGTACACCGCTACGGCCAGAACCTTTTTTGCACGCTCCTGACCAATCACATACTGGTCAAGGATGCCGCTGATTTCTTTAGGCGATGGGAGTTTGTGCGCACTGCTCTCGGCCTGGGCTTCCTGCACCTCCTCGCGGATGATGTCATTGCACAGGTCGACGCATTCGTCGCAGATAAACACCGAGGGGCCGGCAATCAATTTGCGTACTTCATGCTGGCTTTTGCCACAGAAGGAGCAATAAAGCAGCTTGCCGTTGTCCTCGCCGTTGCGGGTGTCAGTCATTCGTTCGATCCAAATCCGATAGGCTTGCAACACAAGATGAAGGCTTATGCGGGCTTTTTCAAGCCCGCCAGTGGTCGGGCATGCCGACCAGCCCTATTTTGAGCGGCTTATATTAAGCGGGGCGCTTTTCGATCACTGCGTCGATCAACCCGTATTCACGGGCAGCTTCAGCGCTCATGAAATTATCACGGTTGGTATCACGCTCGATTTCTTCAAGTGTGTGCCCGCTGTGCTTGGCCATCAGCGTATTGAGGCGCTCACGAATGAAGAGGATTTCCTTGGCATGGATTTCGATGTCCGATGCCTGGCCCTGGAAACCGCCCAGTGGCTGGTGAATCATCACGCGTGAGTTCGGCAGGCAGTAACGCTTGCCCTCGGCACCGGCGGTCAGCAGGAATGCACCCATGCTGCAGGCCTGGCCAATGCAGGTAGTCGATACGTTTGGCTTGATGAACTGCATGGTGTCGTAGATCGACATGCCCGCTGTCACCGAACCGCCCGGCGAGTTGATGTAGAGATGGATGTCCTTGTCCGGGTTTTCCGCTTCAAGGAACAGCAGCTGCGCACAGATCAGGTTGGCCATGTAGTCCTCTACCGGGCCAACCAGAAAGATCACTCGCTCCTTGAGCAGGCGCGAGTAGATGTCGTAGGCGCGTTCGCCACGAGCGGACTGCTCGACAACCATCGGGACCAGGCCGCCTGCGGCCTGGATATCAGAGTTCTGCTGAATATAGGAATTACGGAACATGCTCTGCAGTTACTCCCAAATAGTCATGTCTTGAAAACGCATAAGCCAGCGCGAGGCTGGCTTATGGTTGAATTTCCAACGAGTTGGACAATCAGTCGGCTTGTGCTGCTTCTGCCGGTTTGACTGCTTCTTCGTAAGAGACCGCTTTATCGGTCACCTTAGCCTTCTGCAGAACAGTATCCACAACTTGTTCTTCAAGCACAACCGAACGTACTTCGTTCAGTTGCTGGTCGTTCTTGTAGTACCAAGCCACAACCTGCTCAGGCTCCTGGTAGGCCGAGGCCATTTCCTGGATCATTTCGCGAACACGGTCTTCGTCCGGCTTGAGGTCGAACTGCTTGACCACTTCAGCCACGATCAGGCCCAGCACGACGCGGCGCTTGGCTTGCTCTTCGAACAGCTCGGCCGGCAGCTGGTCAGGCTTGATGTTGCCACCAAACTGCTGGACAGCTTGTACGCGCAGGCGATCCACTTCGTTGGACAGCAGGGCCTTTGGCACTTCGATCGGGTTGGCGGACAGCAGACCGTCCATGACCTGGTTCTTGACCTTGGACTTGATCGCCTGGCGCAGCTCGCGCTCCATGTTCTTGCGAACTTCGGTGCGGAAGCCTTCGATGCCGGTTTCCTTGATGCCGAATTGAGCGAAGAACTCTTCGTTCAGTTCCGGCAGCTTAGGCTCGGAAACGCTGTTGACGGTCACGGTGAACTCGGCGGCTTTGCCGGCCAGGTCCAGGTTCTGGTAGTCAGCAGGGAATTCCAGGTTCAGAACGCGCTCTTCACCGGCCTTGGCGCCGACCAGGCCGTCTTCGAAGCCCGGGATCATGCGGTTGGAGCCCAGCACCAGCTGGGTACCGGTGGCGGAACCGCCAGCGAACACTTCGCCGTCAACCTTGCCAACGAAATCGATGTTCAGTTGGTCTTCGTTCTGGGCGGCACGGTCGGCCACTTCGAAACGGGTGTTCTGCTTGCGCAGGATTTCCAGCATGTTGTCCAGGTCCGAATCAGCGACATCGGCGCTCAGGCGCTCGATTTCGATGCCTTCAAAACCGGCCACTTCAAACTCAGGGAACACTTCGAACGTCGCTACGTATTCCAGGTCCTTGCCAGCTTCCAGGGACTTGGGTTCGATCGACGGCGAGCCAGCCGGGTTCAGCTTCTGCTCGACAACGGCTTCGTAGAAGGAAGCCTGGATCACGTCACCTACCGCTTCCTGGCGCGCATCGGCACCAAAACGACGCTTGATTTCGCTCATCGGCACTTTGCCTGGACGGAAACCAGCGATCTTGGCCTTCTGGGCAGTCTGCTGCAGACGCTTGTTGACCGCAGTCTCGATACGCTCTGCCGGCACGGTGATGCTCATGCGGCGCTCGAGAGCAGTAGTATTTTCAACAGAAACTTGCATGGATATTCCTCGTTGCACAGACATTAGCCGGCCATTTCCGACCCCAATCAAGGGCATGCATTCTAGTGGGTCAAACTCAAGAAGTCACCCTACTGAAAATACACCTGGAAACAGCCAGCAATTTATCGGTACGAAGGCACTGAAGTACCTCGCCCCGGTGACAAATACAGCCAATTGCGCCAGGGCTCTGCGCCGCCCTTCTATATAGTGAGAAAGCAGCCATTCATCTCCCTGACGGTCCGCCCCGCGAACGGCGCGAACGGGCAACGCGGCATCATCGAGACACACAAATACGACGAAACGCGCTGCCGATGGAGCCCACTACCTGCGACCGCTGACATATCAAGCGGCCAAAACCAAAAAAGGCGCCAGACTGTTAAATCTGGCGCCTTTCGAATATGGGGTGGACGAAGGGGATCGAACCCTCGACAACGGGAGTCACAATCCCGTGCTCTACCAACTGAGCTACGCCCACCATATTGCATTAACAAAGAAACCAAACTACTTCTTTTTCTTTGTCCAACCTTGCCCGACCTGACAGCCGAGCAACGTTTTATTTGGTGCGGATGAAGAGACTCGAACTCTTACGCCTCGCGGCGCTGGAACCTAAATCCAGTGTGTCTACCAATTCCACCACATCCGCGCTTGAAGCTCTTAAAGCAAAGGCGCCAGACGGTTAATCTGGCGCCTTTCAAAATATGGGGTGGACGAAGGGGATCGAACCCTCGACAACGGGAGTCACAATCCCGTGCTCTACCAACTGAGCTACGCCCACCATATAGCGCTACTTGTGCCAAAGCTGCCTAATGGCGCACCCGGCAGGACTCGAACCTGCGACCATCCGCTTAGAAGGCGGATGCTCTATCCAGCTGAGCTACGGGCGCCTGATTAATCTGTACTCTTGGAGGATTACAAACTAAGTGTTTCCAGCCTTGCAGGACAACAATTCTGCTCGACTTTCTAACCAGTGCTAGGCTGTGCCCGACAAGTGCGACGAATAGTATAGAGCGGCCTGAAACCCGTCAAATCTTTTTTGAAAAAAACTGATTTTATTTAAGGGGTTAGGCCAATTTGCAGACCAAGCGCCTTTGCCCTCGCGCCCTGGCGTGCGAGAATGCGCGCACTTTTCTTCCCCCTCTCGATGGTTAATCACGCGTAATGACTGCACAACTTATCGACGGCAAATCAATCGCCGCCAGCCTGCGCCAGCAGATCGCCAAACGCGTCACCGAGCGTCGCCAGCAAGGCCTGCGCACGCCTGGCCTCGCGGTGATCCTGGTCGGCAGCGATCCTGCCTCTCAGGTTTATGTCTCGCACAAGCGTAAAGACTGCGAAGAGGTGGGCTTTATCTCCAAAGCCTACGACTTGCCTTCGGACACCACTCAACAGGCCCTCACTGACCTGATTGACAGCCTCAACGATGACCCGAACATGGACGGCATCCTGCTCCAGTTGCCGCTGCCCGAGCACCTGGACGCCTCCCAACTGCTGGAACGCATCCGCCCGGACAAAGACGTCGATGGTTTCCACCCCTATAACGTCGGTCGCCTGGCCCAGCGCATCCCGCTGCTGCGCCCCTGCACGCCCAAGGGGATCATGACGTTGCTGGAAAGCACCGGGGTCGATCTCTATGGCCTCGACGCCGTCGTGGTTGGCGCCTCGAACATCGTCGGTCGCCCGATGGCCATGGAACTGTTGCTGGCCGGCTGCACCGTGACCGTCACCCACCGCTTCACCAAGGATTTGGCCGGCCACGTTGGCCGCGCCGACCTGGTGGTGGTCGCCGCCGGCAAGCCGGGCCTGGTCAAAGGTGAATGGATCAAGGAAGGCGCCATCGTCATTGACGTGGGCATCAACCGCCAGGACGACGGCAAGCTGGTCGGCGACGTGGTCTACGACACCGCCCTGCCCCGCGCCGGCTGGATCACCCCGGTTCCAGGCGGCGTAGGCCCGATGACCCGGGCGTGCCTGCTGGAGAACACGCTGTATGCGGCGGAAACGCTCCACGGCTAATAACCACGCGTACTGAAAAAGCCCTGCCTTAGCGCGGGGCTTTTTATTTCTTGAGAAAAAATTTCTCAGCTCAAAGGCCGTAGCCGGTCAAAATTTCCGCCGATGATCGCCCTCCTAATCGAAATCGGCCTGGAACCGGCCTCTCATACAGCGAAAAGCCCTGCACTGCATTTTATATGCACCAACGCATATTAAATGCATTTTCAGCTTGAATTTACGTCAGGAACAGCAATACTGTATGCATAACCAGCCACGTTAAACAGCAGTGCCGGCTGGCAGCGACGCCCACGATTTCACCATGGGGGCGACTTCTTCCACAGCAATGGAGTGATAAATGTGGAAAATGCTACCAATGAAAAAGTTATAAACCTTGTTGCCAACAGATACGTTCGGCAATTCAACGCAGTCAAAGATATCTTCGAAGCCATCGGCGAGACGGCCGGCGAGCAAGCCCTTCTGAATTCATACCACCTGGACCACCGAAGTGGCGGCGGGCACTTGGTATGGGCTCCCGAAGTGCTGAAGTCCGCCCATGATGGTTTTCGGGTTTTCAGCCCCACAGTCCCCACGGCGTCTCTTTCAATCGCGCAGGCTTCCATCCTCAGCTATATGAATGGAAGCGGTGAGACGGACACTGGAGGGGTCGGCTGTTGGCTGCGATTGATAGATGACGCTGTCGCAATGGAATACGGCGGTGTGACTGAAGGCACTGACTGCGGATTGCTTGCTCAGAGAATCATGGACGCTTGCGTTCCCAGTGGCACATCAGTTATTTGCTCTGCACCGTTAACAGTCGGATCACCACTGACAATCCCCCAGTATCGAACCACCCCTGCGGTACAGCTCGACTTTAATCGTTCAAGGGTTCATATCCGGCACTTGATATGCACTCAGATGTCTGGCGTCGCAGTGTCTGTTGGAAGTTCTGCCGCGAGGTTTGCCGTGGACTGGATGCAAGGTCCTGGCTTCAGCGGTTTTCCACTTGTTGGGATACAGATCTCGGGCATGGGGGGCAATGTCATCGAGGTCGGGCAGATAGGCGGCTTTCAGAATAATGTCGAGTTCAATAGCTCCTATTCTCACGTTGTGAATATAGGTTGGTGCGACAATGCAATACGCGGCATAGTTTTTATAAATAGCAACGCAAACAAAGTAAACGGCGGTCATATTGGCGGTAGATATAGTTCCGGACTCCCTCCTGTCGGGGCAACGGACCCAACAACGTGTGAAGTCGGTGTCTATATTGATCCCACGAGCGCGAACAATATAATTTCATCGACTATTGAATACTGCAGACGCTCCGAGACTTCAATAGGGCTTCGCGACAGCGGCTTTGCGACTGTTTATAGAGGCTACATCGAGTCTTGCACCGGTTGGAATATTTATGCTGACGGAAAGGATGGTGTATTCGATGTGCTCGCTGGTGGCACAACAATTAGAAGCGACGGCGCAGGTTTTCACGCAGGGAGCGGAAATACCATAAATCTTGCGACACAGGTCGATTACTACAACGAAACGCCAAAAGGGGACAACGCCACCCTGACCTTCTTGACGCCACAGGCTCTAGCGTCCGTTGGCACTGGAAAAATCAACGGCCCAAATGGCATGCAGACCATCAGTCGAAACCGTCAATCCGCAGAAAATCTCTTGGTCGACAGTTCCAACCTCATATCCGAGCGTTGGGGCAAGGGAGCCGAAAATGGCGCAAGCTGGTCGGGTATTACCACACTGTCCACCGTGGCGATGCCTGAATCCGGCTACGAAACATCAACCCAAATCATATTTCCTGCCTTGCCTGCTGACGGTGCTATATATACAGCATCGCAGAGCCCGCTCCTTATGATTAATGGTCCCATAAGCTTTGGTTGTTTCGTACTTTGCGTATCGGGTGATGTGGATATAATGATGCGCGTTGTAAGCGGAACTGGCAGCGTGCAGCATCGACATGTTTCAAGGCTTAAGCCTTCCGAGAACTTCCAGAAGATCGGCAGCGAGTTGACGCATACGGCCGACACAGACGCTAACTCCACTTTCCAAATTAGTTTTCGGAGCGCGACCGGCGGAACAATTTACGTTACGAACTGTTATTTCCAGAACCGCGTTGGAGTTAAATTTCCACCGGTTAATGGCAAGGTACGCAGGAACGTACTGTCAGGGGAGGATGTCGGGGGAAATACCTTTTATAACGGAGCGACGATCAACGGTATAATCCGCACAGACTACCGAGTTATTTCCGGGCCGTTCAGCTTGGATACTGGAACGATGACCTATTCGACTGAGGTTATTACAGGCGAGGGCTATAACGTCTTACTTGGTACTGGCCAAGATGGCGAAGAAATCACCTTCAAAAGGGATGCCTCCAGCGGACTAGTAGGAATTATTCCAATCGGCGTCACGATAGAGAACTCGCTGACGCCTATTCCGTTATCCACCCCATGGCAGTCTTTACGGTTGAAATACGTGATGACAGCGACCTTCACAGGCTGGATAAGGATTTGACACATGAGGAGCGGCCCCAGTGAATCTGGGGCTTTCTTGCCTACACAGACCTCATGGGCGCAAAAGGCAATCAATAGGTGGTGACAGGCACGCGGCACCTCATCGCTCGCCCTAGCCTTTAAAGCCAAAAAATCGGAGAATTAGATCCGACCAATCATCGGCTTACAGCCTTTATTTAAAGGCCTCTATCGCTTTCTCGTCCATACATCCTAAAATGTAACGGTATTTAACAAAAACCCGTTTCCCAAACGGTATTTCCTTACTTTTTAGCGAGTTCATCCGCGTGAAAATTCGTCTTTCTCTTGTCAGCCTGTTTTTTGCTTTCACAGGCACCTTCGCCCACGCCGCCGAATCCACCCTGGCCCCGCGTGACGCCTCCAAACTGCAAATTGCTTCCGGAAGCGCCATGCTGGTGGATTTGCAGACCAACAAAGTGATCTATGCCAGCAACCCCGACGTGGTGGTGCCCATCGCGTCCGTGAGCAAGCTGATGACCGGCCTGATCGTGCTGGAAGCCAAGCAGAACATGGATGAATACATCGATATCAACATCACCGACACGCCGGAGATGAAAGGGGTGTTCTCGCGCGTGAAGATCGGCAGCCAGATGCCGCGCAAGGAGATGCTGCTGATCGCACTGATGTCCTCGGAAAACCGCGCCGCCGCGAGCCTGGCCCACCATTATCCGGGCGGCTACGCGGCGTTTATTGCGGCGATGAACGCCAAGGCCAAGGCGCTGGGCATGACCAGCACCCATTATGTGGAGCCTACAGGCTTGTCGATCCATAACGTGTCGACCGCCCGCGACCTGAGCAAATTGCTGGCCTATGCGCGCAAATTCCCGATGTTGAGCCAGTTGAGCACCACCAAGGAAAAGACCGTGGCGTTCCGCAAGCCCAACTACACCCTGGGTTTCTCCAACACCGATCACCTGATCAATCGTGCCAACTGGGACATCAAGCTGACCAAGACCGGCTTTACCAATCAGGCCGGGCACTGCCTGGTGCTGGTCACGAGCATGGGTAACCGCCCGGTGTCGCTGGTGATCCTGGATGCTTTTGGCAAGTTCACCCACTTTGCCGATGCCAGCCGTATTCGCAGCTGGGTCGAGACCGGCAAGGGCGGCGCGGTGCCGGATGTGGCGTTGCGCTACAAGGCTGACAAGAATCTGAAGAACCGTGCGGGTGTGACGGAAGTGCGTCGCTAGTCAACTGACAGCACCGATCAAATGTGGGAGGGGGCAAGCCCCCTCCCACATTTTTATCTGCGTTCCGCCAGGACCTTGAGCGCCTGGGCCGCCGCCCCTTCCTGCCCGGCCTGGGCCGTAGCGTTCGCCGCCTCCCGCCAACGCTGCGCGTCCACATTCGCCGGCAACTGGCTCGGACGCTGGGTCAGGATCGCCCAATGACCCGCGCTCTTCCACGCCGACTCGAAGTCACCAAAGCTCATCATCAATCGCCGCTCCATGCCGGAACGCAACAGCACCGTGCTTTTCTGCTGATTGAACCCCACCACCACGACGTAACGCGGGCCGGACCAGAAGCTGGAGTTGATGCGCGCCATTACCGGATAACCGGCCGCCACCTGCGCCAGCACTGCGGTCAGCCCGGCATCCAGCGGATACACCATCAGCCCGTACTCACGCGCCAGCTTTGGCATGTTGCGCTCAAGGTCCGCCTCGGCGCCCGGCAGGTGCAGTGGCTTATCGAGCAGCCCCGGTGTCATGACAATGCCTTGTTGCGACAGCATGCTGGCCAGTGCCGCAGGACCGCTCTGATAAGCCTCGCTGCGAAAAGTGGGGACGCCATTGAGCTCAACCCGCTCCGGCAGGCCGGGAAGTTTCGACGGCTGGCTGGAACAGGCCATCAGCCCCAGGGCACAGGCCAGCAGGATGGATGTTTTGAGGTTCGACCGTAAGCGCAATGTTTGACTCTCTTGATCAACTGCCGGTGAGGGCCCCGATCATAGGACGCTCTTGGGCAAGGGTATAGCCTCACGTGTCGATAAACCGCCCGCCATAGAGCAAACAAGTTGGACGGACACGACCATTGGTCAATAGCAGGCAACCGCCGGGTAGCTAGACTGTCCATTGAGAAGACTGTGTGTACCCCGGACGGGGTGAAGGGAGGCCTGAATGAGCCTTGCAACGACGATTTTCCTGTTGATCTGCGGTTGGCTGGCGGTGGCCGCCGCCATGTTGTGGGGGGTCATGCGCGTGACCCGCCGGCACAATCACCCCCACGTCAAACCCGCCGCGCCCGCCAAGCCGAGCAAGGCGACGGTGCATCACGCCTAGCCGGGCATGCAATTGAAGTCCTGGGTGGCGGCGACCTCCTTGCCGTGGCCATCCTTGAGCGCTGCGCGCACGGTAGTCCCCAGGCTCGATTCCTCCAGGGTGTAATGCTCACCCGCCTTGAAATGCTTGTACTCGACCCGGCCCTGGCAGTCCTGCTGGTTATCGTCGCCGGGCTCCTCCTCAAACAACGTCACGTCCAGGCGATGGTCCCCGGGGCTCACTTCGAAGTAGCGCCCGTCATCGACGCGCTTGCCATCGAGACGCTCGGCCAACAAGTCATTGGGTGCCTCTTCTTTCAAGCCGATCCAGGCTTGGCTCGGGTCGGCCTTGGGTATCGGGCCGGCACACGCCGACAACAGTACGACAGCCGCAAGGGTGGGAATCAACAACAGTGTTTTCGGTGACATGGCAGGGCTCCAAAGCGCATCAGTAAAAAGCGTATCCGATGGCTGACAAGCTTGAAGAGCCGCCGTTTGTAGAACAAATGAATACAAATGAAACGATCTTCAGCCGTTACCTAAATGTTCCTTCACCTGGCTGAAAGGTGCGTGTTAGGTGGGTCGGGCAAGACTGCCGGGGTTTGCAATCCTGCTCTTCTCGGAGACTCACGCATGCTCGGGCTGGTAAAGACCGCACTGCACAAGCCGTACACGTTTATCGTGCTGGCCATATTCATCTGCATCATCGGGCCCATGGCGGCCCTGCGTACGCCCACCGATGTGTTCCCCGATATCGGTATCCCCGTGGTCGCCGTGGTCTGGCAATACAACGGCCTGTCGCCGGACGCCATGGCCGGGCGGGTGATCTACACCTACGAACGCTCCCTGAGCACCACCGTCAACGACATCGAACATATCGAATCGCAATCCCTGCCAGGCATGGGCATCGTCAAGATCTTCTTCCAGCCCGGCGTGGATATCCGCACCGCCAACGCCCAGGTCACGGCGGTATCACAGACGGTGCTCAAGCAGATGCCACCGGGTATCACGCCGCCGCTGATCCTCAACTACAGCGCCTCCACGGTGCCGATCCTGCAAATGGCGTTCTCCAGCCCGAGCCTGTCGGAGGCGAGAATCCGCGACCTGGTGCAGAACAACATCCGCCTGCCGCTGAGCGCCCTGCCCGGCCTGGCGATGCCCACTCCGATGGGCGGCAAGCAGCGCCAGATCACCCTGGACCTCGATCCCCAGGCCCTGGCGGCCAAGGGTTTGTCGGCCCAGGACGTGGGCAATGCCCTGGCATTGCAGAACCAGATCATCCCGGTGGGCACCGCCAAGCTTGGCCCCAACGAATACACGATCCTGCTGAACAACAGCCCCAAGGCCATCGATGAGCTCAATGACTTGCCGATCAAGAACGTCGACGGCGCGATCATCACCATCGGCCAAGTGGCCCACGTACGGGACGGCTCGCCCCCGCAGACCAATATCGTGCGCGTCGACGGCCACCGTGCGGTGCTGATGCCGGCCTTGAAGAACGGCAGCATCTCGACGCTCTCGATCATCGACGGCATCCGCCAGATGCTGCCGCGCATCAACGAAACCCTGCCGCCGTCGCTGAAGACCTCACTGCTGGGCGACGCCTCGGTGTTCGTCAAGCAGTCGGTGGGCAGCGTGGCCCAGGAAGGCATCATCGCCGCCCTGCTGACCAGCGCGATGATCCTGCTGTTTCTCGGCAGCTGGCGCTCGACCCTGATCATTGCCGCATCCATCCCCCTGGCGGTGCTGTCGGCCATCGCGCTGCTGGCGGTCAGCGGGCAAACCCTCAATGTGATGACCCTCGGCGGCCTGGCCCTGGCGGTGGGCATTCTGGTGGACGACGCCACGGTGACCATCGAAAACATCAACTGGCACCTGGAACAAGGCAAGGCGGTGAAAACGGCGATCCTCGACGGCGCCGCACAAATCGTCGGCCCGGCGTTCGTCTCGCTGCTGTGCATCTGCATCGTGTTCGTGCCGATGTTCCTGCTGCAGGGCATCGCCGGGTATCTGTTCCGGCCGATGGCGCTGGCGGTGATCTTTGCCATGGCCAGTTCGTTCATTCTCTCGCGCACCCTGGTGCCGACGCTGGCGATGTTTCTGCTCAAGCCCCACGCACCGGAGCAAGGCCTGGGGCATCATCCGGAAGACCCATTCATCAACCACCACGAGGGCGAACAGCACCGCAAGCCGCGCCATGCCGCGCTGCAAGCCGTGCTGAATTTCCAGCAAGGGTTCGAGCGGCATTTCTCGAATATCCGCGACACCTACCACGGCCTGCTGATGCTCGCACTCGGCGCGCGCAAGCGCTTTATCGTCGGGTTCCTCGCCTGTGTGCTGGCCTCGTTCGTGCTGCTGCCGAGCCTGGGCCAGGATTTTTTTCCGGCGACCGATGCCGGCGCACTGGCGCTGCATGTGCGCCTGCCGCTGGGTACGCGCATCGAGGAAAGCGCCGCCGCGTTCGACCGCATCGAAGCGCGGATTCGCGAGGTGATCCCGGCGCAAGCGCTGGACATGATCGTCGACAACATCGGCATCCCGCTCAGCGGCATCGACATGGCCTACAGCAACAGCGGCACCATCGGCCCGCAGGACGGCGATATCCAGGTCACGCTGAAAAAGGACCACGCGCCCACCGCCGATTACGTGAAAAAACTGCGTGAGGCCCTGCCGCAAAGCTTCCCCGGCAGCCACTTTGCGTTCCTGCCGGCGGACATCAGCAGCCAGATCCTCAACTTCGGCACGCCGGCACCACTGGACGTGAAGATTTCCGGACGCAACGATGCCGAAAACCGCGCCTATGCCGTGGAACTCGAACGGCGCCTGCAACACGTCCCGGGCATCGCTGACCTGCGTATCCAGCAGTCCACCGGTTACCCGTCGCTGCAGGTGAATGTCGACCGCCTGCGCGCCAATGGCCTGGGCATCACCGAAAAAGACGTGACCAACAGCATGGTCGCCTCCCTTGCCGGCAGCTCCCAGGTGGCGCCCACGTTCTGGCTGAATCCGGCCAATGGCGTGTCCTATTCGATCGTGGCCGCGACGCCGCAATACCGTCTCGACAGCCTGCCTTCGCTGGAGGCCCTGCCGGTGACCGGTGCCGATGGCCAGTCCCAGATCCTCGGCGGCGTGGCGACTATTTCGCGGGTACAAAGCCCGGCGGTGGTGACGCACTACAACATCGAACCCACCCTGGACCTGTACGCCAACGTGCAGGGCCGCGACCTCGGTGGCGTCGCCCGGGATGTGCAAAAAGTCCTCGATGACACCGCGTCCATGCGCCCCAAAGGCGCGACGATCAGCCTGCACGGGCAGATCGATGCGCTGCACGAGGCGTTCAGCGGCTTGAGCTTCGGCCTGCTCGGCGCCGTGGTGTTGATCTACCTGCTGATCGTGGTCAACTTCCAATCCTGGGCCGACCCCTTCGTGATCATCACCGCGTTGCCCGCAGCATTGGCGGGGATCGTGTGGATGCTGTTCCTCAGCGGCACCTCGCTATCGGTGCCCGCGCTGACCGGCGCGATTCTGTGCATGGGCGTGGCCACCGCCAACTCGATCCTGGTGGTGAGTTTCTGCCGTGAACGCCTGGCCGAACATGGCGATGCCTTGAAAGCTGCGATGGAAGCCGGTTACACGCGCTTTCGCCCGGTGTGCATGACCGCCCTGGCGATGATCATCGGCATGCTGCCCCTGGCGCTGTCCGAGGAACAGAACGCGCCGCTGGGCCGCGCCGTGATCGGTGGGTTGATCTTCGCCACCGTCGCCACCTTGTTGTTTGTTCCCGTGGTCTTCAGCCTGGTCCACGGTCGTCACCCTACTCGCGCAATTGCTGGAGAAACGTCCCATGTCGTCTGATCAAAAACCCTCGCGCAAGCGTCTGATGCTCATGGGTATCGGCGGCCTGACCCTGGCCGCCCTGTTGGTCGCCAACGGCTTGCACGCCCGCACGCTGCATGAACAAGCGGTGACCGCCTGGACTGAAACCGCGGCCATCCCCCAGGTGAGGGTGTTCCAGCCCAAACAGAATGCCAGCGGCGACACCCTGCGCTTGCCGGCGCACCTGGAGGCCTGGAGCAAGGCGCCGATCCATGCCCGGGTCAGCGGCTATTTGAAGGACTGGAAGGTCGATATCGGTAGCCAGGTCAAGGCCGGGCAAATCCTCGCGCAGATCGACAGCCCGGACCTTGACCAGCAACTGGCGCAAACCCACGCCCACCTGGTCCAGGAACAGGCCAATGCACGCCTGGCCGCCACCACTGCAACGCGTTGGCAAAACCTGCTGGCCAGCCACTCCGTGTCGCGCCAGGAAGCCGATGAGAAAACCTCGGATGCCGCCGCCGCCAAAGCCAACGCCCAGGCGGCCGCCGCCGACTATGCGCGGCTGTGCGCACTGGAAAGCTACAAGACCCTGCGTGCGCCCTTCGCCGGCACCATCACCGCGCGCAATACCGACATCGGCCAGTTGATCAAGGCCGACACCGACAGCGATCCGGAACTGTTCAGCCTTGCCGACACCCACCAGCTACGCCTGTACGTGCCGGTGCCACAGAACTACGCAGCGGTGATCCACCCAGGCCTGGAAGCCGAGCTGACGGTGCCCGAACATCCGGGCGAGCACTTCAAGGCGCGCCTGATCGGCGACTCCACGGCCATCGACCGACGCTCCGGCACCCTGCTCGCGCAGTTCGTCGTCGACAACCCTAACGGTGAACTGCTGCCCGGCGACTATGCCGAAGCGACCTTGCCGATTCCGGCGGACACCCATGGCGTGAGCATCCCCGCCAGCGCGCTGATCTTCCGCGCCCAGGGCACCCAGGTCGCGGTGCTGGACCGGCACAACCATGTGCACCTGCAAGTCATTCATATCGGCCTGGACCTGGGCGAACGGCTGGTGATCGACCAGGGCCTGAAACCCGCCGACCGCATCATCGACAACCCACCCGATGCCCTGCGCGAAGGCGACACGGTACAACTGGCCGACGCCACCGGGGGTGCCCATGCGCCCAAGGCTTAACCCGTTAGCGGCACTGATGCTGCTGGCCTTGCAAGGCTGCTCCATGGCACCCGTCTACCACGTGCCGTCGGTTGACCTGCCGGCCGGTTACCGCGAACAGACCAGCGACGGCCCGTGGCACAGCGCGCAGCCGTCCGACACCTTGGCGCCGCAATGGTGGAAGCTGTACAAGGACCCAACGCTCGATGCGCTGCAACAGCAACTGCTCACGGCCAACCCCGACCTGGCCGCGGCGCTGGGGCATTTCGATGCGTCCCAGGCGTATGCCAGTCAACTGCATGCAGGGCTGTTTCCACAGCTCACCGCCAGCGCCCAGCCGTTGCGCCAGCGCCAATCGGATTCGAGGCCTTTGCGCGGCACGACGCAACCGTCGGTATACAACAGCGACACCGCCGGATTCTCGTTGAGTTACGAGCTGGACCTGTGGGGCAAAATCCGCAACCAGGTCGCGGCCGGCGACGCCCAGGCGCAAGCATCCGGCGATGACTTGGCCGTGGCGCGCCTGAGCCTGCAACGGCAACTGGCAACGCTGTATGTGCAACTCAACGGGCTGGATGCGCAGAGCCGGATTCTCACCCACTCCCTGGAGGATTTCAGCCAGGCGCTGCAACTCACCCGTAGCCGTTATGAGGGGCAGATCGCCTCGGAACTGGACCTTACCCGTGCGCAAAATCAACTGGCCGAGGCCAGGGCGCAGCTGGATGAAGTGCGTGGGCAGCGCAACCTCACCGAGCACGCCATCGGCGAATTGGTCGGCGTCGCGGCCAGTAACTTTTCACTGCCAGCCAGCCCGCAGTTAATGGCCTTGCCAGGGATTCCAGCGCAACTGCCCAGCCACCTGCTGCAACGTCGCCCGGATATTGCGGCGGCGGAACGGCGAGTGTTTGCAGCCAATGCCTCTATCGGCGTGGCCAAGGCGGCGTGGTATCCGGACTTCAGTCTGACCGGGTTGATTGGCGGCCAGACGCAGGGCGTGGGCAATCTGCTTTCAGCGGGCAATCGTTATTGGGCACTGGGGCCGTTGATGAACCTGCCCATCCTTGATGGCGGACGCTTGAGCGCCAACGAACGCCAGGCCAGGGCCGAATTTGAAGAAGCATCGGCGCAGTACCGCAGCCAGGTGTTGAAAGCCGTGCGTGAGGTGGAAGACAACCTCGCACAACTGCGCGACTTGCAGCAGCAGGCCCAGGACGAACAGGCGGCGGCGGATGCAGCGCAGCACACCCAGGCGCTGGCGATGAACAGCTATGAGGCGGGAGCCGTGAGTTATCTGGATGTGGTCACCGCGCAGACAGCGGCCTTGCAGGCGCAGCGAACCTTGCAGGCGGTGCAGACACGGCAGTTGCAGGCGAGTGTGGGGTTGGTGACGGCGTTGGGGGGTGGGTGGCAAGCTGGAAGCGAGGGGCAGACGCACTGACGGCGGCGCCTGTTACGGCCTCATCGGGAGCAAGCCCCCTCCCACACTGGTTCCGTGCCAGACACACAATGTATGAACACTGCAGGCCCCCTGTGGGAGGGGGCTTGCTCCCGATAGCGCCCTTCCAGACACATCCTGCCAAAAGCCTGCACATCACATTCAGCCCACCCCTCCTAGCCTCTCAGAGTCCACTTAGCAGAGAGGCCAGGGAATGCCTGATCTACCCGCTTCACATCGCCTGCGCATCGGCCGAATCAGCGAACCGAATCGCATCTACTTGATTACCACCAATACCCATGAACGCATTCGCCTGTTCAGCGACTTTCACCTCGGACGCTTGGTGGTCCGGCAATTTCGAATCGCTCAGCACCAAGGGCTGGCGAACTCCCTGGCATGGGTCATCATGCCCGACCATTTCCACTGGATCCTCGAGCTGAAAAAAGGCTCGCTGGCAGACCTGATGTGCCAGGTAAAATCCAGAAGCACACGAACCGTCAACGGCGCCACCGGACGCAAGGGCCGGCTATGACAGGAAAGCTTCCACGACCGGGCGCTGCGCAAAGAAGATGACCTGGTGAAAATGGCCCGCTATGTAGTGGCCAATCCATTGCGAGCGGGGTTGGTCGAGCGGATCGGGGACTATCCTTTGTGGGATGCAATTTGGGTCTAGTACCTATCGGGACTATCTGACACAACACAGTTAACTGTGGGAGGGGGCTTGCTCCCGATAACGGTGTATCAGTAGCAGATTTATTGACTGACCCACCGCCATCGGGAGCAAGCCCCCTCCCACATTTCAAGCCGCAAGCTTGCCGCTGGCGATGGCTACCGAAGCCGCCACCATGGCCCTCAACAACACCGCACACCCCGCCGCCAAATCATCCGGCGCGGCATTCTCGATTTCGTTATGGCTGATACCCCCCTCACACGGCACAAAGATCATTCCCGCCGGGCCCAGCTCGGCGACGAAAATCGCGTCGTGCCCTGCCCCGCTGACAATGTCCATGTGCGACAACCCCAAGCCATTGGCCGCGTCGCGCACGGCGTCTACACAGCCTTGGTCGAAGAACAGCGGCGGGAAGTCGGCGGTAGGTTCCAGTTCAAAGCTCAATCCATGTTTGTCGCAGGTTGCATCGATCACCTGGCGCACCTGGGCAATCATCGAATCCAGGCGTGCCGGCTCCAGGTGACGAAAATCCAGGGTCATGCGCACTTCGCCGGGAATCACATTGCGCGAACCGGGATACGCCTGCAGGCAACCCACGGTCCCGCAGGCATGCGGCTGGTGTTCCAGTGCTGCGGCGTTGACGGCGGCCACCACCGCTGCCGCGCCTACCAGAGCATCCTTGCGCAGGTGCATCGGCGTCGGCCCCGCGTGTGCTTCAACGCCCCGCAACTTCAGGTCGAACCACTTCTGCCCGAGGGCTCCGAGTACCACGCCGATGGTTTTTTTCTCATCTTCGAGAATCGGCCCTTGTTCGATATGCGCTTCGAAATAAGCACCGACTTTGTGCCCGCTCTCGGCACGCGTGCCCGCATAGCCGATGGCGTTCAGCGCATCGCCAACCGAAATGCCGTCCACATCCACCTTGGCCAGGGTGTCGGCCAGGCTGAACTTCTCGGCGAACACCCCGGAGCCCATCATGCACGGTGGAAAGCGCGAGCCTTCTTCGTTGGTCCACACCACCACTTCCAGCGGCGCCTCGGTTTCGAGCTTGAGGTCGTTGAGGGTGCGCAGCACTTCCACACCGGCCAACACGCCGAAGCAACCGTCGAACTTGCCGCCGGTGGGCTGGGTGTCGATATGGCTGCCGGTCATCACTGGCGGCAGGTCGGGGTTGCGCCCCGGACGCCGGGCGAAAATATTGCCGATGCCGTCGACAGACACGGTACAACCGGCCTCCTCGCACCATTGCACGAACAGGTCGCGGGCCTTGCGGTCGAGGTCGGTGAGGGCCAGGCGGCACACCCCGCCCTTGGGGGTGGCGCCGAGCTTGGCCAGGTCCATCAGCGACTGCCACAAACGGTCGCGGTTGATGTGCTGATGGGTCGATTGCAGAACGTCGAGGGCAGCGTTCATGGGGGGATCTCCTCAGGCTTGAATTGACACGATTCCAACAGTGAAAACTGGTCAAAATGTGGGAGGGGCTTGCCCCCTCCCACATTTTTGACCGTGTTCACATAGATGATTTGGCTACGACTGGAGTGATCGCGCGTCTGGCGTTCAGCGCGTAATACAGCACCCCGCCCAACGCCGAACCGGTAAACCAGCCGTAGCTGTAGAACCAGCTGAACGCATCGCTGCCCAGGGACAGCAAGGTCAGCACCACCGGTACGCCGAATGCGATAAACCCGCTCCAGTTCCAGGCCGGGTACACGTCGTCCCGGTAGAGTCCCGCCAGGTCCAGCTGCTGTCTGCGGGTGATGAAGTAGTCCACCACCATGATCCCGGCGATCGGTCCCAGCAGGCTGGAGTAACCGAGCAACCAGTTGGAATACACCGTCTCCAGGCTGACATCGGACACGATCAGTCCGAGTTTTTTCAGCAGCTCATGGGCCATCAGCGCCAACCCCACCAGACCGGTCAGAATCACCGCCGTGGTGCGGTTGATCAGCTTGGGCGCGATGTTCTGAAAGTCGTTGGTCGGCGAAACGATGTTCGCCGCCGTGTTGGTCGACAAGGTGGCGATGATGATCAACGCCATGGCGACGGCGACCCACACCGGGCTCTGGATATGCCCGATCAGGGTGACCGGGTCGGACACGCTGACGCCCACCAGTTTTACCGAAGCGGCGGTCATGATCACGCCCAGGGCGGCGAACAGGAACATGGTCAGCGGCAGGCCGAAAATCTGCCCGAGGATCTGGTCCTTCTGGCTTTTGGCATAGCGGCTGAAGTCAGGGATATTCAGCGACAACGTGGCCCAGAATCCCACCATTGCGGTGAGGCCGGCCATGAAATAACCGGTGAGACTCGCCCCTTCGGGACGCTTGGGCGGGATCGCCATCAGTTCACTGATCGACACATTCGGCATCGCCCACACCAACAAGCCAATGCCCACGGCAACCAGCAACGGCGCCGACAGGGTTTCCAGGCGCTTGATCGACTCGGCGCCACGCAACACTACCCACAGATTCAGGCACCAGAAAATCATGAACCCGATCACCTCGCCGGTGCCGCCGAGGGACTTCCAGCCCTCGAAAATCGAGCCGAGAAACAGATGAATCGCCAGCCCGCCGAACATCGTCTGGATGCCAAACCAGCCGCACGCCACCAGCGCACGGATCAGGCACGGCACATTGGAGCCCAGGATGCCGAACGATGAGCGCAACAGCACCGGAAAGGGAATGCCGTACTTCGTACCCGGAAATGCGTTAAGCGTCAGTGGGATGAGAACCACAATGTTGGCCAGCAAAATCGCCATCAGCGCTTCGCCCACCGACAAGCCGAAGTACGCGGTGAGCACACCGCCCAGGGTGTAGGTGGGCACACAGATCGACATGCCGACCCACAGCGCGGTGATATGCCACTTGTTCCAGGTGCGTTCGTGCACCTTGGTCGGTGCCATGTCGTGGTTGTAGCGCGGGCTGTCGAGGACGTCGGGGCCGGCGTCGAGTTCGTACAGGCCGTTGCGTTCGGTGACTTGCGATCTGTTCTGTTGCATGGCCGCTCCACGGTTTTTTTAAAATTATTGTTGCTCACCTGCACGGTTAAGGCAGGTGGCCGGAGTACCTCGTAGACAACATGACATCTCAGGCCCGGCCAGCCGCCACTGCACTCAATTACCGTGCCGACAACTGCTTCGCGACCCACACTGCATATATAACTGGCTGATGTTTATCAGCTTTATCCGATTGCCCGAGGGCATCTTCGGAACTTGCCGTGCGACTCAGGCGCCACAACAGGAAAGTTATCCGAACCTTCAGGACTCAATCTGGTGCAACACAATTATTTTTATTTACCGGCCTCGTCAAGCGCTGTCTCTCAAGCGGCTGATTTGCAATAAGAAATGTTGCTCAAATCAGCAACCTGTCAAGTGCGTCAAAATGGTAACTGGTTGCTTCATTTTGGTGATTTTTTATTTTTATCTATACAAATCAAATAGTTAAATCACACAAAAGACGAATAAAAATATTCTTGCCCAATCGAAAAACTCGGGCTAGTTTCTATTCCTGTCACCGATGACAGGAATTAACCCGCCGTCGGCGAACGGTATTACAACACTTAGAACTGGCACAAGCCGGTCAAGCCTGTGAGGAACTCGACATGTCGCTGTTGATCCGTGGCGCCACCGTTATTACCCATGATGAAAGTTACCGCGCCGATGTGTTTTGCGCAGACGGTCTGATACGTGCGATCGGCACGGACCTGGATATTCCCGCCGGCGCTGCAACACTCGATGGCAGCGGCCAATACTTGATGCCCGGCGGCATCGATCCCCATACCCATATGCAACTGCCGTTCATGGGCACTGTGGCCAGTGAAGACTTTTTCAGTGGCACGGCGGCGGGCCTGGCGGGCGGGACCACCTCGATCATCGACTTCGTGATTCCCAACCCGCAGCAGTCCTTGATGGAGGCGTTCCACCAATGGCGCGGCTGGGCCGAGAAGTCGGCGTCCGACTACGGCTTTCATGTGGCGATCACCTGGTGGAGCGACCAGGTACGCGAGGAGATGGCCGAACTGGTCAGCCACCACGGCATCAACAGCTTCAAGCATTTCATGGCCTACAAGAACGCGATCATGGCGGCGGACGACACCCTGGTGGCCAGTTTCGAGCGCTGCCTCGAACTGGGCGCGGTGCCCACGGTCCATGCGGAAAACGGCGAGCTGGTCTACCACCTGCAACGCAAATTGATGGCCCAGGGCATCACCGGGCCGGAAGCGCATCCGCTGTCGCGCCCTTCCCAGGTGGAAGGCGAAGCGGCCAGCCGGGCGATCCGCATTGCCGAGACCCTCGGCACGCCGCTGTACCTGGTGCACGTCTCCACCCAGGAAGCACTGGACGAAATCACCTATGCGCGGGGCAAGGGCCAGGCGGTCTACGGCGAAGTGCTCGCCGGCCATTTGTTGCTGGACGACAGCGTCTATCAGCATCCCGACTGGCAGACCGCCGCCGGCTACGTGATGAGCCCGCCGTTCCGTCCGCGCGGGCATCAGGAGGCACTCTGGCGCGGTCTGCAATCGGGCAACCTGCACACCACCGCCACCGACCACTGCTGCTTCTGCGCCGAACAAAAGGCCGTCGGGCGTGACGACTTCAGCAAGATCCCCAACGGCACCGCCGGCATCGAAGACCGCATGGCGCTGCTGTGGCACGAGGGCGTCAACACCGGGCGCCTGTCGATGCAGGAATTCGTCGCACTGACGTCCACCAACACCGCGAAGATCTTCAACCTCTACCCGCGCAAAGGCGCGATCCGCGTGGGCGCCGATGCCGACCTGGTGCTGTGGGACCCGCAGGGCACGCGCACGATTTCCGCCAAGACCCATCATCAGCAAGTCGACTTCAACATCTTCGAAGGCAAGACCGTGCGCGGCGTGCCGAGCCACACCATCAGCCAGGGCAAACTGGTCTGGGCCGATGGCGACCTGCGCGCCGAGCGGGGTGCCGGGCGGTATGTGGAACGGCCGGCGTATCCGTCGGTGTTTGAACAGCTGAGCAAGCGGGCAGCGCTGTCCAAGCCAGTGGCTGTGAACCGCTGAAACCGCCATCGGGGGCAAGCCCCCTCCCACATTGATCGTTGATCGTTCCCACGCTCTGCGTGGGAATGCAGCCAGGGACGCTCCGCGTCCCAAGAGCGGACGCAGAGCGTCCAACGAGGCATTCCCACGCCGAGCGTGGGAACGATCGTCCAAGGCAACAAAAATGCCCACTTAGAGGCAATCCAAAAAAACCGTGAGGCCACTACCGTGATCCAGACACTGACCCACCTCCCCCACCCCCGCGAAGACGGGGCCACCCTCGCCAGTCAGTTCACCGATCTGGCGCCGCCCCTCAACGCCCGCCAGGCCCGACTGGAAGCCTCGCGCTGTCTGTATTGCTACGACGCACCGTGCGTGAACGCGTGCCCCAGCGACATTGATATCCCCTCGTTCATCCGCCATATCCACACCGAAAACGTGCAAGGCGCCGCGCAGAAAATCCTCTCGGCCAACATCCTGGGCGGCAGTTGCGCGCGCGTCTGCCCCACGGAGATCCTCTGCCAGCAAGCCTGCGTGCGCAATAACGCCGAAGAATGCGCCCCGGTGCTGATCGGCCTGCTGCAACGCTACGCGGTGGACAACGCCCATTTCAGCGAACACCCTTTCCAACGCGCCGCGCCCACCGGTAAACGTATCGCCGTAGTCGGCGCAGGGCCTGCCGGTCTGGCCTGCGCCCACCGGTCCGCCTTGCAGGGACATGATGTGGTGATCTTCGAAGCCCGGGAAAAAGCCGGCGGCCTGAATGAATACGGCATCGCCAAGTACAAGCTGGTGGACGACTTCGCCCAGAAGGAATTGGATTTCCTCCTGCAAATCGGCGGCATCGAGCTGCGTCACGGCCAGCGCCTGGGCGACAACCTCACCTTGAGCGAGCTGCACACGCAATTTGATGCGGTGTTCCTCGGCCTCGGCCTGGCGGCCAGCAAACACCTGGGCCTGCCCCACGAGGACGCCCCCGGCCTGCTCGCCGCCACCGACTACATCCGCGAACTGCGCCAAGCCGACGACCTCACTCAACTGCCGTTGGCCGACCGCTGCATCGTGCTTGGCGCCGGCAACACCGCCATCGACATGGCCGTGCAAATGGCGCGCCTCGGCGCCCGCGACGTCAACCTCGTGTACCGCCGTGGTGTCGCCGACATGGGCGCGACCCAGCATGAACAGGACATTGCCAAGGCCAATCAGGTACGCCTGTTGACCTGGGCCCAGCCCGAAGAGGTCTTGCTTGACGACGAGGGCCGAGTCCGCGGCATGCGCTTTGCCCGCACACACATGGAGAACGGTCGCCTGCAGCCCACCGGCGAAACGTTCGAACTGGCCGCCGACGCGATCTTCAAGGCCATCGGCCAAGGCTTTGACAACGCAGCGCTGCACGACCCACTGGCCCGGCAGCTGCATCGCGTAGGCGAACGCATCTTTGTCGACGAACACCTGCGCACCAGCATTCCCGGGGTCTATGCCGGCGGTGATTGCGTCAGCCTCGGCCAGGACCTCACCGTGCAGGCGGTGCAACACGGCAAGCTGGCCGCCGAGGCCATCCATGCCCAACTCATGCTCAATGTGGAGGCCGCGTAATGGCCGATCTGTCGATTGTATTCGCCGGTATCAAAGCCCCCAACCCGTTCTGGCTGGCCTCTGCTCCCCCCACCGACAAAGCCTACAACGTGGTGCGCGCGTTCGAGGCCGGCTGGGGCGGCGTGGTGTGGAAAACCCTGGGTGAAGACCCGGCGGCGGTCAACGTGTCGTCGCGCTATTCGGCCCACTACGGGGCCAATCGCGAAGTGCTGGGTATCAATAATATCGAGCTGATCACCGACCGTTCCCTGGAGATCAACCTGCGCGAAATCACCCAGGTCAAAAAGGACTGGCCGGACCGCGCGCTGATCGTGTCGCTGATGGTGCCTTGTGTCGAGCAATCCTGGAAAAACATCCTGCCGCTGGTAGAAGCCACCGGTTGCGACGGCATCGAGCTGAATTTCGGCTGCCCCCATGGCATGCCCGAACGCGGCATGGGCGCGGCGGTCGGCCAGGTGCCGGAGTATGTGGAACAGGTGACGCGCTGGTGCAAGACCTATTGCTCACTGCCGGTGATCGTCAAGCTCACGCCCAACATCACCGACATCCGCGTGGCCGCGCGCGCGGCGTATCGTGGCGGCGCCGATGCGGTGTCGCTGATCAACACCATCAACTCCATCACCAGCGTCGACCTCGAACGCATGGTCGCCCTGCCGGTGGTCGGCACGCAAAGCACCCATGGCGGCTATTGCGGCTCGGCGGTCAAACCGATTGCCTTGAACATGGTCGCCGAAATCGCCCGCGACCCGCAGACCCAGGGCCTGCCGATCTGCGGTATCGGCGGCATCGGTAACTGGCGTGACGCGGCGGAATTCGTCGCCCTGGGCTGCGGCGCGGTGCAGGTATGCACGGCGGCGATGCTGCATGGGTTTCGCATCGTGGAAGAAATGAAGGATGGCTTGTCGCGGTGGATGGACAGCCAGGGTTACACCAGCTTGCAGGAGTTTTCCGGGCGCGCGGTGGGCAATACCACCGATTGGAAATACCTGGATATCAACTACCAGGTGATTGCGAAGATTGACCAGCAAGCGTGCATTGGCTGCGGGCGTTGCCATATCGCCTGCGAGGACACTTCGCACCAGGCCATCGCCAGTTTGAAGCAGGCCGATGGTACGCATCAATATGAGGTGATTGATGACGAGTGCGTGGGCTGCAATCTGTGCCAGATCACCTGCCCGGTGGCCGACTGCATCGAGATGGTGCCGATCGACACGGGCAAGCCGTTTTTGAACTGGACCCAGGACCCGCGCAATCCTTATCGGGAGGCGGTGTAGGCCTGTAGACCGCCATCGGGGGCAAGCCCCCTCCCACACTTGATCGGGTTCACATAGATCCAATGTGGGAGGGGGCTTGCCCCCGATGGCGGCCTCTGGGCCGACCAGGATGTTGGATTGGACCGAGTACATATCCGTTTCTGCGGTAACGACTGCTAACGGTTCCGCTTTTACAGCGGCTCACTTTTGAAAAGCGCAAAAGTAAGCAAAACGCTCTTGCCGGTATGACTCACCCACATGGGTTACAAATCAGTTCACGCACATAGGTAACAGTTTTTAACTGGCAGGGTCGATTTCGCGAGGATCTGACCATGCCCTGGAGAGAGCTGAAACCTATGGACCTCAAAGTGATGTTCATCGCCGAGTATTTGTCTGAAAAGCACAGCTTTAGCCAGCTGTGCCAGGACTATCAGATCAGCCGCAAGACTGGTTACAAATGGGTCGAGCGCTACCAACTGGAGGGACCCAGTGGGCTCGACGAACGTAGTCGCCGCCGGCACAACCAAACCTATGTGGTGCCGGTGGTTGTGAGGCAGGCGATTATTGAGCTTCGTTCGGCCGGTGAAACGATCCCAGGTCCTAAAAAGATCCAGAACGATCTGATGAAACGTTTTCCTGGGCAGGATCCACCGTCGAAAACGACGATTTACAACATCCTTAAGGCCGCGGACTTGATCACGCCTCGATCGTCGCGTCAGCGTGTCGCGGTCTATCCCAAGCCTTTGCGTAAGGCAGAAACGCCTAATCAGCTCTTCAGCGCTGATTACAAGGGCCAATTTCTTACCGGAGCGGGCGTTTGGTGCTATCCGCTGACGATCATGGATCATGCCAGTCGCTTCCTGCTTGCCTGCGAGAGCATGGCCAATACCAATCTCAAGGAGACCCAGCAAACCTTCGAGCGCGTTTTTCGTGAGTATGGAATGCCTGAGCGCATCCGCACCGATAACGGCGTGCCGTTTGCGAGTACAGGGCGTGCGGGGCTGTCGCAATTGTCAATCTGGTGGTTACGCCTTGGGATTATCCCTGAGCGAATTGAGCCCGGTCGGCCAGACCAAAATGGGCGTCATGAACGCATGCACCGGACACTGAAAAGCACCTTTCCCCAACCGCCGGCAATTGCTTGGGAGGCTCAGCAAAAACACTTTGACCGATTTATGCAGCACTACAATTATGAGCGGGGACACGAGGCACTCGGTCAGAAAACCCCGGCCTCCTGCTACACACCCTCAACTCGGTCTTATCCGGAGAAGCTACCGGAAATGGTGTATGCGAGCCATGTTGAGTGTTACCTGGCAGATGGTAGCGGCATCATTAATCGAGCTGGTCTGCGGATATACGTGGGTAACCTGCTCAGGCATCAGAACATTGGAATGGAGCTGATCAAGGACGGGGTATGGAATGTGATCTTCGGTCCGGTGATACTAGGTCACGTCAATGCTAGGGATGCAAAGAACGGCTATGTTTCAATCAAAGTGTCACCTATGTGAATGCACTTTTTTGTAACCCATGTGGTTGTCCCGTACATGCCCCACCACTCGGCACCTCGC